>NZ_CP118100.1:1278946-1598682 GCF_028747645.1 Microbacterium esteraromaticum
GATAGCTGTCGTCGGGCCAGAACCGTTCGGGGAACTGCAGGAAGATCTTGTTGAACACCCCCATGCCCAGGCGCTCGATTGGGCCGGAGACGTCGGTCGGCAACGGGGGAGCGAACGCGATGTCCCCCGCTTTGAGTACGCCGAGCGGCACCGTGACGACAGCGGATGCCCCAGTGAAGACGCCCTGCTCGGTCGTGACCGTCACACCGTCGGTGTCACGATCCACCCGCGAGACCTCGTGCGTGAACCGGACGTCGAGTCCGGCGGCGAGCCGAGCGGGGATCTCGTCGTAGCCGCGAGGGAAGATCACCTCATCGCCGTCGATGGCATCCTCGTCGAGCCCGTGCGCGTCAAGATCCCCGATCCACGCGCCGCACTGCTCCTCAACACGATGCCGGAAGAACTCGCGGACCTCATCGATGCGCTCCGCGTCGAGACCGGATGCGTCGAGGGCGCGTTCGGTGACATCCAGGTAGGTATCGCCGGGGGAGGAGCGCGCGATCTCGGCGTGCAGTGCGTGATCGACGGACGCAACGTCGTCGACCCAGCGGGCGCTTTCCGCGGCCGACATCGGCCGTCCCTCGCCGTCGAAGTGCATCATCGGGCGTCCGCCGGCCTGAAAACTCCCGACCGTGTACTCCAGCGTGGGGATGCGCAACGTCTGCACCAGTTCCCATAGCGGTGAGTCGTCAATGCCGTGGATCCATGACGCACCGAGGTCGACCGGGAAGCCCGGCGACCGTTCGGTGAGCATCCGCCCACCCACGCGGTCGCGCGCCTCGAGCACGACGACACGCTGTCCGGCGTCGGTCAGCAGCCGTGCGCAGGTGACCCCGGCCATGCCGGCGCCGATGATGACGGTATCCACTTGCTGCATGTGGTCAGTATGCGGGCAACCGCGACATTGCGTCCAGCATCCGCATCCGCCTGGGTTTCCGCTATTCTGTTCTGATGCCCGCGGAGCGTTCTCACGCGGGGAGAGCTGAATAGGGAGGCCGCTGATGAAGATCGAACTCGCACTGCTGCGCGGAATCGAGAAGGAGAAGGCGATCCCCTTCGATGAACTCGTTTCGATCATCGAACAGGCGATCCTGACCGCCTACGGCAAGCACGTCTCTGAGGATGGCGCCGTACCCGAGGGTGTCCGCGTCGAGCTCGACCGCGTCAGCGGTGGTGTGTCGGTGCTGCAGCCGGTGCGCGACGAAGAGGGCGCGATCATCGGTGAGGAAGAGACCACCCCCGAAGACTTCGGCCGCATCGCCGCGTACGCCGCCAAGCAGGTTATCGGCCAGCGCCTGCGTGACATCGCCGACGACGCGGTGCTGGGCGAGTTCCGTGGCAAGGAGGGTGACATCGTCGCCGGTGTCATCCAGCAGGGTCCCAACCCGCGCATGATCCACGTCGACCTCGGCGCTGTCGAGGCCATCCTGCCGCCCGAGGAGCAGGTGCCCGGCGAGGAGTACCCGCACGGCAAGCGCATGCGTGTGTACGTCACGAGTGTGGCGAAGGGCATGAAGGGCCCGCAGATCACCGTCTCGCGCACGCACCCGGGGCTCGTGCGCAAGCTGTTCGCACTCGAGGTTCCCGAGATCGCCGGCGGCCTCGTCGAGATCGTCTCGCTGGCCCGTGAGGCCGGCCATCGCACCAAGATCGCGGTCAAGGCGAACGATCCGTCGGTCAACGCCAAGGGCTCGTGCATCGGTGAGATGGGTCGACGCGTGCGCGCGGTGACCGAGGAACTGGCCGGTGAGAAGATCGACATCGTCGACCACCACCCCGACCTCGCCACGTTCGTGGCCCACGCACTCTCGCCCGCCAAGGTCACCTCGGCGTTCGTGCTGGATGCCAGCACCAAGGCCGTGCGTGCACTGGTTCCCGACTACCAGCTGTCGCTGGCGATCGGCAAGGAGGGGCAGAACGCCCGCCTCGCTGCCAAGCTGACCGGGGCGAAGATCGACATTCAGCCCGACAGCGTGATGGGTGATTCCTGAGCACGCGACACCCGGCGCGCTGATTCGGCTGTTCAGGGGCGAGGTGTAAGATGGAACCCGTACGAACGTGTGTCGGTTGTCGCGCTCGTGCCTCTCGATCCGCCCTCATCAGGGTGGCAGCGCAGAACGGTGAACTCGTCTTCGACGAGCGAGCGGTTCTGCCGGGGCGAGGGGCGTGGTTGCATCCGACAGTCGAATGCCTGCAAGCCGCTCTGCGGCGGCGGGCCTTCGCACGTGCACTTCGCGTACCGGCCACCTTCGGATTCCCGCAGGCGTCGGACGTGAGGAACGTCGAACGACACAGTCCGAGAAACAAAGGCTGAACGGCTATGGAAACAAAGTGAACGGCTCGAAATGAGACCCGTCCGCGACTAGTGGTCTGCCCTGCCTGGGTGGACCGACCCAGACAGGAGAATTGTGGCTGCCAAACCACGTGTGCATGAGATCGCTGCCGAACTCGGTGTCGACAGCAAGTTCGCGCTCGCCAAGCTCAAGGAGCTCGGCGAGTTCGTGAAGAGTCCGTCCTCGACGGTCGAGCCCCCGGTGGCGCGAAAGCTGCGCGCTGCGATCGAGGCCGACCCCACCGCAAAGGGCGGCGACAAGGCCGAGGCCAAGCCGGCCGCGAAGGCCGCACCCAAGCCCGGCCCCGCAGCGCCGAAGGCACCGACGCCCGGTCCCAAGCCGGGACCCGCCAAGACTCCCGAGGCACCCGCCCCTGCGGCGAAGCCTGAGACCGCTGCGCCCGCGGCGAGCACGCCGAAGCCGGGTGCAGAGGCTCCGAAGCCCGGGGGTAACGCCCCCAAGCCCGGTGGCAACGCTCCGAAGCCCGGTGGCAATGCCCCCAAGCCCGGTGGCAACGCTCCCAAGCCCGGCGCTCCGCGCCCCGGCAACAGCCCGTTCTCGAACCAGCAGGGCATGGGACAGCGCCCCGCCGGCCCCCGCCCGGGCAACAACCCCTTCGCTTCGCAGCAGGGTATGGGCCAGCGTCCCACGCCTGGCAACATCCCCCGGCCGCAGGCGCCGCGTCCCGGTTCGCCGCGCGTCGGCGCACCCCGTCCGGGTCGTCCCGGTGGTGGCGGTCGCGGTGGCCAGGGCGGTCGTCCCGGCGCACCGTTCCAGCAGCGCACGGGCGGTCCCGGTCGTCCCGGCGGTGCCGGTGCCCCCGGTGCCGGTCCCGGTGCACGTCCCGGTGGCGGCTTCGCAGGTCGTCCCGGTGGCGGCGGTGGCCGTGGTCGCGGACCCGGCGGTGGTACCGCGGGTGCGTTCGGTAAGGGCGGCGGCAAGAGCAAGCAGCGCAAGTCGCGGCGGGCGAAGCGTCAAGAGTTCGAGATGCGGTCGGCGCCGATCGTCGGCGGCGTCAATGTCCAGAAGGGCAACGGCGAGACGATCCGTCTGCGCCGTGGCGCCTCGATCGCAGACTTCGCCGACAAGCTCGAAGCACTGAACGGTTACACGGTTCAGCCCGGAACGCTCGTCACCATCCTCTTCAACCTCGGCGAGATGGCCACGGCCACCGAGTCGCTGGACGAGGCCACCTTCGAGGTCCTCGGTGCCGAGCTCGGCTACAAGATTCAGATGGTCTCGCCCGAGGACGAGGACAAGGAGCTCCTCGAGGGCTTCGGTCTCAACCTCGAGCAGGAGCTCGCTGAAGAAGACGACGAAGACCTCGAGATCCGCCCGCCGGTGGTCACCGTCATGGGTCACGTCGACCACGGTAAGACCCGACTGCTCGACGCGATCCGTCAGACGAACGTCATCGAGGGCGAGGCCGGCGGTATCACCCAGCACATCGGTGCGTACCAGATCTGGACCGAGCACGACGGCGTCGAGCGCGCGGTGACCTTCATCGACACCCCCGGACACGAGGCGTTCACCGCCATGCGTGCCCGTGGTGCGCAGGTCACCGACATCGCGATCCTCGTCGTCGCGGCCGACGACGGCATCATGCCGCAGACGGTCGAGGCGCTGAACCACGCACAGGCGGCCGACGTGCCGATCGTGGTCGCGGTCAACAAGGTCGACAAGCCCGAGGCCAACCCGGCCAAGGTGCGTCAGCAGCTCACCGAGTACGGTCTCGTCGCCGAGGAGTACGGCGGCGACGTCATGTTCGTCGACGTCTCGGCTCGCGGCGGTACCGGAATCCAGGAGCTCATCGACGCCGTGCTGCTCACCGCGGACGCTGGTCTCGACCTCACGGCCAACCCGAACAAGGCTGCCCGTGGTGTCGCGATCGAGGCCAAGCTCGACAAGGGCCGCGGTTCGGTCGCTACGGTGCTCATCCAGTCCGGAACGCTGCGCGTCGGTGACGCGATCGTCGCCGGCACCGCCTACGGCCGTGTGCGTGCGATGCTCGACGAGAACGGTGAGTCTGTTTCGGCTGCTGCGCCGTCGCGTCCCGTGCAGGTGCAGGGTCTGAACTCGGTGCCCCGCGCCGGTGACGTCTTCATCGTCACTGAAGAGGACCGCATGGCCCGTCAGATCGCCGAGAAGCGTGAGGCCGTGGAGCGCAACGCTCAGCTCGCCAAGGCACGCAAGCGCATCTCGCTCGAGGACTTTACCCGTGCGCTCGAAGAGGGCAAGGTCGAGACGCTCAACCTCATCATCAAGGGTGACGTCTCGGGTGCCGTTGAGGCGCTGGAGGAGTCGCTGCTCAAGATCGAGGTCGACGACTCGGTGCAGCTGCGCATCATCCACCGCGGTGTGGGTGCGATCACCGAGTCGGATGTGAACCTGGCGACGATCGACAACGCGATCATCGTGGGCTTCAACGTCCGTCCCGACACCAAGGCCCGCGAGGCTGCGTCCCGCGAGGGTGTCGACGTGCGGTTCTACTCGGTCATCTACTCGGCGATCGACGAGATCGAGAACTCGCTCAAGGGCATGCTCAAGCCCGAGTTCGAAGAGGTTCAGTCGGGTGTCGCCGAGATCCGCGAGGTGTTCCGTTCCTCGAAGTTCGGCAACATCGCCGGTGTCATCGTCCGTTCCGGAACGATCACGCGCAACGCCAAGGCGCGCGTCATCCGCGACGGTGTCGTCATCGCCGATGGCCTGGCCATCGAGTCGCTGCGTCGCTTCAAGGATGACGTCACCGAGGTCCGTACCGACTTCGAAGCCGGTATCGGCCTGGGCAAGTACAACGACATCCAGGTGGGCGACGAGATCGAGACCACCGAGATGGTCGAGAAGCCGCGAGGCTGATCTGAACGGTGAGGGGCGCCTGCGGGTGCCCCTCACCCCTCACACGGAAAAGAGAACCGGACATGGCCGGAGAACGACAGGCACGACTTGCGGACCGCATCCGCGTCATCCTCGCCGAGCGTCTTGAGAAGGGGTTGCGTGACCCGCGCCTCGGGTTCGTCACGATCACCGACGTGCGCGTCTCTGGTGACCTGCAGCACGCATCGGTGTTCTACACCGTGCTCGGCACCGACGAGGAGCGTGCTTCTAGCGGAGCGGCGCTGACCTCGGCCACGGGCCTGCTGCGCAAGGAGGTCGGGCGCCAGCTGAACATCCGCCTCGTGCCGACGTTGGAGTTCATCCCGGACGCGTTGCCCGAGAACGCCGGTCACATCGCCGACCTGCTGCGCGAAGCCCGCGAGCGCGACGCCGAGGTGGCCAAGCTCGCGTCGTCCGCAACCCACGCGGGCGAGACCGACCCGTATCGCCGGGACGAGGACGACGAGTCCTGACGCGTCTCACGCCGGGAGGCGCAACTCGCCGTCGGATGCCTCGATGAGTCCATCTGCGACGAGCGAGTCGATCGCCCGGTCACGCTGACCGCCATCGGGCCAATGCTCGGCGGCGACACCCGCGGGTACACGGTGCTCGGGCGCCTCGCGCAACATGCGCAGCAGTGCGCCGCGCGCCTGGCGATCCGAGCCTTCGTAGCGCGCCTGTCGGCGCCGACGATCGCCCGTTTGCGGCTGACCCGCTCTGAGCCAGGCGCAGTCGGATGCCAGTGGGCAGACCTCGCACTTCGGGGAGCGTGCCGTGCAGACAACTGCGCCGAGCTCCATCATGGCGGCGTTGAACACCGCGGATGCGGCGCGCGCTTCGGGCAGCAGCGTGCTCATCCGCGTCAGGTCGCGCGCGGACGGAGGTTCCGGAGCAGACAGCCCCTCGACGAGACGAGCGATCACCCGGCGGGTGTTGGTGTCGACGACGGGGTGGCGGTCGCCGTAGTGAAAGACGGCCACGGCGCGCGCGGTGTAGTCACCGATCCCGGACAGCTCCAGCAGCTTCGACACCTCTCGGGGCACCACCCCGTCGTGATGCTCCACGACCTGCACGGCTGCGCGGTGCAACCACAGCGCCCTGCGCGGGTAGCCGAGGTTCGCCCACTGGTGCACGACCTGCGCCGGGGTGGCCGTCGCCATCGCCGCCGGCGTGGGCCAGCGCTCCAACCAGGCCTCCAGATGCGGGATCACGCGCGCGACAGGCGTCTGCTGCAGCATGAACTCGCTCACCAGCGTTCCCCACGCGCCGTACTGTTCGGAGAAGTCCGCGCGGCGCCAGGGCAGGTCCCGTGCGGTACGCCCGTACCAGTCGGAGAGAGCATCGCTCCAGGCAGGCTGCGAGGTCGGTGCGGGCATCCTCTCACCCTATTGCGGTCACGGGGCGTTGCTGCGGCGGGGAGGGTCAGCGACGCGGCCTAAACTGGAGGGATGCTCACCCCCGGCATCCTGCTCGTCGACAAGCCCGGTGGCCTCACCAGCCACGACGTCGTCGCCCGCACGCGACGCGCATTCGGCACGAGAAAGGTGGGGCACGCCGGAACGCTGGATCCAATGGCGACCGGGCTGCTTGTGATCGGCATCGAGGGCGCGACGCGTCTGCTGACCTACATCGTCGGGGCTGACAAGACATACTCGGCGACCATCCGTCTGGGCGCGGCAACCACCACCGACGACGCCGAGGGCGAGATGCTCGAACGTGCAGCTCACGACGCCGTCGCGGCTATCACCGCGGAACGCATCGCGGCGGGCATCGCGGATCTGACGGGCCCGATCGCACAGGTGCCGAGCGCCGTCTCGGCGATCAAGGTCGACGGCAAGCGCGCCTATGACCGTGTACGCGCGGGCGAGGAGGTCGAGCTAGCAGCACGTCAGGTGACTGTGTCGCGCTTCGACGTGCTTGCGCGCCGTGACACCGACGGCTTCATCGATCTCGACGTCATCGTCGATTGCTCGTCGGGCACGTACATCCGCGCGCTCGCGCGGGACCTCGGTGCGGCTCTCGGCATCGGCGGGCACCTCACAGCACTTCGGCGCACGCGCGTCGGCGAGTTCGACGTGGCGGATGCCGTGGGCATCGACGCGTTGGAAGGAGCCTCAACCCTGACCGCAGCCGCAGCGGCGGCCCGCGTGATGCCCGTGCTGCACGTCACTGAACAGGAGGCGCGGGACCTCAGACACGGGAAGCGCCTGCACGGGCAGTCGTCCCGGCTGACGGCATCCGAAGTCGCCGCAATCGACCCGCACGGTGCGTTGATCGGCGTCGTCGAGACGCGCGGTGCCGATATCAAGAGTGCAATGAACATGCCGGAGGTGCAGGGATGATCCTGTGGTTCACCGTGGTCCAGATCGTCGTGGCGCTCGCGGCGGGGCTGTTCTGCCTGATCGCCGGGTTCGCCGGTCGTCGTCCGAGTGACTACACGGTCGGCAGCCTGCTGCTGGTCGAGGTGCTGCTGATCGCGCAAGTGGTGATCGCGATCATCGCCCCGTTCGCGGGCAACCCGCCCACCGGCGATCTGCTGGAGTTCTGGGTCTACCTGATCGCCGCGGTGCTGCTGCCGATCGGCGGGATCGCCTGGGCGCTGCTGGAGC
Organism: Microbacterium esteraromaticum; assembly: GCF_028747645.1. Lineage (NCBI taxonomy): Bacteria > Bacillati > Actinomycetota > Actinomycetes > Micrococcales > Microbacteriaceae > Microbacterium > Microbacterium esteraromaticum. The sequence continues at coordinate 1,286,763 of NZ_CP118100.1, forward strand.
GCGGGCGCTGGAGCACCGTCGTGCTCGGTGTCGTCGCCGTCTCGCTGGCGATCATGCTCTGGCGCATGCAGACGATCTGGACGCTGCCGGCCGCCTAGAATGGAGCACGCAATGTCCCACACCGCCACACGCAACCGCATGACGGGCGTCGGCCGAGTGCTCGTCATCGTGTACGCCGTGATGGCGCTGGCGGCCACCGGGCGCAGCTTCGTCCAGATCGTCCGCCGCTTCGACGAGGCCCCGCTCGCCTATACCCTTTCCGCCGTTGCCGCGGCGGTCTACATCCTTGCCACCCTCGCTCTCGTGCTCGCGGATCGACCCGGGTGGTACCAGGTGGCGTGGGTGGCCATCGTCTTCGAGCTCACCGGCGTGCTTGTGGTGGGAGCGTTGAGTCTGCTCGTGCCGTCGCTGTTCGGACACGACAGCGTGTGGTCGTACTTCGGCATGGGATACGTGTTCGTCCCGCTCGTGCTGCCGGTCTTCGGTATCTGGTGGTTGCGACGCAGCCGTCAGCACCCCGTCGCGGTCGGTGAGGAGCATTCGTGATCGTCTTCCGTGACCCCGCCGAGGTGCCGGCCGATTTCGGTCGCACCGTCGTCGCCATCGGCAAGTTCGATGGCGTGCACGTCGGACACCAGGCGATCATCCGCAAGGTGCAAGAGGATGCCCGCGCCATCGGCGCACGTGCCGTCGCGGTGACCTTCGACCGCAACCCCCTCGAGGTGCTGCGCCCGCAGCTCTGCCCCGACAATGTGGTGTCGCTGGATCGCAAGCTCGAACTGCTCGGAGAGAGCGGGCTGGATGCAACGCTCGTGCTGACCTTCGACAGCGCACTGGCGTCGGTCCCTGCCGAGGAGTTCGTCCGCACGATCCTCGTCGATGCGCTGCGCGTCGCCACGGTGCTCGTCGGCGAGGACTTCCGATTCGGCAACGGCGGTGCGGGAACACCCGAGCTGCTGAAGCACATGGGGCCGGAGCACGACTTCTCGGTGGATGTCATCGGCGATGTGTTCCCGCAGGGGGAGGGGCGACGGGTCTCGTCGACGTGGATCCGCGAACTGCTCGCGGCCGGCGACGTCGCGCAGGCTGCGATTGTGCTCGGACGCCCGGTCGCCGTCTCGGGTGAAGTCGTGCACGGTCTCAAGCGCGGGCGTGAGCTCGGCTTCCCGACGGCGAACCTGTCCGAGACGGTGGATGCGCTGATCCCCGCAGATGGGATCTACGCCGGCTGGATGACCGACCATACGACTGGGGTGCGGTATCCCGCCGCGATCTCGGTGGGCACCAATCCGACCTTCGACGACGTGTCGCGCCGGCAGGTCGAGGCGCACGTGCTCGACCAGGACGGTCTCGACCTGTACGGTCATCGTGTCACGGTGGAGTTCACCGCTCATCTGCGCGGCATGGTCGCCTTCGAAGGCATGGCCGCACTGATCGATCAGATCGCAGCGGACGTCGCGGACGCACGAGCGCGCCTCGGCCTCTGATCACGCTCTGAGCCGCGGTTCCATGGACGGTGCGGTGTCGTTTCTGTCGATATCCGGCGCACATGTCGTAAACTTGGTACCGGTGCTGATCGACGGCCGCGCAACGCGCAGATCGAGCACCTGCATCCGCACGGTCCTGGCTGGCGCCACACGCGGATGACCGCAACGGACCGAAGGCCCCTTCGGCGCTTCGGCACACACGCTCAGGAGGAGCATGCCGACCACGGCAACCGCCGCACCGCGGCGCAAGAAGACCTCTCGTCGCGACGACGAGGCACCACTGATCCCGATCCTGGCGCGCAAGGTGCGCGAGATCGAGGCGAAGGCCCAGCGTTCGAAGCTCGGCCCCACTAACCGCGTCAAGTTCCAGGTCATAGCCTTTCTGGTGCGCGAGGAGCGCGCCCGGGTCAAGGCTGATGCGGAACTGACCGACGCGGCCCGCGTCGAACTGCTCAAGCGTCTCGACGGCGTGGCCACGATTCTGGCGAAGACCGCGGCTCGTGACACTTCGCTGATCCAACTGCTGGAGGCCGACCAGGCGGCATCGCCGGTGGCAAAGCGCATGCGTCGCGATTGGTTGCTGGAGTCGGGCGCCGAGCTGGCGCCCGAGGAGCTCGTCATCACCGACGTGGCGCCGACGCGCGCGCCCATCGTGCCCGCGGCGATTGCCGAGAAGCAGGTGACGCCGCCCTCGGTCGAGTCGCGCCAGCTCGCCAACCCGTTCCTCGCGCCGGATCTGACGCCGCGCCCCGCCGCGGTGCCGCGTCGGCGACTGGACGGCTGGGAGCTCATGGGCCCGCTGTACAAGGCGTTCGAGTCGGGGGCTGGCGGGGGAGCGGCGACCATGGATCTGCCGCCCACGCCCGAGTACGATCACATCTCGCCGAAGGGGCGCGAGGTGATGGTGCACCAGTCTCGCTTCGTCGAGGCCGTGCGCGCGGGACACCGCAGCTTCTTGCTTGCCGACGAGCCCGGACTGGGCAAGACCGCGCAGTCGGTGCTCGCGGCGTCGGTGGCGGGCGCGTATCCGTTGCTGGTCGTCGTGCCGAACGTGGTGAAGATGAACTGGGCCCGGGAGGTCGAGCGGTGGACGCCGCAGCGGCGCGCGACGGTGATCGCGGGTGACGGTGCCGACATCGATGCCTTCGCCGATGTGTTCATCGTCAACTACGAGATCCTCGACCGCCACCTCTCCTGGCTGGGCTCCATCGGGCTGAAGGGCATGGTGGTCGACGAGGCGCACTTCATCAAGAACCTCTCGTCACAGCGTTCCCAGAACGTGCTGGCCCTGGCGTCGCGCATCCGTGAGCGTGAGCGCAACCCGTTGATGCTGGCACTGACCGGTACCCCGCTGATCAACGACGTCGAAGACTTTGACGCGATCTGGCGCTTCCTCGGCTGGACGAACGGCGAGAAGCCGGGACCCGAGCTGATGGAGAAGCTGGATGCCACGGGCCTGACCCCCGCCGACAAGACCTTCTACGCCGAGGCACGCGAGGCCGTGATCTCGATGGGTATCGTCCGCCGCAAGAAGAAGGACGTCGCAGCGGATCTGCCCGACAAGCTCGTCGCCGATCTGCCCGTGCAGCTGGACGACGAGTTCGGCCGCAGCATCCGCCAGGCCGAACGCGAGCTGGGCGAGCGGATGGCCGCGAAGTACCGGCGCATCATTGAGGCGCGCGGAGACCGGCCCGGAGCGGTCGCGCACGGCGAGCTCGATGACGACATCGTGCGCCTGGTCGCCCACAACGAGCTTGAAGAGTCGAAGGCCGCCGGCACCGGCGGCGACAACGTCTTCACGATGGTGCGGCGGATCGGCCAGGCCAAGGCGCAGCTGGCGGCCGACTACGCTGCACAGCTGCAGCGCTCGGTGCAGAAGGTCGTCTTCTTCGCCAAGCACGTCGATGTCATGGACCAGGCAGAGGCGCACTTCGCCGCGTCGGGCATCAAGGCCGTTTCGATCCGCGGTGACCAGAGCACGCCGGCGCGGCAGCAGGCGATCGATGCGTTCAACACCGACCCTGAGGTCGGCATCGCCGTGTGTTCGCTGACCGCGGCGGGCGTCGGCGTGAACCTCCAAGTGGCATCGAACGTCGTGCTGGCCGAGCTGAGCTGGACGGCTGCCGAGCAGACCCAGGCGATCGACCGCGTGCACCGCATCGGTCAGGACGAACCGGTGACGGCGTGGCGCATCATCGCCGCCCACACTCTTGACACGAAGATCGCTGAGCTGATCGACCAGAAGCAGGGGCTGGCTGCCAGGGCTCTCGACGGCGAGGCGGCATCCGCCGAGCCGAGCGAGTCGGTGCAGATGGCCGCGCTGATGCATTTGCTGCGCGACGCGCTCGGCGCCTGACCGTCACAGCACTCCGAGAGGGCGTTAAGAACAATTGTTCTTGACGCCCTCTTTGCGTCTCATGCGGAGGATTTGCTCAAGAAGTTGGTATCGATGCATGTTGTCGTGCAAGATCATCGGTTTTCATCGCCTCTGGAATGGCATCCGCCCGTCCTGCCCACTAGTGTCGAGAGCGGGCAGCGTCGCCTCATCTCTTTTCCATTCCTGAAGCGCGAAGGCGGCAGCATGAAGATCGGTATTCTCACCAGTGGCGGCGACTGCCCCGGCCTGAACGCCGTCATCCGTGGAATCGTCCTCAAAGGCACGACCGCGTACGACCTCGAGTTCGTGGGTATCCGCGACGGCTGGCGCGGCGTCGTCGACGGCGACATGTTCCCGCTCACCCGTCATGAGGTCAAAGGCCTGTCCAAGGTCGGCGGCACGATCCTCGGCACCAGCCGCACCAACCCCTACGAAGGGCCGCGCGGCGGTGCGGAGAACATCGCCCGCACCCTTGCCGATCACGGGATCGACGGCATCGTCGCGATCGGCGGTGAGGGCACGCTCGCCGCGGCCGACCGCCTCGCCAAGGACGGCATCAACGTACTCGGCGTCCCGAAGACCATCGACAACGATCTACGCGCCACCGACTACTCGTTCGGCTTCGACACGGCCGTGAACATCGCCACCGACGCGATGGATCGGCTGCGCACCACGGGCGACTCGCACCAGCGCTGCATGGTGGCCGAGGTGATGGGCCGTCACGTGGGCTGGATCGCGCTGCACGCCGGTATGGCGGCGGGTGCGCATGTCATCTGCATCCCCGAGGTGCCGATGTCGATGGACGAGATCTGCGCCCTGGTCACCAGCGCCTCCGATCGCGGCCGCGCTCCGCTCGTCGTCGTCTCGGAGGGGTTCACGCTGACGGGTATGGAAGAGGCCTACAGCGACAAGGGGCTTGACGCGTTCAACCGGCCGCGTCTCGGTGGCATCAGCGAGATTCTGGCTCCCGAGATCGAGCGACGCACGGGCATCGAGACGCGGTCGACCGTGCTCGGGCACATCCAGCGCGGAGGTTCGCCGTCCGGCTTCGACCGGGTGCTCGCCACGCGCCTGGGCCTGCACACCGCAGACGCCCTGGTCGACGGCGACTGGGGGCAGATGGTTGCGCTGCGCGGCACCGACATCGTCCGGGTGCCGTTCGCCGAGGCTCTCGGTGAGCTCAACACCGTTCCGGTGGCCCGCTACGAAGAGGCGGCGGCGCTGTTCGGCTGAGCGCCTGGCGTTCCAGCATCCGCCGCCCCGTCGTCGGTTCTCAGTCCTCCTGGTCGGTGCCGGCCTGGTCGGTATCGGCCAGGCCGAGCACGTCCAGCATCCACGCCAGTTCGAACGCACGATCCTTCCACGCGTTGTAGCGGCCGCTGACGCCGCCGTGGCCGGCGGACATCTCACAGCGCATCAGCACATCCGAGGCGCCCGCCTCGCGCAGCCGAGCCACCCACTTGGCGGGCTCGACGTACAGCACGCGGGTGTCGTTCAATGAGGTCACCGCAAGGATGCGCGGGTAGTCGACACCGTCGCGGACGTTCTCGTAGGGCGTGTACGACTTCATGTACGCGTACACGTCGGCATTGTGCAGCGGGTCGCCCCACTCGTCCCACTCCACGACGGTGAGCGGCAGCGACGGGTCGAGGATCGACGTCAGCGCGTCGACGAACGGCACGCCCGCCACGATGCCGGCGAACAGCTCGGGCGCCAGGTTGGCGACGGCGCCCATCAGCAGGCCGCCGGCGCTGCCGCCCTCGGCGACCATGCGCTCGGGCGTCGTCACGTCCGTGTCGATCAGGTGCCGGGCGCAGGCGACGAAGTCGGTGAAGGTGTTGCGCTTGTGCAGTTCCTTGCCGTCCTCGTACCAGTGCCGTCCCATCTCGCCGCCGCCGCGCACGTGCGCCACGGCGAAGACCACACCGCGGTCCAGCATCGACAGGCGCATGGAGGAGAATCCGGGGTCGATGGAGTGCTCGTACGATCCGTAGCCGTACAGGTGCACGGGGCGGATGCCGTCGCCGGGTTCGCCGAACGAGCGTTTCCACACCAGTGAGATCGGCACCTGCACGCCATCGGGCGCGGTGGCCCACACCCGACGCTGGCCGTACTGCTCGGCGTCGTACCCGCCGAGCACGGGCTGCTGCTTGCGGATGTGCTGCTCACCGGTCGCGACGTCGAGTTCGAGCACCGTCGACGGCGTCACGAACGACGTGTAGCCCATCCGCAGGAACGGCTGGTGCCATTCGGGATTGCCGCCGAAATAGGCCGCGTACAGCGGCTCTTCGAAGGTGATCTGCTGCAGTTCGCCGGTGCGCAGGTCCATCAGCGCGGTGCGGGGCAGACCCTCGCTGCGGTACTCGACGGTCGCGAAATCGCGGAAGCAGTCGACATCCAGCAGGCGTCGCCCCGGGGTGTGCGGAAGCAGCACCTGACGTGCGCCGTCGGGAGCATCGGCGGCCACAGAGACAAGCTCGAAATCGAGGGCGCCGTCGTTGTGCAGGATCAGCAGCCGGTCCTCGCCGTCGACGACGGCGTGGTCGGCGGCGTACTCGACGCCGTCGCGTCGTGGCCAGATCACGCGGGGCTCGGCGGTGAGGTCGGCGAGGTCGACCAGCAGTTCCTCCGAGGAGATCTTCGAGCCGACGTCGATCAGCAGGTATTTCTTGCTGCGCGTGATCCCGGCGCCCAGCCAGAACCTCTCGTCCGGCTCGTGGAACAGCCGCACATCCGCATCAGCGTCCGTGCCGATCCGGCGCAACCACAGTGCGTCCGGACGCCACGCCTCGTCGCGAGTGGTGTAAAGGACGCCGGTGCCGTCGGGCGTGAAGAACGCCTGCGCAGTGTTCTCGATCGGCGTGATGAGCGCTTCACCGGTGGCGAGGTCACGCACATGCACGGTGTAGAGCTCGGAGCCCTCGACGTCGACCGACCACAGCAGCCTGCGGCCATCGTCAGAGGCATCGAAGGCGCCCAACGAGAAGAAGTCGTGCCCCTCGGCCTCGGCGTTGCCGTCGAGCAGCACCTCTTCGCCGGGGACCGGTACGCCGGGTTCGAGGACGGGGGGAGTCCAGTCGTCGCCGGTCGCCGCGGTACGGCACTGGATGCCGTATTGCGCGCCCTCTTCGGTGCGGCCGTAGAACCACCAGTCGCCGCGCCGTGTCGGCACCGACAGATCGGTCTCGAGTACGCGGGCGCGCACCTCGTCGAACAGGCGCTCGCGCAGTGGCGCGAGGTGCGCGGTACGGGCGTCGGTGTGCGCGTTCTCGGCGTCGAGGTGGTCGCGTACCTCGGCGTCGTCCTTTGCGCGGAGCCATTCGTAGTCGTCGACGAAGACGTCGCCGTGATGAGTGCGGGTGATGGGGCGTCGGGCCGCGACCGGCGGCTGGATGCTGGATTCGCTCACCGCTCCACGCTACCGGAGGCGAGTTGACCGGCTCCGGTCGGGGTGGGAGGATTCTCACGGGTTAACACACGCTGAACCCACGGTGAACTCTTCGTTCGTCACGCCGATTCCTCGGCACGTCCCTCAAGCCCCAACGAAAGAGACCGGTGGAAACCGCAGCCCTCATCGTCGTGCTGGTCATCGCGCTGGCACTGTTCTTCGACTTCACGAACGGATTCCACGACACCGCGAACGCCATGGCGACACCGATCGCCACCGGAGCGCTCAAGCCGAAGACAGCGGTGCTCCTGGCTGCGCTGCTCAACCTCGTCGGCGCGTTCTTGTCGACGGAGGTCGCCAAGACCGTCTCGGGTGGCATCGTGCGCGAGGACCAGATCGACTTGTCGATCATGCCGCAATTGATCTTCGCCGGTCTGATCGGCGCGATCACGTGGAACATGCTCACCTGGCTGCTGGGGTTGCCCTCCAGCTCGTCGCACGCCCTGTTCGGCGGTCTCATCGGCTCGACGCTCGTGGGTGTCGGCCTGAGCGGAATCAACTTCGGCGTCGTGATGTCGAAGGTCATCCTGCCCGCGCTGATCGCCCCGCTGACCGCCGGCATCATCGCGTTCCTCGCGACCAAGATCGCGTACTCGATCACGCGCCGCTACGACGGCAAGCCCGACGGGCGCGATGGATTCCGGTGGGGGCAGATCTTCACCTCGTCGCTGGTCGCCCTCGCCCACGGCACCAACGACGCGCAGAAGACGATGGGTGTCATCACCCTCGCTCTGATCACGGTGGGCTGGCAGACGGGCGATCCGACGTCCGACGACTATCACAACCCCGAGTTCTGGGTGATCGCGGCATGCGCGTTCACGATCGCGCTCGGTACCTACCTGGGCGGATGGCGCATCATCCGCACGCTCGGCAAGGGGCTGACCGAGGTTAAGCCCGCGCAGGGCTTCGCGGCCGAGAGCTCCACGTCCGCGACGATCCTCGCCTCGAGCGCGCTCGGTTTCGCGCTCTCGACCACGCAGGTCGCCTCCGGTTCTGTGATCGGTTCTGGTCTGGGGCGTCGCGGCGCGATCGTGCGCTGGCGCACCGTCGGCCGCATCGGTATCGGGTGGCTGCTCACGCTCCCTGCGGCCGGCGCCGTCGGCGGCCTTGCCGCCTGGCTGGTCGTGCTCTGGGGCAACGTGGGCGTGCTGATCGACGCGATTCTCGCCCTCGTGATCATCGTGGGCCTCTACCTGTACTCGCGCCGAGATGAGGTCAACGCCTCCAATGCCATGAGCGACGTCGCCGATTCCGGTCACGCCGTGGATGTTCCCGAGGTGCCCGGCCCCACACGCCGTGCCAGCCGCATGGAGCTGGTCCGTGCCCTCGACCGTGCCGAGCGTAAGGCCGATGAGGCCGAGAAGGCCGCGCGCCGAGCCAAGAAGCTGAAGAAGAACGGCGGCTCGCCCTCTGAGCTCAAGGCGGCGCGGAAGGCGGCCGATCGCGCAGCGTCCAAACACGCCGAAGCGCAGCAGGCGGCTCAGGAGTGGGAGGTGCTCAGCGCCAGCCGGCGTGCTCGGGCCGAACTCGCCGAGTGGGATTCTTCTGCTGATGAGGAGGTGCAGCGATGAGCGTCGACATCGATTGGGGTGCGTTCCTGAGTGTGTTCCTGGCCGCACTGGCGGGGGCCGGTATCGTCGTCACCTTCTACGCGCTGGGGCTGCGTCTGCTCGTGCGCGGCGGGCGCGCGCCCGTCGTCGGGCCGGTGGAGTTCACGGATGCCATCACGATCGTCTCTGACAAGGAGATCCGCCGCGCCGAGAAAGCGGCTGCGAAGGCAGCCAAGCGCAGCCCTCTGACAGAGGGACAGCGGATGCTGGCGCGCGTGGGCGCATACACGTGCTTCGCGGTCTGCGGGGCCGCAGTGATCGGCGGCGTGCTGGTGATCGTCATCGCGCACTGACACGACGCGCCGCGGCACAGGCGTTCGGGACCGAACGCGGACCTACGCTGGACGCATGCCCGCTTCCTACGCGTTCGGTCGGCACGCTCCGGCATCCCACGTGCTGGTGCACGTCAGCGATCCGCATCTGCTCGCCGGGGGTGAACGGCTGGGGGAGCGTTACGACGTCGATGCCGGTCTGGCGCGAACGCTGGCGGACATCCGCGATACGCAGGCGCGACCGTCGGCGATCGTCATGACCGGCGACCTCGCTGACCTCGGCGAACCTGACGCGTACCTTCGGTTGCGGTCCGCCGTTGAGCCGCTCGCGGCTGAGCTCGACTGCCCCGTCATCTGGGTGGCCGGCAATCACGACGAGCGCCCGGCGATGCGTGAGCACCTGCTCGATCTCGCGCCCACCCAGCTGCCCGTCACGGGCACGTGGGATCTGGACGGCCTGCGCGTTATCGCGCTCGATACGAGCGTGCCCGGATGGCATCACGGGGATCTCGATCCAGAGCAGCTGGACTGGCTGCGCGACCAGCTGCGGAAGCCCGCTCCACACGGCACCCTGTTGGCGATGCATCACCCGCCCTTGCCGAGTCATGTACCGCTGTTCGACATCCTCGAGCTGCGGCATCAGGACGAGCTCGCCGATGTCATCCGCGGAACGGATGTGCGCGGCATCCTCGCCGGCCACCTGCACTACTCGGCGCACGGCGTGTTCGCCGGCGTCCCGGTCAGCGTGGCATCTGCCACCTGCTACACGATGAACGTCGCGCGACCTGCGGTTGCGGTCAACGGCATGGACGCCGCGCAGGCATTCCAGCTGGTGCACGTGCATCCTGACACCATCACGCACACTGTCGTCCCGGTCACGGATGCTCCCACGGGCGCGTTCTTCGGTCCGGAGTGGGCAGAGCGGATGGCACGGCTCTCACCGCAGGAGCGTCTGGAGGCGTTCTCAAGAAAGCCCGATCCCTATTCGGCGTAGACTGGTGGCATCCCCCGATTTCCCTTTCGCCACCACCCACAAGGAAGTGACATGGCCGCTGACGCGCCCGCTCCGACCCGCACCGAAACCGATTCGCTGGGAAGCCTCGAGATCCCGGCAGACGCGTACTGGGGGGTGCACACGGCTCGCGCTGAAGAGAACTTCCCGATCACCAAGCGTCCGATCTCGGTCTATCCGGACATGATCCGGGGCCTGGCGATGGTCAAGCAGGCCAGCGCCCGCGCCAACAAGCAGATCGGCACCCTCGACGCCGAGCGCGCGGACCTCATCGACGCTGCCGCCCAGCGCGTGATCGACGGTGAGTTCCACGACCAGTTCATCGTCGGTGTCATCCAGGGCGGCGCCGGGACGTCGACCAATATGAACGCGAACGAGGTCATCACCAACATCGCGCTCGAGATGGCCGGCCGGCAGAAGGGCGACTACGCGTACCTGTCGCCGATCGACCACACCAACCGCAGCCAGTCGACCAACGACGTCTACCCGACGGCGATCAAGATCGGCCTGTCTCTGAACCTGCGTTCGCTGTTGGACGAGCTCGACCTGCTGCGCCGCTCGTTCCTCGGCAAGGCGGCGGAGTTCCACGACGTGCTCAAGGTCGGTCGCACGCAGCTGCAGGACGCCGTTCCGATGACGCTCGGCCAGGAGTTCAACGGCTTCGCTTCGACCCTCGGCTACGACCACAAGCGCCTGACCGAGAACGCCTCGCTGCTGTTCGAGATCAACATGGGCGCCACGGCCATCGGCACGGGCATCACCACGCACCCCGCGTACGCGTCGGCGGTGCTGTACCACCTGCGCGAGATCTCCGGACTCGACCTGAAGACCGCCGACGACCTGGTCGAGTCGACCAGTGACACCGGTTCGTTCATGTCTTTCTCATCGAGCCTCAAGCGCAACGCCATCAAGCTGTCGAAGATCTGCAACGACCTGCGCCTGCTCTCGTCGGGTCCGCAGGCGGGCCTGGGTGAGATCAACCTGCCGGCCAAGCAGGCGGGTTCCAGCATTATGCCGGGCAAGGTCAACCCGGTGATCCCGGAGGTCGTCAACCAGGTGGCGTTCGCCGTCGCCGGTGCCGACACCACGGTGACGATGGCCGTCGAGGGCGGGCAGTTGCAGCTCAACGCCTTCGAGCCCGTGATCGCGCACTCGATCTTCCAGTCGATCACCTGGATGCAGCAGGCGATGTGGACGCTGCGCGTCAACTGCGTCGACGGCATCACCGCCAACCGCGACCGGCTCGGCGCGATGGTCGGTGCGTCGGTCGGTGTCGTGACCGCGCTGACGCCCTTCATCGGCTACGCCGCGTCGGCTGCGCTCGCCAAGACGGCGTTGCTGACGAACCGCAACGTCGCCGATCTCGTGGTCGAGGCGGGTCTGATGACGCGCGAAGAGGTCATGAAGCAGATCTCGCCCGCACGCCTGTCGGGTCTTGAGACGGTGACGGCGGCGATCCCCGTGATCGCGGCCGAGGATCTGCCCGAGAACTGATCGCAGAGACGACGAAGGCGGTACCCCAGCCGGGGTACCGCCTTCGTCGTCTTCGTGATCAGTCGAGAATGCGGCAGTGTGTCGTCAGTTCGCCGATTCCGGCGATGCCGACGGTCACCGTGGAACGGTCGCGCAGGAAGATCTGCGGGTCGCGCGAGTAGCCGGCTCCGCCGGGGCTGCCCGTTGAGATCAGCGTGCCGGGCTGCAGAGTGACTGACGTCGACAGGTGGGCGATCAGTGTCGCGACAGAGCGCACCATCTGCCCGGTGCTGGCATCCTGCACCGTGTGGCCGTCGACGACCGCCCAGATGTGCAGGTCCTGCGGATCGGCGATCTCGTCGGCGGTCACGACGACGGGCCCGGTGGGTGTGAACCCGTCGAACGACTTGCACCGCGACCACTGCGCCTCGGCGAACTGGATGTCGCGTGCCGTGATGTCGTTGACGACGGTGTAGCCCCATACGGAGTCCAGGGCGTCTTCGGTGGAGACGTCCTTGGTGGGACGGCCGATGATGACCCCGAGCTCGGCCTCGTAGTCGATCGACTCGCTGAGCGCGCGCGGCCATGACGTGGTGCAGCCGTGCCCGGTGAGCGAATTGGGCCACAGGGTGAACACGGTCGGTGCCGTGTCGGTCTTGAGGCCGAGTTCGCTGGAGTGGGCGGCGTAGTTCAGGCCGACCGCGAGGATCGCGGGCGGCGCGAGGACGGCGGAGCTGAACTGGAGGGCATCGAGCGGATGCCGCGGTGCCGTGCTCGCAGAGAATGCCGCGCGTACACGATCGAGCAGCTCATCACCGCCCTCGATGAGTTGCTGGAGCGTGTCCGGGGCGGGGGAGAGGAGATCGCTGACGAGGACAGCATGGTCACCGTCGATGACGGCGAGGTGCGGGGTCTCGGAAGCGCGTGTGCTCAGATGGGCGAAACGCATGCCTCTACGCTACCGGCAGCGATGACGGTCACGACCGAGGCTCCCTCTAGGCTTTTGGCATGACCTTTGGAGCCGACCGCCGCGCGGAGTTCGCATCGGCGCTCGATCGACCCGCCGCCCACGCCTCCTCCGCCCCGGCTGCGCCTTCACCGGCGCCGGCGATGCCCGAGCTGCCGATGCCGGTGCGCAAGGGGCGGACGGTCTCGATCTGGGTGTACGGCGTGCTTGTGTTCGCGCTGATCGCGCTGATCGCCTATTTCACGGTGTTCATCGGCGCCGGCGCGTCGGCCGTCGGACTGGTGCTCGCGCTGATCCCCCTGGGGATCGTGCTGTTCGGCGTGCGACTGATCGACCGCTGGGAGCCCGAACCGAAGAGCCTGGTCGTGTTCGCGCTCGGTTGGGGAGCCGTCGTATCGGTGGGCATCACCCTGCTCGTCGACCTGCTGCTGGCCATGGCGGTCGGTGCGCGCTCCGAGTTCTTCGGCGCCGTGATCCAGGCACCCGTGGTCGAGGAGATAGCGAAGGGCCTCGGTGTCTTTCTGATCTTCGCGATCGGACGTCGAGCGTTCGATGGCCCGGTCGACGGGGTCGTCTACGGGGCGCTGATCGGCGCGGGCTTCGCGTTCACCGAGAACATCCAGTACTTCGGTATCAGCCTGCTCACCGGTGGCGCGAGCGACTTGACGCTGACGTTCATCCTGCGCGGGTTGGTCTCGCCGTTCGCGCATGCCATGTTCACAGCTCTCACCGGCTTCGCGATCGGTCTGGCAGCACGCCGGGGAGCCACGGCGGGGCAGGCCCTGAGGTCGGGCGTCCTCGGCCTGATCGGCGCGATCGCGTTGCATGCCTATTGGAACGGCTCGTCGCTGTTGGGGGACTTTCTTTTCCTGTATCTGACGACGCAGATCCCTTTGTTCGTGGGGTTCATCCTGGCGATCATCGGCCTGCGCAGGGAAGAAGCGCGCCTGACCCGGCATCGCCTCGGCGACTATGCGGCTGCGGGGTGGTTCACGCCGCAGGAGATCGTCATGCTCGCGACACCCGCGGGGCGCAAGGCGGGGCTGCAGTGGGCTGCCGGCCTGCGCGGCGATCGGCGCCCGCTGATGCGCTCGTTCATCAAGGATGCGACTGAGCTCGCCGCCGTGCGTCAACGCTCTCTCACCGGGCGCGATCCGCACGCGGCCGCCGACGAGTACGCCCTGCTCATGCGTTCCCGCAGTACGCGTGCGCAATTGCTGGCGTGCTGAGCGCGTGCGGCACTGGTGATAACAGAACTCAGCGCCCGGTGCTGCGGCAATGCCTGCGAGTCTCCCGAGCGCTGAGTTGGCCTAATGCAAGGGTGCACCGACGGGCCGGGTAAGTCAAGAGTCGGCCGTCATGCATCTCCTGCTCAGCGGTCCTCGACGATCACATCGAGAGCGATACCGGCGCACGAGATGCGCGTGAGTTCGGCTAGGCGTGTTCCGCGCACCGAGTCGCCGGTCGCGACGCGCGGATCGGTCGACACCACGACGCGGCCGACGCCGTTGACGAGGGTGACCTGCTGGTTGAGAGCTGCGAAGCGGGGAGTGAGCTCTCGTTCGACGGCCGCGACGAGCAGGTCGAGTCCTGCGACGCCGAGGAAGCGTCCGTCGGCGAGGGCAGGGACCGCGATCGTGATGGTGTACTCGTCGCTGCACAGGTAGTCGACGTAGGGGCCGGCGACGTGCGGCTGGAACGTCTGCATCGGCACCCGGTACCATTCCAACTCGCTGTAGTCGATGTGCTCCTTGTTGACGGACTGCGAGGCGAGCACCAGCTTGCGGTGGTCGTCGCCCTGCCACCAGGCGAGGTGGCTGTGCGCGTCCGACAGCAGGTCGATCGCGGCGATGAATCCGGCGCCGTACACCGGAACGCCCGGAAGGCTCAGCGTCTGCGCCGCGTACGGTTCGACGACGGCATCCAGCGTTGCACGCACGAGCGGTTCGGATCGCAGCGTGGACGAGAGTCTGTGCGCGCACGGCTCGACCCAGTTCTGCAGACAGCGGATGGGCGCGTCGAAGTAAGCCTCGACGATTCGGGCGGCCTCGGCGGGGGCCGTGGTCAGGGTAGTTGTCATCGCGTCCTCCAGTGCACGTCGATGTTGCCGTGTCAGGCAGAGGTCTCGGGTGAGCTCTGCAGATGGATGAGTGTGTCGATCACGTCCGTCGTCATCGCTTCGGTGCGGCGGCCCGCCTCATCGGGGTCGCCCGCCTCGACGGCCCGGATGATGCCGGTGAGTGTCTGCGCCTGCTGGTGCATGCTCGGGGTGTCCGGTGCGGCCAGACGCAGATAGGGCGAGAACTCGGCTTGCAGACGCATCTGCTCGCGGGTGAGTCGTGCAGACTGGCTGAGTGAGACGAGTTCGACCTGAACGTCGTCGAGCAGCCGACGTTGCTGATCCGCATCGAGATCGTCGAGGCGGTCCAGGCGCCGCAGTACGCGCAAGGTCTCGCTGCTGTCGGCACGTCGCGCGGCCAGGCGCACGGCGGCCGCGGTGATGGCGGCGTAGTGCGCGCCGAGATCGCGCAGAGTCAGGCGTGATGTCGCCGCCAGTGTGCGGCGCGCGAACACCAGCGGGTCGGCATCGTCGACGACGAAGCTCCCGCCGTTGCGGCCGCGTTTGGTGACGATGAGGCCACGTCCGCGGACGGCAAGCAGAGCTTCCCGCACGGTGACCGGTGCGACGCCGAAACTGCGGGCGAGTTCGGATTCAGAGGGGAGCCGCTCCCCGGCGCGCAGGTGTCCGCGGTGGATCGCATCGACGAGGCGGCGTTCTACGAGTTCGGCGCGCCCTTCGTCACCGATCGATTGGAAGAGTGCGCCGTGCAGCCTGTGCGGGCGGGTGCCACGGTGGCCGGCAGGCTCGGCGGCGGACGCCCCGACGACGGGGAGGGCCCCGGTGGGTGACGTCAGCGACTCCATGGCCTGATTCTCTCATCTGGGTCCCGATGAGGGGAAGACTTGAAATATGTCCTACGGTTTTATATGTTTACCAAATCCTTCCCGAGTTCGACGAAGATCCAGGAGCACGACATGAGCATTGCCGCACCCACGGCGCAGAGCGCGAACGGCGAGATCGCCGACCGTGGCAGCGTGACGCTGACGGGCTTGACCAAGTCGTTCGGCGAGTTCACCGCTGTGCGCGACCTCGACCTCCGCGTCGAACCGGGGGAGTTCGTCTCGATGCTCGGCCCGTCCGGGTCGGGAAAGACCACGGTTCTGCGGATCATCGCCGGTTTCGAAGAGGCGACATCCGGAACCGTGCGCCTGTCCGGCAAGGACGTCACCCGCACGCCACCGCACTCCCGCGACGTCAATACGGTGTTCCAGGACTACGCCCTGTTCCCGCACATGAGCATCGCCGACAACGTCGGCTACGGGCTGCGCGTCCAGGGTGCGGGCAAGGCCGAGCGGGCGCAGCAGGTGGGGGATTCGCTGCGCCGTGTGCGGCTGGACCATGTCGCCGACCGGCTCCCGCACCAGCTCTCGGGTGGACAGCGTCAGCGGATCGCCCTCGCGCGAGCGCTGATCATGCGTCCGCAGGTGCTGCTGCTCGACGAGCCGCTCGGCGCGCTCGACAAGCAGCTGCGCGAGCAGATGCAGATCGAGCTCAAGCAGATCCAGCGTGAGGTCGGCATCACGTTCATCTTCGTCACCCACGATCAGGAAGAGGCGCTGACTCTCAGCGACCGCGTCGCCGTCTTCAACAATGGCCGCATCGAGCAGGTCGGCAGCGCGCGGGAGGTCTACGAAAGCCCGCAGACCGAGTTCGTCGCACGCTTCCTTGGCTTGTCGAACCTCATCGCCGCGGACCTCGCCCACGAGCTCACCGGTGATCGGCACACGATGAGCATCCGCCCGGAGCGGGTGCGCCTGCAATCGGACACCGATGCGCTCGCCGACGGTGAGATCGGCCTCGTCGGGACGATCTCCGAGGTCGTCTACACAGGCCCGGCGACGCGCTTTCTGATCACCACCGATGCCGGTGTCGATCTGCTCGCCGAGCAGCCCAACGCCCGCGACCTCGCCGGCGCTGGACTTTGCCGTGGTGATCGCGTGCGTGCCGCATGGAGTCCGGCCGACGCCGCACGCCTGCCCTGAAACTGTTCCACCTGTCCCATCGCAGCACCTATCGCAGTACCCACTGATCACGAAGGAGAGATCACATGCGCAAGACGATCCTGGCCGTCACGGCCGTTTCCGCAGCCGCCGTACTGGCCCTGACCGGATGCTCCGGGGCATCCGACTCCGGCGGCGGACTCGCCATCGACGTTCCCGATGTCCCCATGCTCGCCGAGCTCGGCGACACCGAGAGCGAGGTGAACATCGTCGCGTGGTCGGGCTTCGTCGAGCCGGCGTGGACGGATGCCTTCACCGAGCAGACCGGATGCACCGTGAACCGCCGCGTCGCCGGTACCAGCGACGAGATGGTGCAGCTCATGCGCACCGGTGACTACGACCTCGTCTCGGCATCTGGCGACGCCAGCCTGCGCCTCATCGCCGGTGGTGATGTGCAGCCGCTCAACCTCGACCTGATCCCGAACTTCGGCGACGACATCGTCGAGGGCATGAAGGGGCAGATCTACGACACCATCAACGGTCAGTCCTACGGCATCCCGATCGGGCGCGGCGCGAACATCCTGCAGTACAACAGCGAGGTCGTCACCGAGGAGCCCACCAGCTGGGACGTCGCGTGGGAGGCGGACACCCCGTACGCCGGCAAGGTCATCGCCTACGACGCTCCGATCTACATCGCCGACGCGGCCGTCTACCTGATGGCGCACGAGCCCGACCTGGGCATCACCAACCCGTACGCGCTCGACGAGGACCAGCTGGCTGCGGCGATCGACCTGCTCAAGCAGCAGAACGGCATCGTCTCGGAGTACTGGTCGGACCCCGCCGCGCAGATCACGTCGTTCGCAGGGGGCACGACCGTGCTCGGCACGTCGTGGGAGGTGCTGCGCAAGCTCTCCGAGGATGAGCGCTTCAAGAGCGTGCTGCCCGAAGAGGGCTCGACCGGGTGGTCGGATGCCTGGATGCTCGCGACCGAGTCGAACAACCCCAACTGCGCGTACGCGTGGATGGACTACGCGTCCTCGCCCGAGGTCAATGGCGCCATCGCCATGAACTTCGGCATGGCACCGGCCAACGCCGCTTTCTGTGACACCAGCGACGAGGCGAAGGCGCACTGCGACTACTACAACGCCACGGACGAGGAGTACTTCGAGAAGGTCTGGTTCTGGACCACGCCGATCGAGCAGTGCATCGACGGACGCACCGACGTGACCTGCACCAACTTCCAGCAGTGGACCGACGCCTGGGTGACGGTCAAGGGCTGACCCCGCATGCCGGGGGGTGGGACCATCTCCCGCCTCCGGCATCCCCTCACGAAGACAGGATCGACATGAACCGTCGTGCACGGATCGCAGGCCTGCTGGCCCTGCCGATGACCTGGCTCATCGGCATCTACATCTTCTCGCTGGTCATGTTGCTGGTGACTGCGTTCTGGGTCACTGACCCGTTCACCTCCAAGGTGAAGCCGGGTTTCACCCTGCGCAACTTCGAGCAGCTGATCACCAACCCCGCATATCTGACCACCTCGGTGCGCACCCTCGCGATCGCTCTCGGGGTGACTGCGCTGGCCATCGCGATCTCGATTCCGCTGGGTATCTTCATGGCGAAGGTCGCCTCGCCCTGGCTGCGTGCCGTGCTCGCCGTCTCGATCACCCTGCCGTTGTGGGCGGGATACCTCGTGAAGGTGATCGCCATGCGCATCACTTTCACGCAGGAGGGCTTCTTCAACTGGCTGGTCGGCCCGCTCGGGATCGAGGGGCCGGGTTTCTCGACCTTCACCGTGGTGTTGACGCTGACGTATCTCTGGCTGCCCTACATGGCGGTGCCGGTGTACACCGCCATCCGTCAGCTGCCACCGAACCTCTTCGACGCTGCGGCCGACCTCGGGGCGGGCGCATGGCGCACGATCCGCACGGTGGTGCTGCCGCTGATCAAGCCGGCCGTGATCGCCGGGTCGGTCTTCACCTTCTCGCTCAGCCTGGGCGACTACCTGGTCGCGAAGTTCGTCGGCGGCGACACGCAGATGATCGGCAGCGTCATCGCCTCCAACATCAACCTCAACCCGCCGCTGGCGGCCGCCTTCTCGCTCGTGCCGATCGCGTTCGTCGTGATCTACCTCGTCAGCGTGCAGCGCACCGGCGCACTCGAAAGGATGTGAGCTCGGATGCTGAGATTGTCCCGCTCATCCAAGATCGTGCTGGGGCTCGTGGTCGCGATCATCCTCGCGTTCCTGTACATCCCGCTGATGCTCGTCGTGCTGAACTCCTTCAACTCTGCGCGCATCGCCAGCTGGCCGGTGTCAGGCTTCTCGCTGGAGTGGTGGGTGAAAGCGTTCACCAGTCAACCGGTGCGCGACGCCCTGCTGAACTCGGTGCTGGTGGCGACGGGAGCCACGGTCATCGCGATCATCCTGGGAACGCTGGTGTCGTTCGCGCTCCAGCGGTACCGATTCTTCGGGCAGCGCGCGGTGAACCTGCTCGTGGTGCTCCCGATCGCGTTGCCCGGCATCGTCACCGGTGTCGCCCTGAACAACACCTACAACCGGCTGCTGGAGCCGATCGGTATCCACGTCGGGTTCTGGGGGATGATCATCGCGCATGGCACCTTCTGCATCGTGATGGTCTTCAACAACGTGCTGGCGCGGTTGCGTCGGATGAACCCGAGTCTCGAGGAGGCCTCGAAGGATCTCGGTGCGACGCCATGGCAGACGTTCCGCATGGTGACCTTCCCGCAGTTCCGCAGTGCGCTCGTGGCCGGTGCGATCCTCGCGTTCGCGTTGAGCTTCGATGAGGTGTACGTGACGATCTTCACGGCACCGCCCGGGGTCGACACGCTGCCGCTGTGGATCATGAATCAGATGGCGCGTCCGAACGAGGCGAACGTCGTCAACGTCGTCGCCACCGTGGTGATCGTGCTGTCGTTCATCCCGGTGTGGGTTTCGCAACGGCTCTCCCGCGATGTCAGCGAGCGAGACTGATCGGCGTGGCCACGTTGACCGCGGTCCGCGCCTCGGGTTGGATGTAATCATGACTGATCGCACAAAGCCCGAGTTCGACGCACCCACCGGACCCGCACCCGCTGAACTCGTCATCCGCGACCTGATCGCGGGCGACGGTGCCGAGGCCAAGCCCGGTGACACCGTCACCGTTCACTACGCGGGCGTCGAGTTCGACTCCGGCGAGGAGTTCGACTCCTCGTGGGGCCGCGGCGAGACCATTCAGTTCCCGCTGCGCGGTCTGATCCAGGGCTGGCAGGAGGGCATCCCCGGCATGAAGGTCGGCGGACGTCGCGAGCTGGTCATCCCGCCGCACCTCGCATACGGTCCCGCCGGTGCCGGGCACTTCCTGTCGGGCAAGACCCTCATCTTCATCATCGATCTGGTGGCGGTCGGCTGACCCGAACCCGGTGATCGAAACCCCCTTCGCGTATCGCGGAGGGGGTTTTTCCGAACCAGGGAATAGATTCACCTGAATGCAAGTTCCCTTCCGTGGAGCACCTGCTCCCACCGAAGACTCTGAGGAGAAGCCCCATGACGATCGACATCCCCGGCTACCGTCCCGGCACCTGGACCCTTGACCCCGCGCACAGTGAGGTCACCTTCAGCGTGCGGCACATGATGATCTCGAAGGTGCGCGGCTCGTTCGGCATCAAGAGCGCCACGTTCGTTGCGCCGGAGAACCCGCTGGAGGCCACCGTCGAGGCGAACGTGGATGTCGCATCCATCGACACCAGCGACGAGAACCGGGATGCGCACCTGCGCTCGGCTGACTTCTTCGACGCCGACAATCACCCGACGATGGAGTTCCGGTCGACGGCGACGCGCGTCGAGAACGGTGACTTCCTCGTCGACGGCGACCTGACGATCCGCGGGATCACCAAGCCGGTCACGTTCGAGTTCGACTTCGGCGGGTTCGCCCAGGACCCGTACGGCAACTACAAGGCGGGCGCCTCGGCCAAGGCCGTGATCAACCGCGAGGACTTCGGACTCACCTGGAATGCCGCGCTCGAGACCGGGGGAGTGCTGGTCGGCAAGGAGATCACGATTGGACTCGACCTGCAGGGTGCACTGCAGGCCTGAACGGCTGGTAAGCTTGAGCAGTTGCCGTTAGATCGGCCGCGGATGAAGAGAGCAGGCGCAATCGGCGACCTGCACCGCGCAGCAACCAGAAAGGGGATCGAATCTATGGCACTCGAAGCAGACGTCAAGAAGGCGATCATCGAAGAGTACGCGACGCACCCCGGTGACACCGGATCCCCCGAGGTGCAGGTCGCTATGCTGTCGCAGCGCATCAAGGACCTCACCGAGCACCTGAAGGAGCACAAGCACGACCACCACTCGCGTCGTGGTCTGTTCCTGCTCGTCGGTCAGCGCCGCCGCCTGCTGGGTTACCTGCAGGACGTCGACATCAACCGGTACCGTTCGCTCATCGAGCGACTCGGACTGCGTCGATAAGGCATCGACCAGCGTTCAATCGCGCAGAACATTCTTGAGAAGGCCTCCCCACGGTGTGGGGAGGCCTTCGTTGTTTCTCTTCAGATCTCCGGGATGGCTTTCCAGCAGGAAAGTCGTATGGTTTCCGAGAGGAAAGTGAGCATGATGGAACAGCGATCCGAGCCGGGGCAACCCGCGTACCAGCCGCCGTCCGCGCAGCTCGCGAGGCAGTACCTGGCCGAGAGGGACGACGTCGCGCAGCGCCGCGCCGCACACATTGACCGTCGGGCGACCGCGCGGATGCTGTTGCTCGACGGCGTCGTACTTGCTGTCTGGGGCAGCGTTTTGCTGCTCGGGTTCCCCCGGAACTTTTCGGGCAGCATGCCACTGCTGGTGAGTCTCCTGATCTGGACCGTGCTGTCCGGCTCACTGCGTGACCGCTACGGGTACCTCCCGAGGGGGCGGGAGGCGGGCGCACGTACGGCTGTCATGTTGATCATGCTTGTGATGTTCTTCGGAGCCATTGCCGCCATCATCGTGGGCGTCGGGGTGCCGCCATGGGGGCGACTGCTACCCGGTGCAGTGGCGCTGATCCTATTCACGGTTCTCGCCGTGGAGGAGTGGCGGCGAGATGTTCCGGCACGCAAGGTCACTCGTCAGCGCGCTCCCTTCGATCGCCCAACCAGGGTGGTCACCGCGGCGATCGGCGTTGCGCTCGGCGGGTTGACTGCATTGAGCGGTGCTGAGGCAGCGGCTGAGGCGCTGGCATATCTCGTCTACGGGGTCTTCATGTTCGGCCTTGTTGTTTGGAACGTTAAGGTGATGTCGGGAACCGCGCCCGCGGTGGGGGCAGCGTGGGGGCCGTCGGCTTGGACCCTCTACGGCGCAGGTAACGCGACGCTGGCGGTGTTGATCGTGCTCGATCAAATCGGCCACCCGGTGAACGTGGTCGTGCGCGTCGTGCTGGGCGCGCTCGTTGCTGTCGGGTTCGTCCTGATCGCACTCCGAGGGGGCAGGCGTGACTGAGTCCCCGCGCGACCACCCGCGGCTGCGGCTCGACGACAGTTTCGCCAGCCCGATCCGGTTCTCACTGATGGCCGCGCTATCGGATGACCTGGAA
Source organism: Microbacterium esteraromaticum (assembly GCF_028747645.1). Classification (NCBI taxonomy): domain Bacteria; kingdom Bacillati; phylum Actinomycetota; class Actinomycetes; order Micrococcales; family Microbacteriaceae; genus Microbacterium; species Microbacterium esteraromaticum. The sequence continues at coordinate 1,309,038 of NZ_CP118100.1, forward strand.
CTCGACTTCGGCACCCTCGCGAGCATTCTGCAGGCCGGTGACTCGGCGCTGAGTAAGGGGATCGCCGCGCTCGAGGGCGTCGGTTACGTCCGCGTGCGCAAGGCGTTCAATGATGGCATCCGTCGTCGCACGTGGGTGAGCAGCACGACAGTCGGGCGCGACGCCTTCCGCGCCCACCTCGCCGCGCTGCAGGCGATCGTCGACTTCGGCACCGGTCAGAGCGACTGATAGCGCTCAGGCGCCCACCAGGTCGGCGTGATGGATCGCCGCGACATCGGGGTGGGCGCGCAGGCGTGACTTGAGCGCGTTCTCGCCGTAGAGGCTGTGGATCGGATTAGACGGATCCTCGGTCACGCCCCGGGCGTGCTGCGCGAGTTCGGCCGGCAGGTCGATGAGTGGCAGCGTGCGATCCAGTGCGGGATTGAAGAAGAACGGGATCGAGATGCGGTCGTGTGGCGCCCTCGGCGACAGCACGCGATGGTTCGTCGCGCGCAGATACCCGCCGGTCGCGTACTCGAGCAGCTCGCCGATGTTGACGACGAATGCCCCCGGCACGGGCGGCGCATCCACCCAGGCGCCATCCTGCTCGACCTGCAGTCCGCCCGCGCCGGGTTCGACCCAGAGCAGGGTCAGCACGCCGGAATCCTTGTGCGCTCCGACACCCTGCTGAGGCTCTGGCTCGTCGGTGCCCGGGTAGCGGATGATCTTGATCAGCGTCGACGGTTCGCCGAAGTGGTCGTCGAAGTATCCGGCATCCGCCCCCAACGACTCCGCCCACGCACGCAACAGCCGACGGGAGACATCCGACAGTGCGGCGTGCCACTCGCTGACGACCTCGCGCAGCTCCGGCTGCGCCGACGGCCACAGATTCGGGCCGATCAGTCGCTGATAGCCAGGGCCGCCGGTGACCGCCTCTCGCTCGGGGCCGATATCGATCTGCTCGCGCCAGTCCACGCGCCCTCCGGTGCGTTCACCGCCAACGCGCGTGTACCCGCGGAAGTGTGGACTCTTGACGTTCTCGATGGCGAGCTTCTCGGTCTCGGGCAGTGCGAAGAACGCGCGAGCGGCGCGATGCAGACGCTGCTCGAGTCCGGCAGGAACGCCGGTTCCGGTGAGGTAGAAGAAGCCGACGTCCCGGGTGGCGGCACGCAGATCATCGCGAAAGCGCGCTGCCGCATCAGCACCGCGATCGAGCTGCGAGAGATCCAGAACAGGAAGGGTGGAAGCGACCATGCGTCGACGGTAGGTGCTGCACCGCTCGCCGTACAGGAATGTTGCGCTGTCTTACCTCACCCGCTGCGCCGGGAACCCGTCGGATCGTTGCGGTGGCCTGACCCGCTCACATCAGGATCGGCGAACATCCACCGCGGTCGCGGCTCGATGAGCGGGCGGAACAGTCTGCGCACCGGCTTCGAGGCCAGCACGAACGTCGTCGCCACCGACAGCAGAGTCACGGCCGGCAGCCAGAACCAGGTGGGGTCGAGACCGCGCAGCACGCCCGACTCGCGGAACGGGTACAGCACGAACGAGTGCAGCAGGTAGACGTACATCGTGTACTGGCCCAGCGTCGTCCACCACTGGCCGCGGCGCGGGATCAGCACGAAGAACGCTGCGCTGAGCACGATCGCCAACGTCATGACCACGAGCCGCACGCCGCCGGCCCACCAGGTCAGTCCGCCGGTGAGCTCCGCGTAGGAGTCGTCGTAGAAGAACCACTGCCGCAGATCGACCGCATGCCAGACGTCGACCCAGTTCCACACCACGAACGACCAGGCGGCGAGCACGGCGACCGCTCCCGCGCGCAGCCACCACGGCCGGTAGTCGATCAGCTGGAACCGTTGCACGATGTCGTGTTCGCTGAGCCACCAGCCGAGGGTGAAGAAGAACAGTAGCCCGAGGGTGCGCGAGAGCGAGAACGTGCTGTCGACGTTGCTCATGTAGCCGACGCCGATCGAGATCGCGAGTGCCCACACCAGCGGCCAGCGCAGTAGGGCGAGGTAGGGGAGCACCAGCCGGAAGATCCCCAGTGCGAGCAGGAACCACAGGGTCCATGACGGCTGGGTGAGGTTGGGGTCGGCCTGGCCTTCGACGAGCCATTTGGTAAGCATCCACAGCATCTCGAAGATGACGTAGGGGACGAGGATGTCCGTGATCACGCGTGCCATCTGCCGCCGGTTGGGGCTGATGGACTTCGAGAAGTACCCCGAGATGATCGCGAACGCCGGCATGTGGAACGCGTAGATCACCAGGTACAGCGATTCCGCGATCTCGGAGTCGTAGGTCAACCGCTGGATGCCATGCCCCAGGACGACCAGGATCACGCACGCGAACCTGGCGTTGTCCCAGAACGGGACGCGGCGGCGCGGGCGGGGGATGGCTCCCGTCGTGGTGGCGGGAGGGTGTTGCTCGGCACTGCTCATTCGGAGAGGGTATCGGTCGGACATGGGGAATAGGTTTGCGCGTGCGGCGTTGCATCAATTACATTCACTTGAATAGAACGGATGCTGTCGGCATCCGGAGCGGAGAGAAATGAACGAGCAGGGCCAGATCCAGTTCGGTGTCATGTCGGTCAGCGACATCACGCAGGACCCGACCACGGGCGTCACGCCCAGCGAGCGCGAGCGCATTCAGGCGACGGTCACCATGGCCAAGCACGCCGAGGAGGTCGGACTCGACGTCTTCGCCATCGGCGAGCACCACAACCCGCCGTTCTGGTCGTCGAGCCCGACGACGACACTGGCCTACATCGCCGCGCAGACTCAACGCCTGGTGCTGTCGACGTCGACCACGCTGATCACGACCAACGACCCGGTCAAGATCGCCGAGGACTACGCGATGCTGCAGCACCTCTCCGGCGGTCGCACCGATCTCATGCTCGGCCGAGGAAACACCGGGCCGGTCTACCCATGGTTCGGTCAGGACATCCGCCAGGGACTGCCGCTGGCGATCGAGAACTACGCACTGCTGCGCCAGCTCTGGGAGCACGACGTCGTCGACTGGGAGGGCAAGTTCCGCACGCCCCTGCAGGGCTTCACCTCGACGCCGCGCCCGCTCGACGGTGTCGCACCGTTCGTCTGGCACGGTTCGATCCGCACACCGGAGATCGCCGAGCAGGCGGCGTACTACGGCGACGGCTTCTTCGCGAACAACATCTTCTGGCCCAAGGAGCACTACCAGCGCCTGATCGAGCTGTACCGTCAGCGCTACGCCCACTACGGCCACGGCACGCCCGAGCAGGCGATCGTCGGCATCGGAGGGCAGGTGTTCATGGCTGCGAACTCGCAGGATGCGGTCAAGACGTTCCGCCCGTACTTCGACAACGCCCCGGTGTACGGTCACGGTCCGTCGATGGAGGACTTCTCTGAGATGACTCCGCTGACGGTCGGTTCGCCGCAGCAGGTCATCGACCGCTACGCGGGCATGCGCGAGCACTACGGCGACTTCCAGCGTCAGCTGTTCCTGATCGATCACGCGGGTCTGCCGCTGAAGACGGTGCTCGAGCAGCTCGACATCCTCGGCTCCGAGGTCGTCCCGGTGCTGCGCAAGGAACTCGCGCAGAACCGACCGGCGAGCGTACCGGATGCCCCGACCCACGCGGCACGGGTCAAGGCAGTGTTCGGCGACGGACCCGGGCGCGAGGCCCGCCCCGGAGTCAACCGGGGCGACAACCTCACCGCGGGCGGTCCCTACCAGGACACCCCGTTGCGCACCGGCTCCGCCTTCGGTAGCGCCGCGACCCGGACGGGGGCCTGACATGAGCGAGCGTCGTATCGCCGTGGTCTCGGCGGGCCTGTCGAACCCCTCCTCGACGCGGATGCTGGCAGATCGGCTCGCGGCGAGTACCCTCGGCGCGCTCGCCGACCGTGGCATCGACGCGAAGGTCGACGTGATCGAACTGCGCGATCTCGCGCACGACATCACCAACAATCTTTTGACCGGCTTCGCCCCGGCACCGCTGGAGGAAGCGATCAACCGCGTCGTGTCGGCGGATGCCCTGATCGCCGTGACTCCGATCTTCTCGACGAGCTACAGCGGACTGTTCAAATCGTTCATCGACGTGATCGATCCGGACGCACTGACCGGCAAGCCCGTGCTGATCGGCGCCAATGCGGGAACCGCCCGGCACTCCTTGGCGATCGACTATGCGATCCGCCCGCTGTTCACGTATCTGCACGCCGAGCCGGTCAGCACGGGGGTCTTCGCGGCCTCCAGCGACTGGGGAGCATCGGCCGACGAGGTGGCTCCGCTCGGCGCCAGAGTCGAGCGCGGAGCGAAAGAACTGGCCGACGCCATTGCACAGCGGGAAGCCACAGTGCACACCGATCCGTTCGACCCGGCGAGCTACCTCGGGGAGGGACGCTCGTTCGGCCACCTGCTGGGTGGCCTGTCGGGCGAGTGAACGCAAACGGGCCGGGTGGCCCTCAGGTCACCCGGCCCGTTGCATGCGTCGCGGCGGTCAGCCCTCCAGACCCGTTTCGAACGATTCCACTCCGAAGCCGTTCTGCACGTCCAGCGCCGCGCCGGCCTCTCGCTGGGCGTCCTGGTACGCCTGTTCCTCACGCAGGATCTCCTGCTCGTCCTGCGTGTCGTCGGGCTCGGCCGGCTTGCGATCGATCATGATGTGCTCCCGTTGCGATCGGTTCAGCCGCTCTTGCGGCGGAACTCGCGCTTCATCTGCGGGGCGTGGGTCGCGTGCACGGCGGAGTCGCCGTCCAGGTGAGCCTCACCATCGCGATGGTGCGCGTTCTTCTTGTCGAGTGCTTCCTTGAACTTGCGCTTCATCTCCTCAGCGGAGTCGGCGCCTTCTTCGGTGCTCATGCCCGTCAGCCTAAGCCACTGCGACCGCTCATGGTCAGGTCTCTTGACTGCCGCGTCCAGACCGTTGCGGAACGACCACGTGCCCATGCGGTGACCGCCGATCCAACATCCGGTCAACATCCGGTGCATCCGCTCGTTTCCGGCGTGCGCGACACGCTGCGCGCGCCATCCTGATCTCGTGAGAGTCGCGATCGTGACGGAGTCCTTCCTGCCGCACATGAACGGAGTCACCGGATCTGTGCTGCAGATCCTGACGCACCTCGAGCGAAACGGCCACGAGGCGCAGGTGCTGGCACCGGCAGCAGCAGGCATGCCGGCTGCCGCGCACGGTGCGCCCGTGCACGCGCTTCCGAGCCTGCCCCTGCCGGGGTATCGTGACGTGCGCGTGGCCACGGCCTCGGGCCACCGGGTCGAGAACGCGTTGCGGCGCTTCCGACCCGACGTCATCCACCTCGCATCCCCATTCGCGCTCGGCTGGCATGGCGCGCTCGCCGCAGACCGCCTCGGAATCGGGGCCGTGGCGGCATATCAGACCGACATCTCGGCCTACACGCAGCGGTACGGCGTTCCCCTGACCACCGGTGCAGCCGTCGCGCGGATCGCGCGACTTCACCGTCGCGCGACGCTGAACCTCGCACCCTCTGAGGAGTCCGCGCGCCAGCTGCAGTCCTGGGGCGTGGACCGCGTGCGACGCTGGGGCCGGGGCGTGGATGCCGAGAGGTTCCACCCTGCACGGCGCAGCATCGCCATGCGCGCCGAATGGGGCGCGGGCGTCGCGATCGGCTACGTCGGGCGTCTCGCGCCGGAGAAACAGGTCGAGGACCTCGCCGTGCTGCAGGATATCCCCGGCGCCCGATTGATCATCATCGGAGACGGCCCCAGTCGAGGGCGCCTGCAGGCACTGATGCCGAACGCGTTGTTCCTCGGGCATCTGAGCGGCGAAGCGCTCGCGGCGGCGATGGCCTCCCTCGACGTTTTCGTGCACCCCGGCGAGAGCGAGACCTTCGGACAGACGCTGCAGGAGGCGCACGCCAGCGGCGTCCCCGTCGTCGCAACCGGCCGCGGCGGTCCACTCGATCTGGTGCGTCCTGGGATCGACGGATGGCTGTACACACCCGGCGACGTGAACGACCTGCGTTCCCGCGTCGGCGCGCTCGTCGCGGATGCAGGACGGCGCCGTGCCTACGGGGCGGCCGGCCACGACGCGGTCCAGTCACGAAGCTGGGCGAGTGTGTGCGATACGTTGATCGGCTACTTCGACGAGGCACGGTCACTCCGCCGGATCGATGCTGCCTCTCGGGTGCGCCGCTCGATCCGCCCGGAGCCATCGGCGCCGCCTGCCCGGCACCGCCCCCGGCGCTACGTCGCCCTGGGTGACTCGCTCACCGAGGGGCTGTGCGACCCCGCCCCGGACGGCACGCTCCGCGGGTGGGCCGATCGCCTCGCCCTGCTGCTGGCGGGTTCAGGAGAGCTGCGTTATGCGAATCTCGCGGTGCGTTCCCGACGCGTCAGGGATGTCTGCGGACCTCAGCTCGATCGCGCTGTCGAACTCCGACCCGACCTGGTGTCGATCCTCATCGGCGCGAACGACCTCGTCGGCGCCCGCCCCGACATCGTCGCGCTCGCCGCGGAGGTCGAGAGGGCAGTGCGGCGTCTGCGTGAGACCGGTGCCGACGTGCTCCTGGTCACCCCGTTCCTGCCGCGCCGGTGGGCCGCCTCGATCTTCGCGCATCGGTTCGCTCAGTTCTCCAGCGAACTCGCCCGGGTGGCGGAGCGCACCGGTGCCGTGCTGTTGGACTCCGACCTGCACCCATCGCTGCCCGAGCGGCCGAACTGGGGCGACGATCTGGTGCATCTGAGCAGTCGCGGGCATCGCTTTCTGGCCTATCGAGCCGGCGAACTGCTCGGGGTTCCCTTCGCGGATGAGCTGGGAGCGCTCGACGCCGTCCTGCATGCCGATGAGGTACTCAGTCGGGGGCTGTGGTGGCGCCGGCACGCACTGCCGTGGCTGTGGCGCCGCATGCGCGGACGCACCGCAGGCGACGGCCTCGCTGCGAAGCACTCGGGGTACGTGCGGGTGGGACGGTCAGCCGTCTCGCACGATGTCCACAGCCGCTGACGTTCAGCGGCGCCCCATGCCGTAGTACGTCCACCCGGCGTCCCGCCACGCGGCCGCATCGAGGCAGTTGCGGCCGTCGACGATGATCCGACCCGTCACCAATTCTGCGGCGTGCTGGGGTGACATCTCGCGCCGGTACTCGTCCCATTCGGTCACCACGACGACGGCGTCAGCATCGCGAAGCGCCTCGTCGCGTTCCACCCGGTAGTTCAGCTGCGGGTGCGCGGTAGCGGCGTTGTCGAGCGCGGCGGGGTCGGTGACGACCACATCCGCGCCCAGCCCCCGCAACCGCACAGCGACGTCGAGAGCGGGGGAGTCGCGGATGTCGTCACTGAAGGGCTTGAATGCGGCGCCGAGCACGGCGATGCGCCGGCCCACCACCTGGCCGTCGAGCGCGTCGACCACCAACTGCACGGCCCGGTCGCGGCGCCGCAGGTTGATCGCGTCGACCTCGCGCAGGAATCCGACGGCCGAGCCGCGCCCAAGCTCCTCGGCCCGGGCGGCGAAGGCGCGGATGTCCTTGGGCAGGCAACCGCCGCCGAATCCGATGCCCGACCCCAGATAGCGGCGCCCGATGCGGGTGTCGTGTCCAAGAGCATCCGCGAGCAGGGTCACATCCGCACCCGAGGCTTCGGCGATCTCGGCCATCGCGTTGATGAATGAGATCTTCGTCGCGAGGAAGGCATTCGCGGCGCCCTTCACGAGTTCTGCCGTGGCGAGATCGGTGACGAGAAAGGGCGTGCCTGCCTCCGTCGAGACCCGGTACACGTCGCGGAGCAGGTCGACGGCGCGTCGCCCCGCCTGGTCGTCGGTCGCGCCGACCACGATGCGATCCGGCGTGATCGTGTCGTGCACCGCCCATCCCTCGCGCAGGAACTCAGGATTCCACACGACCGTCGCGCCGGTGCCCGCGACGCGTTCTGCGAGACGGGCGGCCGTCCCGACCGGCACGGTGGACTTGCCCGCGAGAACACCGCCGGGGCGCAGATACGGCAGCAGTGCGTCTATGGCGGCGTCGACGTAGCGCAGATCCGCGGCATCCGCGTTCGGCGCCTGAGGGGTCCCGACGGCGAGGAAGTGCACGGCGGCATCAGCGGCATCCGCCATCGACGTGCTGAAGCGCAGGCGTCCCGCCTCCAGGCCGGCCCGCAGCAGCTCCGTCAGCTGCGGTTCGTAGAACGGTGCGACTCCTGCGCTGAGCGTTTCGACGCGCTCGCGGTCGACGTCGATGCCGATGACGTCGTGTCCGAGCGACGCCATCGCCGCCGCGTGCACAGCACCCAAGTACCCACAACCGATCACCGACATGCGCATCAGGCCACCACAGCGGACAGCCTTCTCCGATCCGCGTCCGTCGGGTGAACGCGTCATGGCCGATGCATGTCAGGACGGTGGGGGCAGGGGCGGTTTGTGCGAGCGACGCGGGCGGGGAAGGCCTGCGCTGATAGGATCATTGCGGTCGCCTTCTGTCGACCGCACAATCGAACATCGATTCACGGAGCGATCGGCGCAGAAGCTGGTCCCCTGTGGTGGGTTCCTCGGCACGCCGAGTGATCGTCCACTGGTGGCCAGCGCACAGGCGAGATTCGCGGGATGCCCGCGCGCCTGTATCCGCCCGCATCCGCTTCTTCGCGAGAACTCGCGCGCCACACGGGCGTGCGAGCCTAAACAAAGAAGGAGAGACCTCTTGGAAGGTCCTGAAATCACTGCTGCTGAAGCCGTTCTCGACAACGGCCGCTTCGGCACCCGCACCGTCCGCTTCGAGACCGGCCGCCTTGCACAGCAGGCCCAGGGATCGGTCGCGGCCTACCTCGACGACGAGACCATGCTCCTGTCGGCCACCAGCGCGGGCAAGCACCCGCGTGAGGGCTTCGACTTCTTCCCTCTGACGGTCGACGTCGAGGAGCGCTCGTACGCCGCCGGAAAGATCCCGGGCTCGTTCTTCCGCCGCGAGGGGCGCCCCTCGACCGAGGCGATCCTCGTCTGCCGTCTGATTGACCGTCCGCTGCGCCCGTCGTTCGTCGACGGTCTGCGCAACGAGGTCCAGATCGTCATCACCGTGCTGTCGATCGCGCCCGGTGAGTACTACGACGCGCTGGCCATCAACGCGGCCTCCGCATCCACCCAGATCTCGGGCCTGCCGTTCTCGGGCCCGATCGCCGGTGTGCGCCTCGCGTTCATCCCCGGCGAGGGTGAGCACGCCGACCAGTGGGTCGCGTTCCCCAACGCCGAGCAGGTCAACCAGGCCGTCTTCGACCTCGTCGTCGCGGGCCGCGTCGTCACCAAGGCCGACGGCACCGAGGACGTCGCGATCATGATGGTCGAGGCCGAGGCCACCGAGAACAGCTGGAACCTGATCAAGGCCGGTGCCACCAAGCCCAGCGAGGACATCGTCGCCCAGGGCCTCGAGGCTGCCAAGCCGTTCCTGACCCAGCTGGTGAAGGCTCAGCAGGAGATGGCCGCGACCGCGTCGAAGGAACCCGGCGTCTACCCGGTCTTCCCCGCGTACAGCGACGAGGTCTACGACTTCGTCTCGTCGCGCGCCTTCGCCGAGCTCAGCGACGTCTACCAGATCGCCGACAAGCTCGAGCGTCAGAACGCTGACGACGTGGTCAAGGACCGCGTCAAGGCCGAGCTGATCGCCGCAGTCGAGGCGGGCGAGCTGCCCGCTGGTGCCCCGCTGGAGTTCTCGGCGGTGTACAAGTCCGTCACCAAGAAGATCGTCCGCGGACGCATCCTCTCCGAGAACGTCCGCATGGATGGTCGCGGTCTCGCCGACATCCGCCCGCTCGATGCCGAGGTGCAGGTCATCCCGCGCGTGCACGGATCGGCGATCTTCCAGCGTGGCGAGACCCAGATCATGGGTGTCACCACGCTGAACATGCTCAAGATGGAGCAGCAGATCGACTCGCTGTCGCCCACCACGAGCAAGCGCTACATGCACCACTACAACTTCCCGCCCTACTCGACCGGTGAGACCGGCCGTGTCGGGTCGCCGAAGCGTCGCGAGATCGGGCACGGCTTCCTCGCCGAGCGCGCACTCGTGCCGGTGCTGCCCAGCCGCGAGGAGTTCCCCTACGCGATCCGTCAGGTCTCCGAGGCACTCGGATCCAACGGTTCGACGTCGATGGGCTCGGTGTGCGCCTCGACCCTGTCGCTGCTGAACGCCGGTGTGCCGCTGCGCGCGGCCGTCGCCGGTATCGCGATGGGTCTGGTCACCGATGAGGTCGACGGTGAGACCCGCTACGCGGCGCTCACCGACATCCTGGGTGCCGAGGACGCGCTGGGCGACATGGACTTCAAGGTCGCCGGTACCAGCGAGTTCATCACCGCGATCCAGCTCGACACCAAGCTCGACGGCATCCCCTCGTCGGTTCTCGCCGGCGCGCTGACGCAGGCGCGCGACGCGCGTCTGACGATCCTCGGCGTGCTCAACGCCGCCATCGACGTCCCTGACGAGATGGCACCGACGGCTCCGCGCGTGATCAGCGTGCAGATCCCCGTCGACAAGATCGGTGAGCTGATCGGCCCGAAGGGCAAGACGATCAACGCGATCCAGGATGAGACCGGCGCGCAGATCTCCATCGAGGAGGACGGCACCGTCTACATCGGCGCGACCGACGGCCCGTCGGCGGAGGCCGCCCGCGCCCAGGTCAACGCGATCGCCAACCCCACCAACCCGGAGGTCGGCGAGCAGTTCCTCGGCACCGTCGTGAAGATCGCCTCGTTCGGCGCCTTCATCTCGCTGCTGCCCGGCAAGGACGGCCTGCTGCACGTCACCGAGGTGCGTAAGCTCGCCGGCGGCAAGCGCGTCGAGAACGTCGACGACGTGCTCTCGGTCGGCCAGAAGCTGCTGGTGCGCATCACCAAGATCGACGACCGCGGCAAGCTGTCGCTGGAGCCGGTGCTGGAAGAGGCCGCCGCCGAGGGCGAAGCCGCAGCGGAGACCGCCGAGGCGTGATCCCATGGATGCCGGGTCACCGGCATCCGACTTCTGACAGCGACCCGGTGCCCGTGAGTGATCACGGGCCCCGGGTCGCTGTCGTATCCGATGTGATCGGATCGTTACGCAAAGATCGGACGCCGGACCGTCGCAGCGCGCGTCCGCTGTCGTCTACTCCCTTACGCTCGAGGTACGCACCGGGGGGTGTGGTGGACCGGATCGAAGATCCGCGGGGGTGAGACCATGAGGCTATTCGGCGTAGGCACCGCTGAACCCCAGGAGCGCGCAGAGACCGCGGCGTCGGAGCATCCGTCGGCACCGATTCCCATCGTCGGCCCGGGAGTGGGAGAGGGCATCCGCGTCCCGCTCGGCGAGTCCGAGCTCACGGTATTCCCGCTCATGCTCGGCGCCGCCGAGTTCGGGTGGAACGTCGATCTGCCTACCAGCCACGGAATCCTCGACCGCTACGTCGAGTTCGGCGGCAACGCGATCCACACCGCGGACGGCTTCTCGGCGGGACGCAGCGAGCACATCGTCGGTCAGTGGCTCCGGGCGCGCGGACAGCGGGAACGGGTCGTGCTGGCAGCCCGCGTCGGATCGCACCCCGACAACCCCGGTCTCGGATCGGTGAACCTCGTCCGTGCCGTGGAGGCATCGCTGACCCGCCTGGGCACCGATCGCATCGACGTGCTGTACCTCGATGCGAGTCTCGACGCCACGACGCATCTCGAAGACACTCTCGCCACGGTCGAGTGGTTGCGTGAGGCCGGCAAGATCAACGCGGTCGGCAGTTTCGGGTTCACGCCGGAGCGGCTTGTCGAGGCACGCATCCTGGCGTCCGCGGGGTATCCGCGCGTCGAGGTGCTCGATGAGCCCTACAACCTCGTGCGGCGCACCGGCTTCGAAGGCGACCTTCGTTTGGTCGCGGCCGCGCAGGGACTCGCCGTGACGCCCTCACACGCGCTTGAGCACGGCTTCCTCTCCGGCCAGCACCGCAGCCGGTCGCGGGTGTCGGGCGTGCGTGGCGAACAGATGCGGGCGCACCTCAATCGCCGGGGCATCCGCGTGCTGCGCGTGCTCGACCGCATCGCCGATGAGACCTCGGTGCCGGTTGCGGCGGTGTCCATCGCCTGGCTGCTCGCGCAGCGCACCATCGTCGCACCCATCGTGAACACCTTCTCGCCTCAGCAGATCGAAGAGCTCATGCAGGGGGCAGGAATCACCTTGGTGCGGTCGCAGCTTGCCGATCTCGCCCACGCGAGCGACTGACTATGCTGGAAGCTCCCTCCAGAGCGGGGGATGGAGTGAGCAGGCAGTGACGCATTACATATATCTGGTCAGACACGGTGAGCATCAGGACGCCGAGCACGGCGTAGACGACGGACCCCTCTCTCCGAGAGGACAACGACAGGCCGAGCTCATCGCGGACCGCCTCTCCGGACTCCCGCTCGACGCGATCTGGCATTCGCCGCTCCTGCGGGCCGCCGAGACCGCCCGCAGCGTCGCCGAACGTCTTCCGTCGGTCGACCCCCAACCGTCGGCATTGTTGTTCGACTGCGTGCCGAGCGGGATGGAAGAGGACACACCGGCCGCGTACGAGTCGTTCTTCGGGTCGGTCAGTGACGCTGAGATCGAGGCGGGCTCCGCGCAGATGGCGGATGCCGTCGGCGAGTTCCTGCGACGCCGCAACGGTGAGGTGCACGAGGTGCTCATCACGCACAACTTCGTGATCGCCTGGTTCGTGCGCGAGGTGCTCGGCGCTCCCGACTGGCGGTGGATGACACTCAACCAGGCTCACGCCGGGCTGACCGTCATTGCACAGAAGCAGGGGCGCCCCTGGACACTGCTGAGCCACAACGACCTCGGTCACCTGCCGATGGAGCTGCGCACCGGCCTGCCCGACGCGCCGCTGGTCTGACACGCGGGGCGTCACCCCTCTGCGGCGAATCTAGACTGGGTGCATGACCACTCAGGTTGCCCTCGTCGGCGGTACAGGCAGGCTCGGACGCATCATCAACGAGGTGATCGACGGACTCGACGGCTTCGAGGTGCGCAACGTGCTCGGCTCGACCAGCGAGATGAGCGAACTCGACGGTGCTGATCTCGTGGTCGACGCGTCCACACCCGCCGTCAGCGTCGATGTCGTGCGTGGCGCCATCGATCGCGGCATCAACGTGCTGGTGGGTACCTCCGGCTGGTCGCAGGAGCGCATCGCGCTGGTGCGACCGCTGGTGGCGGCCTCCGGAACGGGAATCCTCTTCATTCCCAACTTCTCGCTCGGCTCGGCGCTCGGCTCGGCACTCGCGGCGGCAGCCGCCCCGTTCTTCGCCTCGGCCGAGATCATCGAAGCGCACCATGACCGCAAGATCGACTCACCCAGCGGCACGGCCGTGCGCACCGCTGAGCTGATGGCGGATGCCCGCGAGGCGCAGGGGCCGTTCCAGGCGCCTCATGTCGATCAGCGTGCGCGGGGACAGCAGGTCGCCGGCGTCCCGGTGCACTCGCTGCGACGCCCCGGTGTGATCGCACGTCAGGAGACGATCCTGTCGGGCGCGGGGGAGTCGTTGTCGATCGTGCACGACACGGTGGACTCTGCGGCGGCGTACGCGCCTGGCATCCGACTGGCGGTGCCGTTCGCGCGCGACGTGCGCGGCATCGTCGTCGGTCTCGAGAACGTCATCGACATCGGCGTCGGGCCGCGCTCATGACCTCGCGTGTCGGCGTCAGCGTCATGGGTGGCGCGCTGCTGCTGTACATCTTGGCGACCGTGTGGCTCGCGGTGATGTTCTTCGCCGTCGGTACGCCGGTCGCCATTGGAATGGGCATCGCACTGATCGTGCTCGCACCGATCGGGGCGTGGGCGCTGATCCGCGAACTGCTCTTCGGCTTCGCTGCCGATCGACTCGGGCGCACGCTTGACGCCGAGGGAGGCATGCCCGAGGCACCCGACGAGCTCATGCCGAGCGGACGGCTACGGCGCGAGGACGTCGAACCCCTGGTCGCGCAGTACTCTGAGGCGGTCGACGCCGCACCGCAGGATTGGCGCCGGCATTACCGCCTGGGCGTCGTCTTCGACGCTGCGGGGCAACGCAAAGACGCCAGGGCGAGCATCCGTGAGGCCATCCGGCTCTCACGGGCCCGCGCCTGACGTCTCAGACGGGCCGGATCTCAGGCCAGGCTGGCCTCGAGCGTGATCTCGATGCCGGCGAGTGCCTGCGACACCGGGCATCCGGCCTTGGCGTCATCGGCGATCTCCTGGAACCGCTCCGGCGTGATGCCCGGCACGGTCGCGTTGACGTTGAGGTGGCTGCCGGTGATGCCGGTGCCCGGCTTGAAGGTCACCGAGGCCGATGTGTTCACCCGCTCGGGCGGCGTGCCGTTCTGCGCCAGCATGTTCGAGAAGGCCATGCTGAAGCACGAGGCGTGCGCCGCGGCGATCAGCTCTTCGGGCGTCGTGGTGGTGTCCGAGCCCTCGGACCGTGCCTTCCAGTCGATCGGGAACGTGCCGAGCTTGGACGACGAGAACGCGACTGTTCCCGACCCCTCGATGAGGGAACCGGTCCAGGTGGTGGTGGCTTCGCTGGTGATGGGCATGGTTCCTCCGCAGGTCGCATCTCGCGAGCGCCGGGTGTCGGCGTCGTCCCGCCAGCCTACTCAGCCGAGAGGAACGTCGATACGGCTACGCCGTGCTGCGGCCGAACAGCCCGGCGCGCCGCAGAAGAAGGTACATCTGGCATCCGAGGCAGTAGCCGAACGCGGCGTTGAGGAACGCCGCGAAGAAGGCGGCGGCCGCGGCGATCGGCAGGGCTCCCGGCACACCCAGCGCGTGCAGCGCGAGACCGATGCCGACCACGACGAGTCCGACACCCTGCGCGAAGCGCGGCGGGCGGGGATCTTCCAGCTCCGTCGGCGGCGCGAGTCGAGGCCGCACGAGAACGCGGAACAGCACGCTCCATGGATGGGTTCGCGGCGAAACCACGCCCCACACGAAGAGCACCGCGATGGCGATGAGAAGCGCGAATGCGGCATCCGCGCCGGTGAGTCCGAGCAGCACCGCGAGCAGCAGCAGCAACGAAGTGACGGATGCCGCGAACCGCGGACCACGGGGATCTATGCCGACCGGGGTGTTCATCATGCCTCCTGCAGCATGGGCAGACCGCCCAGCGCGTTCTCGATGTCGGAGCGGTGCGGAACGCCGTTGAACCGGGCCCGCACGGTGCCATCGCCATCCACGACCAGCAGGGTCGGGGTCTGCAGTACCCGGTACTTCGTTGCCAGGTCGGTGCGGTGGGTCAGGTCGATGTCGACGTGCGCGACCCCGTCGAGTCCGTCGGCCACGCCGCCGAGCATCCGGCGCACCTGCGGGCAGCGCGCGCACATCTCGGTGCTGAACTGCACGAGTGTGGCGCGGGCGCCGAGAACGCCGGCATCCGCGGCGTCCACCCGCTCGCCGTGGGCGTCGCGACGGCGACCGTCGCGGGCGCGCCACACCAGGCCGGCGGCGACGGCGGTCGCGACGAGGGCGACGACAACGATCAGGGCGGAGGAGAGGGGCACGCGACGAGGGTACGTCCCGAAGGTGGGAATCGGGCCGGATGTGACGCCGGATGACGGCGACGGATGCCGGAGCGAAAGGTATCGTTGCAGTCATGAGTGCTGTCCCCACGCCGTACGAAGATCTGCTCCGCGACGTGCTCGAGAACGGCACGCACAAGGACGACCGCACCGGTACCGGCACGACGAGCGTCTTCGGACGTCAGATTCGTTTCGACCTGTCGCAGGGCTTTCCGCTGATCACCACCAAGCGCGTGCACTTCAAGTCGATCGCGTACGAACTGCTGTGGTTCCTGCGGGGCGACTCGAACGTGCGGTGGCTGCAGCAGAACGGCGTGACGATCTGGGACGAGTGGGCGGATGCCGACGGAGATCTCGGCCCGGTCTACGGCGTGCAATGGCGGTCGTGGCCGACGCCGGACGGCGGCAGCATCGACCAGCTCTCGCAGGTGATCGAGCAGATCAAGGCGTCGCCCGATTCAAGGCGCCTGATCGTCTCGGCCTGGAACCCGGCCGATATCCCCGATATGGCGCTCGCCCCCTGCCACGCACTGTTCCAGTTCTACGTGGCCGACGGCAAGCTCTCGTGCCAGTTGTACCAGCGCAGCGCCGACCTTTTCCTCGGAGTGCCGTTCAACATCGCCTCCTATGCGCTGCTGACGCTGATGGTCGCGCAGCAGACCGGCCTGCAACCCGGTGACTTCGTGTGGACCGGCGGCGACTGTCACATCTACGACAACCACGTCGACCAGGTGCGCGAGCAGCTCAGCCGCGATGCCTACCCGTATCCGACGTTGCGGATCACCCGCACGCCGGCGTCGATCCTCGACTACGTCTATGAGGACTTCTCGGTCGACGACTATCAGCACCACCCGGCGATCCGGGCGGCGGTGGCCGTATGAGCGCCGCTACCGTCGTTCCCTGGGTGGGGCTGATCTGGGCCGAGGCGAACGGGGGAGTCATCGGTGCCGCGGGTGGTATGCCCTGGCACGTGCCCGAGGATCTCGCGCACTTCAAGCGCACGACCCTCGGCGACCCGGTCGTCATGGGACGCAAGACGTGGGACTCACTTCCCGAGCGCTTCCGCCCGCTGCCCGGCCGCGAGAACGTCGTCATCACCCGCCAGCAGGGATGGAGCGCAGAAGGCGCCCGCCGGGCGGCCACCGTGCACGACGCGTTGCGCGGCCTCGAACGCGCATGGGTCATCGGTGGATCCGAGATCTTCCGCCAGCTGATCGGGCAGGCCGATCGGCTGGAGGTCACGGAACTCGACCTCGACGTCGACGGCGATGCGTTCGCGCCCGCGCGCACCGGCTGGCGTCTGGTCGACGAGGGGGAGTGGCAGACGTCGAGCACCGGCATCCGCTATCGCTTCCTGGGATACGAGCGCTGATGCCCACCGCACTCATCACCGGCGCCAGCGCGGGCCTCGGCGCGGAGTTCGCCCGCCAACTGGCCGCCCGGCGCGCCGACCTCGTGCTCGTCGCCCGCAGCACCGAGGCGCTCGACAGCCTGGCGGAGCAGCTGCGCGATGATCACGGCGTCGCCGTCGAGGTGATCACCGCCGACCTGGCGAGTGAGGACGACATCACTCGCGTCGCCGACCGTATCGCGGATGCCGGGCAGCCGATCGATCTGTTGATCAACAACGCGGGCTTCGGACTGCCGCTGCAGTTCGCCGACAACGACATCGACGACGAGGTGCGTCACCTGCGCGTGCACGTGGAAGCCTCGATGCGGCTGATGCACGCGGCCATCCGCGCGATGCGCGGCCGCGGCGGACGCATCATCAACGTCTCCTCGGTCGCCGGCTTCATCTCGCGCTCCACCTACTCGGCCTGCAAGTCATGGCTGATCGGCTTCAGCCGGTGGGCGAATGCCGAGTATGCGCGTGACGGCGTCACGGTGACCGCAGTGTGTCCCGGCTTCACACACACGACATTCCACGAGCGGATGGGGCTGGCCCCGGGGCACGAGGGTATCCCGTCGATCCTGTGGCTCAACGCCTCCGACGTCGTCCGCGAGGCGCTGCGCGACGCGGCACGGGGCACGGCGGTGTCGATCCCGTCCTGGCGGTACAAGGCGATCGTCGCTCTCAGCAAGGTGCTACCGCCGTCGCTCACATCGGGCGTGGCGCGCCGAGGCCGGGTGTGACGGGCATCCGACGGGTGCCGAGCACGACCTGCGAAACGCTACGCTGAGAGGATGACGCACACCGACAATCCCTTCGGACAGGTTCTTGTCGCGCTGGTCACACCGATGACCGCCGACGGCGAGGTCGACTGGCCCGCCGTCGAGAAGCACATGGACCGTGTGATCTCCGACGGGGCCGACGGCATCGTCGTCACCGGCACCACCGGTGAGACCTCGACTCTCACCGACCCCGAGAAGATCCGTCTCGTCGAGGTCGGCAAGGACGTCTCCGCGGGCCGCGCCAAGATCATCACCGGCGGTGGGTCGAACGAGACCGCGCACGCCATCGAGCTGTACCGCGCCAGCGAGAAGGCCGGCGCCGACGGCATCATGATCGTCACCCCGTACTACAACAAGCCGACACAGGCGGGCATCCTGACGCACTTCCGTCTCGTCGCCGATGCCACCGACCTGCCGGTGATCCTCTACGACATCCCGGGTCGCACCGGCGTGCCGATCAAGTACGAGACCATCCTCCGGCTGGCCAAGCACCCCAACATCCTCGCCGTCAAGGACGCCAAGGGCGACTTCTCCGAAGTGAGCCGTGTGCTCAACCAGACCGACCTGATGTACTTCTCCGGCGATGACGCGAACGTCCTCCCGCACCTGGCCATCGGTGCGACCGGGCTGATCGGCGTCACGGCGAACATCACCTCGGCGCCCTACCGCACCATCGTCGACGCGGTCAACCGTGGCGACCTCGCCACGGCGACGGCCGAGCACCGCCGCCTGGAGCCCCTCGTGCGCGCCACCATGACGCACGTGCCCGGAACCGTCTCGGCCAAGTACATCCTGCACGGGCTCGGCCGCATCGGCAGCCCGCGCGTGCGTCTGCCTCTGGTGGGACCGGAGGAGTGGGAAGCCGCCATCATCGAGGACGAGCTCGCGCTGGTGAAGGACGTACCGGGCGCCGACTTCTCGAACTTCCGCCCCGACCGCAACGCTGCGGCCGGCGGCGCGCTGCCCAAGGTGCCAGGCACCACACGATGAGCGCTGCCATGCGCTGACACGTCAAGACCGGACACGAGGTGTCCGACGGAGGAGACATCCATGTCCATTCCCCTCGCCGATCCCGAACCGCTCGCACAGGGCACGCTCCGCGTCACCCCGCTGGGCGGCCTGGGCGAAGTCGGCCGCAACATGACCACGTTCGAGTTCGACGGCAAGATCCTGATCGTCGACTGTGGCGTGCTCTTCCCCGAGGAGTACCAGCCGGGTGTCGACCTGATCCTGCCCGACTTCGAGCCCATCAAGGACCGCCTCGACGACATCGTCGGCGTGGTGCTGACGCACGGCCACGAAGACCACATCGGTGCCGTGCCGTACCTGCTGCGCCTGAAGCCCGACATCCCCCTGATCGGATCGGGACTGACCCTCGCACTGGTCGAGGCCAAGCTCAAGGAGCATCGCATCAAGCCCTTCACCTTCACGGTGAAGGAGGGGCAGCACGAGAAGGTGGGCCCGTTCGACCTCGAGTTCATCGCGGTCAACCACTCGATCCCGGATGCCCTCGCCGTCGCGATCCGCACACCGGCCGGTCTGGTGCTGGCCACCGGTGACTTCAAGATGGACCAGCTGCCGCTGGACGGCCGCATCACCGACCTGCGCGCTTTCGCGCGGCTCGGCGAAGAGGGAGTCGACCTGTTCCTGGTCGATTCGACCAACGCCGACGTGCCCGGCTTCACGCCCACCGAGCGTTCGATCGGGCCCGTGCTCGACCAGGTGATCGGCAAGGCGCCGCGCCGGGTCATCGTGGCCAGCTTCTCGAGCCACGTGCACCGTGTGCAGCAGGTCATCGACGCCGCCCACGCGCACGGCCGGCGGGTGGCGTTCCTCGGCCGCAGCATGGTGCGCAACATGACCATCGCCGAGCAGCTCGGGTATCTGCAGGTGCCCAAGGGGCTCCTGATCGACTACAAGAAGGCGCGCGACCTCCCCGAGGACCAGATCGTCTACATGTCGACCGGTTCGCAGGGTGAGCCGATGGCCGTGCTCAGTCGGATGGCGAACCTCGACCACGCGATCGAGCCCGGCGAGGGCGACACCGTCATCCTCGCGTCGAGTCTCATCCCCGGCAACGAGAACGCGGTCTACCGGGTCATCGACGGCCTGACCAAGCTTGGCGCGAACGTCGTTCACAAGGCCAACGCCAAGGTACACGTCTCAGGTCACGCGGCGGCCGGCGAGCTGATCTACTGCTACAACATCCTGCGTCCGAAGAACGTCCTCCCGGTGCACGGCGAGTATCGCCACCTCATCGCCAACGCCAAGCTGGCGCAAGACACCGGCATCCCCGAGGAGCGCACGATCATCGCCGGGAACGGGACGATCATCGACCTGCGCGACGGTGAGGCACGCGTCGCGGGCCAGCTCGACATCGGCTTCGTCTACGTCGACGGATCGACCGTCGGCGGCATCACGGATGCCGACCTCAAGGACCGCCGCATCCTCGGTGAGGAGGGCTTCGTCTCGGTGATCGTCGTGGTCGACTCCTCGACCGGTCGGATCATCTCGGGGCCCGAGATCCACGCCCGCGGTGTCGCGGAGGACGACGCGGTGTTCGACGACATCACGCCGAAGATCGTCGCGGCGCTGAAGGAGGCCGCCGGCAACGGCGTGCGCGACAACCACGCGCTCTCGCAGATCATCCGACGCACCATCGGTCGCTGGGTGAACCAGAAGCTGCGTCGTCGTCCGATGATCGTTCCGCTGGTGATCGAGGCTTGACGACCCCGCGGAAACCGCGCAAGGCCGCGTCATTGCGGCCCGATGTCGGCGCTCGGCCGTAGCCTGGATCCCATGGCCAGGAGCACTACCAAGTCCGAGCGCGCGTCTGGGGGCGCCTCGTCGTCGCGCCCGAAACGGCAGACGACGTCTCGGTCGACCGCGAAGGCCGCACCGGCGCCGAAGAAGTACGTCGATGAGGTCGACAGACCGCCGCTCGCCGTGCGCATGTGGCTTGGCCTCGCGCACGGCGTCGGCGGTCTCTTCCGCGCGTTCGGACCTGAGAACCTTGAGAAGGATCAGCGTCGCGACGGTTTCCCGTTCCTGCTCGTGCTGTTGGCGTGCATGGGCGCCGTGGTGGAGTGGTTCTTCATCGGCAACGAGGTCGCCGCGCAGATCTCCGCCTACAGCTTTGGCTTGATGGTGGGGCGCACGGCGTTCTTCATGCCGGTGCTGCTGGTGCTCCTGGCGGGCTGGCTGTTCCGGCATCCTCCGTCAGTGCACGACAACGGACGTATTGGCATCGGCTTCGGCACACTCGTCCTGTCGATCGCGGGCATCTGCCACGTCGCGTCCGGCGCCGCAGACGGCAGCCGTCCGCAACCGCGTGACGGAATGCCGGCGCTGAGCGAGGCCGGCGGGCTGTTCGGCTGGCTGCTGGGCGAGCCATTGGCGTTCCTGACGCCCGTGGTCGCCTACATCGTGCTTGCACTGCTCATGGTGCTCAGCATCCTGATCCTCACGAAGACTCCGCCGAACCGCATCGGCGAGCGGTTGGGTGACCTGTACGCCTGGATGTTCGGCGCCGAGCGCCCCATGCGCGCACCGGCGGTCGATGAGGCACCGCAGGACGCGGAGCCCAACGACGATTCGCTCCCGTGGTGGCGGCGCAACAAGACCGGCCGCGAGGAAGACCCCGACGACGGTGTCGACTCGCAGGCGATCACCGCGCTGTTCGATGAACCGAGCGACAGCAACGCGGCCTACGAGCAGGCCGTCATTGTCGACGAGACGCCGCAGCCGGATCCGCACGACGCGGCCACCGAGGTGCTCACCGATCTCAGCGCGCTCACCGGGCAGCTGGGTGAGCAGGGTGCCACTGCACTGCTCGACGATGACGGAGACACCGGTGAGCTGCCCGGCATGGATGGTTTCGGCACGGCCGGCCCCGGCGCGTCCGCGCCGCAGCCGCCGGCGGCCCCGTACGTGCTCCCGTCCCCGTCCGCGCTGAAGGTCGGCCCGCCGCCCGTGGTGCGTTCGGACGCCACAGACCGCACGATCGAGCAGATCACGAGCGTGCTGACGCAGTTCAAGGTGGATGCCAAGGTCACGGGCTTCTCGCGCGGCCCGACGGTCACGCAGTACGAGATCGAGGTCGGGCACGGCGTCAAGGTCGAGAAGATCACGCAGCTCAGCAACAACTTCGCCTATGCGGTGGCGTCCAACGACGTGCGCATCCTGTCGCCCATTCCGGGGAAGAGCGCGATCGGTATCGAGATCCCCAACGTCGACAAAGAGACCGTCGCCCTGGGTGACGTGCTCCGGTCGTCGGCCGCGCAGAAGAGCACGCATCCGCTCACGATCGGCGTCGGCAAGGATGTCGGCGGCAACATCGTCGTCGCCAACCTCGCGAAGATGCCGCACCTGCTCGTGGCAGGTTCCACGGGCTCCGGTAAGTCGAGCTTCGTCAACTCGATGATCACGAGCCTGCTGATGCGGGCTCGCCCGGCCGACGTGCGCATGGTGCTGATCGACCCGAAACGCGTCGAGTTGACCAGCTACGCGGGTGTTCCGCATCTGATCACACCCATCATCACCAACCCCAAGAAGGCGGCTGAGGCGCTGCAGTGGGTCGTGAAAGAGATGGACATGCGCTACGACGACCTGGCGTCGTTCGGGTTCCGCCACATCGACGACTTCAACAAGGCCGTCCGTGCCGGTGAGGTCGAGGTCCCCGTCGGCAGCGAGCGCGTGCTCAAGCCCTACCCGTATCTGCTGGTCGTCGTCGATGAGCTCGCCGACCTGATGATGGTCGCGCCGCGAGACGTCGAGGACTCGATCGTCCGTATCACGCAGCTCGCACGTGCATCGGGCATCCACCTGGTTCTTGCCACGCAGCGACCCAGCGTCGACGTAGTCACCGGATTGATCAAGGCGAACGTGCCATCGCGACTGGCCTTCGCGGTCACCAGCGTGACCGATAGCCGCGTGATTCTCGACGCCCCGGGCGCTGACAAGCTGATCGGTCAGGGTGACGCCCTGTTCTCGCCGATGGGTTCGTCCAAGCCGTTCCGTCTGCAGGGCGCGTGGGTCGATGAGAGCGAGATCTCGTCGGTCGTCAAGCACGTGACGCAACAGGCGCGGCCCGAGTACCGGCCCGACGTGCAGGAGTCCGCGGAGGCGAAGAAGAAAGAGGTCGACGAGGACATCGGCGACGATCTCGAGCTGTTGCTGGCCGCCGCCGAGCTCATCGTGTCATCGCAGTTCGGATCGACGTCGATGCTGCAACGCAAGCTGCGGGTCGGATTCGCGAAGGCGGGACGGTTGATGGACCTGCTCGAATCGCGCGAAATCGTCGGCCCCTCCGAGGGCTCGAAGGCGCGCGACGTTCTGGTCACCTCCGAGCAGCTGCCCGCGGTGATCGCCAAGCTGCGCGGCGACGACGTACCGTCCGCACCCGCGGCGGCCGAGACTCCTGCCGCTCCGATCGATCCGATTGAGCAGCAGTTCGAAGGGCTCCCCGTAGTGGAGAGCGAAGACGACGGCGACGAAGACGCCTGGGGATTGACAGGACGCGACTGATGAGCATTCCACGACAGCTTCCCAACGCGATCACCATCGCGCGGATCCCTCTGGCGATCGTCTTCTTCGTGATGCTGCTCGTCGCCGGTACCTTCGGCGAAGATGACATCGTGATGCGCTGGATCGCAGGCGCGTTGTTCGTGATCGCGATCTCGACCGACTGGGTCGATGGCTATCTCGCCCGCAAGTACGACATCGTGAGCGACTTCGGCAAGTTGTGGGACCCGATCGCCGACAAGTTGCTCACCGGCGCGGGATTTCTGGGCCTCGCCATCCTCGGCGAGGTGGGCTGGTGGCTCGTGATCATCATCCTGGTCCGGGAATGGGCGATCACCGTTCACCGATTCGTGATCGTGCACGAGCATGTCGTCGCCGCGGCATGGATGGGCAAGATCAAGACCGCGGTGCAGGGCGTGGCGCTGAGTTGGGCGCTGCTGCCGTTGCACACGGTGATCGGCATGGAGCCGTGGGTCGTCGTGACACAGGTGCTGATGGTGGTGGCCCTAGTGCTCACCGTGGCCAGCGGGATCGACTACGTGGTGGCGCAGGTGCGGGGAAGCCGCCGGAGATGACGGTCGCCGCCGAACTGCTGACTCTCTTGGCGGAGCGCGGGTGGCGACTAGGCGTCGCTGAGTCGCTGACCGGCGGCGCCGTCTCGGCGGAGCTCGTGACGGTACCTGGAGCATCTGCGGTGCTCAACGGAGCGGTCGTGGCGTACGCCACACCGGTCAAGCAGACGCTTCTCGGGGTGGATGCGAAACTGCTGGAGCAGCACGGGCCGGTGCACCCCGAGGTGGCGGAGCAGATGGCCGACGGGGTGCGTCGCGCCGTCGCCGTCGACGCACGAGCCACTGAGGTGGGGGTGAGCACCACCGGCATCGCGGGCCCCGACTCGCCCGACGGTCAGCCCGTCGGGACCGTGCATGTGGGCGTCGTCACGCCTGTCGTTCGTCTGGTGCGCTCGTTCGTGTTCGCGGGGGATCGGTCACAGATCCGTACCCAGGCGCGGGATGCCGTCCTGGCCGCCGCGCTGGAGGCGGTGCGGGAATAGCACGGCTCGTTGTGGGGTTCCACGTGATGTGCGCAACACACGACACGACTATCCGTTGCACAGCCGAAGGTTCACAACCGAGGCACAGGCAGAAACAGTAGATTCAGCAGTACCCGGTGGCGTTAGACTGGCGATCCACTCGGATTCAGAGATTGTGTGGGAGGGGAGGTTCCGATGATTCTTGTCAGACAAGAGATCGGCGAAGTGCTGCGGGACTTCCGCCTGCAGAAGGGGCGCACTCTGCGTCAGGTCGCAGGCAAGGCCTCCGTGGCGCTCGGTTACCTGAGCGAGGTGGAGCGGGGCCAGAAAGAGGCATCCAGCGAGATCCTCGCGTCGGTGGCAGAAGCGCTCGATGTGCCCATCTCGACGATCATGCGCGAAGTCGGCGACCGGATCTCGGTCCTCGAGGGACTCAGCCCCTTCCCCGACGTCGTTCCCGACGACCTGGTGGCATCGGTCGAGCCCGAGCTGTCGCTGCACTGAGCGGCGAGGCGAAGCGTGCGACGCAGTGAGTTTCTGCGCGCGGTCGACGAGGAGTTCGGCGCGCGCTCGAACGCGATGACCCACGATCTGTTCCTCGGCGATGTCGGAATGACGGCGCATGATGCGTTGGAAGCCGGCATTCCGCCTCGGCAGATCTGGCTCGCGCTGTGCGCTGAGGCGGATGTCCCGCCGGAGCGCCGCTACGGCGTGGGCAGGGTCGAACCACGCCGTCACTGAACAGATGTCCGCGCCTTTTCCGGCGTGTCGTCGAATCTCTGTTCGATGAGGGCGTATCGTTCTGCACAAGTGGTTGCGATGCGCTTTCTTTTCACAGTGCGCGGGATAGCCGACGCGATGTCGGTGGCCCCGCCTACGGTGTGAGAGGTGGTTGCGAACCACTCGCCTTGTCGGAGAGCCGCCCCAGAGGGGGAGGTCGCGACAGCCTACAGGCGGCAGCAATCGAGATTCTGAGGAGCACGTCATGCCATCCACCGACGACCGCGAGAAGGCCCTGGATTCCGCTCTCGCGCACATCGAGCGCCAGTTCGGCAAGGGATCGATCATGCGACTGGGCAGCGAAGAGCGCGCACCCGTCGAGATCATCCCGACCGGATCCATCGCGCTGGACAGCGCCCTCGGAATCGGAGGGCTGCCCCGCGGGCGCATCATCGAGATCTACGGTCCGGAATCGTCCGGTAAGACCACGTTGACCCTGCACGCGATCGCCAACGCGCAGCGCGCCGGTGGTATCGCCGCCTTCATCGACGCTGAGCACGCGCTCGACCCCGAGTACGCACGCAAGCTCGGCGTCGACATCGATCAGCTGCTGGTCTCGCAGCCCGACACGGGTGAGCAGGCGCTCGAGATCGCCGACATGCTGATCCGCTCCGGAGCCATCGACCTGGTCGTGATCGACTCCGTCGCCGCGCTGGTGCCCGAGGCTGAGATCAAGGGCGACATGGGTGATTCGCACGTCGGTCTGCAGGCTCGACTGATGTCGCAGGCGCTGCGAAAGCTCACTGGTGGGCTGAACCAGACGAAGACCACCGCGATCTTCATCAACCAGCTGCGCGAGAAGATCGGTGTGTTCTTCGGCTCTCCCGAGACCACCGCGGGTGGAAAGGCGCTGAAGTTCTACGCGTCGGTACGCCTCGACATCCGCCGCATCGAGACACTGAAGGATGGCACCGAGGCGGTCGGAAACCGCACCAGGGTGAAGGTCGTCAAGAACAAGATGGCGCCGCCGTTCAAGCAGGCCGAGTTCGACATCCTCTACGGCGTCGGCATCTCGCGCGAAGGCAGCCTGATCGATTTCGGCGTCGAGCACGGCATCGTGAAGAAGTCCGGATCGTGGTACACCTACGACGGGGATCAGCTCGGACAGGGCAAGGAGAATGCCCGGAACTTCTTGCGCAACAACGACGACATCGCCCTGGCGATCGAAGAGCAGATCAAGCAGAAGCTCGGTATCGGAGTCAAGGCTGAAGCGCCGGCCGATGAGCTCGCCGAGCGTCGCCCGGCCTGATCATCATGAACGGCACTGGTCAGGACGACGGCCGCGAACACCTCGCCCCGGTCATCCCGATCTTCGGTGGGTCTGTCGATGTCGGCAGGCCCACCGCCGGGGCCGAGCGTGGACGCCCCGCGCGAGAGCCTGCAGCCCCTCAGCTGGACGAGACATCTCCGGCGGCGCGCGCCGCCGCTGCACTCGACCACGCGGAACGCACCGTCGCGCTGCGTGCTCTGAACGCGGCGCACGCCCGGGACGCGCGGGACGACGCTCGGGAGGGCATGGACGATGAGTCCGTGAAGCTGCGCGAGAGAGCCGAAGAGGCGCTTGTACGCAAGCTGCGCTCCAAGGCGCTCTCGGTCGCCGAGTCTCGGGCGGTTCTGCGCGAGCACGATCTCGACCGGGAGACCATCGACGAGATCATCGACGAGTTCAGCGATCGCGGATACATCGACGATCGAACACTCGCCGAGCTACTGGTCACCTCGGGTGCAGAGCGTAAAGGGCAGGGGCGGGTCGCGCTCGCGCGGGTGCTGTCGCAGCGGGGGATTCCCCGCGACATCGCCGAGGAGGCTCTGTCGGAGTTGCCTGATGACGATGCCGAACGGGCTCTGGAGTTCGCACGCAGCAAGGCGCCGGGCATGACGCGGCTCGAGTCCGACACCGCCCTGCGCCGATTGCTGGGCCAACTCGCGCGTCGTGGGTACGGGGGATCGGTGGCGATGAACGCTGCTCGTACTGCGCTCCGCGAAGCGGGCAGGGGTGCGAGCGGTGCCCGCTCGGGTGTGCGCTTCGTGGACTCGGAGTGAGCGCGCGCCGGCAGATGGCGGGCCCCGATCCCAATAGGCGCGAGGCCTCGTAGAATAGCTGTCACCATGACTACTCCGCGCAGTGAACCGACCATCATCGCGCCCTCGGCGGCGGCGGTCGGCGCCGATGGCCGCCGGCGCTCGTACGAGGTGCGTACCTTCGGTTGCCAGATGAACGTGCACGACTCCGAACGACTCTCGGGTTCCCTGGAGAGTGCGGGGTATGTTCGCTCGGATGCCGGTGAGGACGCCGACGTCGTCATCATCAACACCTGCGCGGTGCGCGACAACGCAGCGGGCAAGCTCTACGGCACGCTGGGTCACTTGAAGTCCCGTAAGGACAAGCATGAGGGCATGCAGATCGCCGTCGGCGGCTGCCTCGCTCAGATGGACCAGCAGGCCGTCCTCGATAAGGCGCCGTGGGTCGACGTGGTCTTCGGCACGCACAACATGGGATCGCTGCCCGGTCTGCTTGAGCGCGCACGTCACAACGGCGAGGCCGAACTCGAGATCCTCGAGTCGCTCGAGATCTTCCCCTCGACGCTGCCCACCAAGCGCGACTCGGCGCACAGCGGCTGGGTGTCGATCTCGGTCGGCTGCAACAACACCTGCACGTTCTGCATCGTCCCGAGCCTCCGTGGCAAGGAGAAGGACCGCCGACCGGGTGACATCCTGAACGAGATCCGTCTGCTCGTCGAGGACGGCGCGATCGAGGTCACGCTGCTGGGGCAGAACGTGAACTCGTACGGTGTGGAGTTCGGCGACCGACAGGCGTTCAGCAAGCTGCTGCGCGCCGCGGGCGAGATCGAAGGACTGGAGCGCATCCGCTTCACCAGCCCGCACCCGGCCGCATTCACCGACGATGTGATCGACGCAATGGCGGAGACGCCCAACGTGATGCCGCAACTGCACATGCCGTTGCAGTCGGGAAGTGACAGCATCCTGCGGTCTATGCGACGCTCGTACCGCAGCTCGAAGTACCTCGGCATTCTCGATCGGGTGCGCGAGCGGATCCCGCATGCAGCCATCACCACCGACATCATCGTGGGCTTCCCGGGTGAGACCGACGAGGACTTCGAAGACACCATGCGCGTCGTCGAGCAGTCCCGCTTCTCGAGCGCGTTCACGTTCCAGTACTCCATCCGTGAGGGCACGCCGGCCGCGACGATGGAGAACCAGGTCCCCAAGGCCGTCGTGCAGGAGCGCTACGAGCGGCTGATCGCGCTGCAGGAGCGCATCTCGCTCGAAGAGAACCAGAAACAGGTCGGTCGCGAGATCGAGGTACTGGTCTCGGTGGGCGAGGGCAAGAAGGACGCCGAGACCCACCGCCTCACCGGACGTGCGGAAGACAACCGCCTGGTGCACTTCGAGGTGACACCCGGTTCGGAGCTGCCACGCCCCGGAGACATGGTGACCGTGACGATCACCCACGGTGCTCCCTTCCATCTGCTCGCGGACGATCCGACAGGTGCGCCGTTGCGCATCCGTCGCACGCGCGGCGGCGACGCATGGGACCGCGCTCAGGCCGAGACCTGCGGTGTGCCGGCACCGGCCGGACAGTCAGGCGCACCCCGCGCCGTCTCGCTGGGGCTGCCGACGCTCCGCGTCGACGGGTGACGGGCATCCGACCCCCACGGGTGTGGGCCGTTGTCGGCGCGACCGGCACCGGCAAGAGCGAGTTCGCGCTTGAGCTCGCCGAGGCCCTGCGGCAGCAGGGCAACCCTGCCGAGATCGTGAACGTCGACGCGATGCAGCTGTATCGCGGCATGGACATCGGCACGGCGAAGCTGTCGCCGGCCGAGCGGCGGGGGATCCCGCATCACCTGTTCGACGTCCGCGACGTCACCGAGGAGGCGGCCGTCGCCTGGTATCAGCCGTTAGCGCGCGCGGCGGTCGCTGATATCCACTCCCGCGGTGGCGACGCGATTCTCGTCGGCGGGTCTGGACTGTACGTCTCCAGCGTGATCTTCGACTTCCGGTTCCCGCCCCGCGACCCCGCCGTGCGCGCGCGCCTGGAGTCCGAACTCGCCGAACGCGGCCCCGGAGTGCTCCTGGAGCGTCTGACTCAGCGGGATCCGGCCGCCGCCGCGCGGATCGATCCGAAGAATCCGCGGCGCATCGTGCGCGCCCTTGAGGTGCTTGAACAGGGCGGGCAGACGCACGGTGCGGCGCTCCCCGAACGCCCCGAGCTGTGGCATCCGCACACCCGCATCATCGGATTGCATGCGCCGCGCGAGGTGCTCGTGGAGCGCCTTGACCGTCGCGTGGAGCGGATGTGGCGGGACGGCATGCTGCAGGAGGTCGAAGCGCTGCGTGAGAGAGGCCTCGAGCGCGGCGCCACGGCTGCACGGGCCATCGGGTACGCCCAGGCGCTCGCGCAGGTGCGCGGAGAGAAGAGCGAGGCGGATGCCATCGCCGAGACCCAGGCGCTCACGCGACGGTACGCGCGGCGCCAGGTGTCATGGTTCAAGCGCTATCCGGACATCGAGTGGCTCGAATCGGGCACCTCCGGCGGGGCTGTTCTGCGCTGAGCGCCGCGATGTCGGTGGTCGGCGTGATGATGGCTGGATGACCACGCACTTCTACACCGCTTCCAGCCTCGACGGTTTCATCGCCACCGAAGACCACTCGCTCGACTGGCTTCTCCCGCAGGACATCGACGAGGACGGGCCGATGGCGTACGGAGAGTTCATCGCCTCGATCGGTGCGTTGGCGATGGGCGCGCACACGTTCGAATGGGTGATGGACAACGAAGGGGGACAGTGGGGGTACGAGCAGCCGGCCTGGGTGTTCACCACGCGTGAGCTTGATGTGCCGGAGGGTGCCGACGTGCGTCTCACCCGAGCCGACGTCCGCGACGTGCATGCACAGATGGTCGAGGCGGCAGGCGGCCGGGACGTGTGGATCGTCGGTGGGGGAGATCTGGCGGGCCAGTTCGCCGACGCGGGCCTGCTCGACGAAGTATGGATTCAGTACGCGCCGGTGACGCTCGGCGCCGGAGCACCCGTGCTGCCGCGGGCGCTCGACCTCGAACTGATCGACGTCGCCCGTAACCGTTCGTTCGTGTGCGCGCGTCACCGTGTGCGGCGCGCTGAATAGACTGGGACCATGGTCGCATTCACCAAGGGACACGGCACCGGCAACGATTTCGTGATCATCGAGGACGTCAACGGCGAGAACGACCTCACGGCGACCCAGGTGCAGGCGCTGTGCGACCGCAATTTCGGTATTGGCGCAGATGGTGTGCTCCGAGTGGTGCGTTCCGCCGCGATCGATGAGGGCGCTGCTTCGCTGGCTGAGGAGCCCGACGCCGAGTGGTTCATGGACTACCGCAACGCCGATGGTTCCCCGGCGCAGATGTGCGGCAACGGCATCCGCGTCTTCGTGCACTACCTCTTGCGGGCCGGCCTTGCGACTCTCGAACCGGGGTCGACGGTGCCCATCGGTACTCGTGCGGGTGTCCGCGATGTGATGCGTAGCGAGACCGGCTACCAGGTCGACTTGGGGCGCTGGCATCTCGCCGGCGGTGAACCGCTCGCACGCGCCGCCGGTCTCTCGATCGCGCGTCCGGGGCTCGGTCTCGACCTGGGTAACCCCCACGTGGTCGTGGCGTTGGCATCCGACGAGGAGCTGGATGGCCTCGACCTGAACCCGTCGCCGCTGCTGGAGCCGGCTCCGGTCGGCGGGGCGAACGTCGAATTCGTCGTGCCCGGAGAACCGCTCGTGCGCGACGGCATCGGACATGTGCGGATGCGCGTGCACGAACGGGGTGTGGGCGAGACGCTCAGCTGCGGTACGGGCGCTGCAGCCACGGCTCTGGCGGTGCGGCACTGGGCAGGCACGCGCGCGCCCGACCAGTGGCGGGTCGAAGTGCCCGGTGGTGTGCTCGGCGTTCGCATGTTCGCCGCCGAGGACGGCGAGCACGTGGGGCTGTCCGGTCCGGCACAGCTGGTCTACCGGGGTGAGATCGACCTGGCCTGAGTGCCCAGGGTGTGCGCGGCGCGGTTGCGCTATGCGGGCACGTCGATCGGCTCGGTGGGTGGGGTGCCGTGTCGGCGCACCTTCAACACACGGAAACCCTTGCCCGTCGCGGCACGCTGCACGCTGTAGCCCGTACCGAACGTGGTTGCCATCCAACGCTGCAGAGAGTCCGACCCCAGGTTGCGCTGCACGACCATCCAGGCGTCGCTGCGCTCGTCGAGGCGGGGGATCCATCGTTCGAGCATGCCGTGCAGCGCCTCTTTGCCGATGCGGATCGGTGGGTTCGACCGGATCGTACGGAAACGCACGTCGTCGGGAACATCTTCGGGCAGCACCGCGTTGACATTTGTGAGCCCGAGCTTGGCCGCATTGCGGCGGGTGAGGTCGAGAGCGCGCTCGTTGACGTCGACTGCCCAGATCGTGGCATGGGGTGCGGAGAGCGCCATGGTGAGGGTGATCGGCCCCCATCCGCAGCCGAGGTCGAGGAAGTCGCCGCCGGGCGGAAGGGGCGGCATGTTGGCGAAAAGCACCGAGGTGCCGACGTCCAGACGGTCGGGGCTGAACACACCGCCGGCAGTGGTGAGTTCGAGATCGCGACCGGCGAGGTTCACCCGGATCGTCCGCAGGTTCTCGGGGCTCGCCGGGGCCGCAGTGAAGTAGTGGTCGGACGCCATTCAGTGAGCGTACCGGATAGGGCGGGCTAAGGTTAAGGCGCCGTTTCAGAGAGGGCAGAGTTCAGTACCGAATGACGAACACCAACGACGAGAACACCGCACACGACGCACTGGATCGCGTGCTGTCGCACGCAGAGCCGCGTGTGCAGCCGAGAGTGTTCGGCTCCGCGCAGGCGCTGCAAGACACCGCGACCGCAGCGCACACCGACGCGGACGGTGCGCAATGGGATCTGGATGACCGGCACGCGCTACGGCGCGTCGCGGGACTGTCCACCGAGCTCGAGGATGTCACCGAGGTCGAGTACCGCGCGCTGCGGCTGGAGAACGTCGTGCTGATCGGCGTGTATCCGCAGGGTGCGCACGATGACGCCGAGAACTCGCTGCGCGAGCTGGCCGCTCTGGCCGAGACCGCCGGTGCGGTGGTGCTCGACGGGCTTCTGCAACGACGGCCGCACCCCGATCCGGCCACCTATCTCGGCCGCGGCAAGGCGCAGGAGCTCAAGGACATCGTCGCTGCTGTCGGTGCCGACACCGTGATCGCCGACACCGAGTTGGCCTCCAGCCAGAGGCGTGCTCTGGAAGACGTGGTGAAGGTCAAGGTGATCGACCGCACGACGGTGATCCTCGACATCTTCAGCCAGCATGCGAAGAGCCGCGAGGGCAAGGCCCAGGTCGAACTCGCCCAGCTGGAGTA
Source organism: Microbacterium esteraromaticum (assembly GCF_028747645.1). Classification (NCBI taxonomy): domain Bacteria; kingdom Bacillati; phylum Actinomycetota; class Actinomycetes; order Micrococcales; family Microbacteriaceae; genus Microbacterium; species Microbacterium esteraromaticum. The sequence continues at coordinate 1,341,393 of NZ_CP118100.1, forward strand.
CCTGCTTCCGCGCCTGCGCGGTTGGGGTGAGTCCATGAGCCGCCAGGCTGGTGGCCAGGTCGGTGCCGGCGGTGCGGGTATGGGCTCGCGCGGTCCCGGTGAGACGAAGATCGAGCTGGATCGCCGCCGCATCCGCACGCGCATGGCGCAGCTGCGCAAGCAGATCCGCGATTTCGCCCCGGCGCGTGATGCGAAGCGGGCAGAGCGCAAGCGCAACACCATTCCGTCTGTGGCGATCGCCGGCTACACCAACGCCGGCAAATCGAGCCTGCTCAACGCTCTCACCAGCGCCGGCGTGCTCGTCGAGAACGCGTTGTTCGCGACGTTGGATGCCACAGTGCGCCGTTCCGAGACCGCCGACGGGCGTGTCTATACGCTCACCGACACGGTCGGGTTCGTGCGCAATCTGCCGCATCAGCTGGTCGAGGCGTTCCGTTCCACCCTGGAGGAGGTCGGGCAGGCCGACCTGTTGGTGCACGTCGTCGATGGCTCGCACCCCGACCCGTCCGCTCAGTTGCAGACGGTGCGGGACGTGATCGGCGACGTCGGTGGTCGTGAGATCCCCGAGATCGTGGTCTTCAACAAGGCCGATCTGATCGGTGAGGACGAGCGGCTCGTGCTGCGCGGGCTGGCGCCCGACGCGCACTTCGTCTCCTCCCGCTCCGGCGAGGGCATCGATGAGCTGCGCGCGACGATCGAGCGGATGCTGCCGATGCCGGCCGTCGAGGTTCAGGCCCTCGTGCCGTATGACCGCGGCGACCTGGTCGCAGCCGTGCACGAGACCGGTGTCTTGATCTCGGCCGAGCACCGCGAGACGGGTACCGAGGTGCATGCGCACGTATCCGAGCGGCTGGCTGCGGAATTGGCTCCGTTCGCGATGTCCTGAGCAGCTCCGGTGCGGCTCAGGATGCGGTGAAGCGCCCCTCCACCTCGGCGGAGACGGTGATCTCCTCACCCTGGAACTCCATGCCGGGTGCGGCTTCCATGGCCATGGCGCCGCCGCGCAGGGCCGTGGCCATGGGCATCGGCGGAGTACCGGCCGAGATCAGGCCGCGGTCGGCGATCTCCACCGGCGTCACCTCGTGCAAACCAAGGGCCTCGGCGTAGGCGCGGGCGCGTGAGACGGCGACGGCGACGGCCTGGGTGGCGACCTCGCGCTCGACCTCGCGTTCGGTCTCGGGGGTGAGATGCCAGTCGACGTCGCCCACCGCCACGCCGTCGGTGACCGATAGCTCGGTGACCCAGACCGACAGCTCTGGGAAGTCCGAGAAGGTGGCGGTGAAGTCGATGCTCGCGCGGTACACCGGAGCGAGCCGCTTGCCTTCGTTGTTCCAGGGACGTTCGGCATAGACGTTCAGCCGCTGGCTGGTCCAGGCCGTGATGCTGCCGGACTGCTCGCGCGTCGTGATGCCGTCGCGCACAGGGGTGGCCTGGGCCAGAGCGTGCTCGACGACCGTTGCGCGATCGGGGCCGTCGCAGGAGACGGTGAGGTGCAGCGTCGCGCGCTCGGGCGCGACGCGCAGTTCGTGTTCGCCGCGGACCGTGATGGTGACTTCAGTCATGCCAGTGACTGTACGACACGCGGGTGTGCAAAGAGGGAACGCAACTGCAGGAATGGCGGCTGGGTCGGATTCGTTGTACTCTTTGATGCTCGGGTGCTTCGGTACCCGGTTGGTAACTCCACAGTGTGACAGCGGCTCCTTCGCGAGAAGGTTCACGGGGCTGATCGGTTTCGACGGCGCCTGTACATCGACGAGAAGCGGGCCGAGGATGCAGGGTTATCTCGTGAACGCTCCCTGCAAAACCATAGTTGCCGAATCCAAGCGCAACGACTTCGCCCTCGCTGCCTAAGCGAGCCCGATAGTCCGTCAGACCGTATGTGATCCCGATACGGACCCTGGCGTCATCTAGGGATCTTGCTGCGTGATGGCGTCTGGACGTCACGTGGGACTCTTCCCAGGCTGGGCTCGTCGACTTAGGTGTCTGTGACAAAGGTCGGAGCCGAGCAGAACGCTCTTACAGACTGCGCCCGGAGAAGACGTGGATTTTCAGCGTCGGACGGGGGTTCGATTCCCCCCAGCTCCACCAACCGCTGTCACTGTGGAAGCCCCGCGTCACCGAGATCCTTCGGCGGCGCGGGGCTTTTTCGTCTGCGCAGCCATTCGCAGGGGTCTCACGTCCGCGGGCGGATCCCGTCCAGCGTGACGGCGATCACTTCACGGGCGAGCAGGTCTGGATCCACAGCGCCGTCGGGTCGGTACCACTCGACGACCGAGTTGATCATCCCGAAGATGAGCCTGGTGGCGACGCCGGCGTCCAGATCCTTGCGCACGAGCCCCTCGGCCTGCGCCTCGCGGACGAGTTCGGTCACGGTGTGATCGAAGCGTCGTCGGCGAGCCAGGGCGTTCATCTCGATCTCACTGTTGCCGCGCAGACGCAACAGCAGGGTGACCTGCGGTTGACGGGCGGTCAGCACGCGAACGGCGCCGCCGACGATCGCGGTCAGGCGATCCTCGGCCGTGGGCTGGTCCAACGCGGTCGCCAACGCCTCCTCGAGCCCACCGAGTGCTTCATCGAGGGCGATCTGCAGGATCTGCGCCTTCGAATCGACGTGGTGGTACAGCGCCGACTTGGTGACCCCGAGCCGGCCGGTCAGATCGGCGACCGAGGTCGCGTCGTACCCTTGCTCGTTGAACAGTTCCACACCGGCGCGGATCACGTCGGCACGATCATGGCCCGGGCGCCCGCGACGGGCGGGGCGCGCACCGGTCACACCCATGGCATCCTCTTCGGCATATCGTCAAAGATACTGCGGTCGGGTGCGGTGGAGCGGCATCCGGCAGGTGGTGCGCAGACTAAGCTGGAGAGGTTATCCGACGATCTGGAGGGCTTCGACGTGGTCGACTTCATCGTGTTCCTGGTTCTGTTCCTCGGAGGGTTCGTCCTCTTCGGGATCTCGCACGAACTCCCGACCGGTCAGGCATACGCCTTCACGGCGGGCATCCTTCTGGTGAGCCTTGCCATGGCGTACGTCATGCGTCAGCGCGGGTCGGCGACCAAGCGCGCCGACAACTGGAACCAGAACCAGCAGTGAGCCTCGTGGCGCCGCCGTCAGGCGGCGCCACTTCGGCCTGCCTCAGCCCTCCCAATCGATGAGCAGCAGGCTCTGCTTGGTGTCGGCGAACTTCACCCAGCCGTCGCCGAACTCGTAGGTCATTCCGAACCCGTCGGAGTCGGTCGCCAGCGCGTAGGCCGGATCCTCCGTGAAGTACTGCCGCCCGCCTGCGGATGAACGCAGCCAGCCGTCGCGTTGCAGACCCGCCATAGCGGTCTCCGCAGATGGTGCGCTGATCGGCCCCCAGGCGTACATCTGACCATGGTCGGATGCCGTGCTGAAGTCGGCCCACATGCACAGCAGTCCCTCCTCGACGAGGGTCTCGCCGATGCGGAACTCCTCCTGCTCGTACGTCCAGCCCTGCTCGGTCAGAGCCTCGGCCGTGCCCGACGAGATGATCGTTTCGCACGTCGGGTCGGCGACCGGCTCGGGCGTCGACTCTTCAGGGGGTGCAGACGTGGCGGTGGCAGCAGGGGCGGGCTCGGTCGTCTGGGGGGCAGCAGGGGACGTGGGTGCGCTCTGCGGCGACGCGTCGGCGGCGCACGAGGCGAGGGACAGTGACGCCAGCAGGGCGCCGGCGGCGAGGGGAAGACGGATACGCATAGGACTCTTGGGGAGGAGGGGTGCGCGCGTCGCTCAGGAGCGGCGGGCGGCGCGGAACAGGGACAGGAACGGGTCGTGCAGAGCGCCGTTTGTGGCGAGCGTCGACAGGGCCGACAGGGTCTCGGTGCCGTCGAATGCCGTCATCCGGCCACCGGCTTCTCGTACGATCGGCACGGCCGCGGCGATGTCGTACTCTTTGACGTCGAACTCGGCGACCATGTCGATGCGGCCTTCAGCGAGCAGCATGTAGCTGTAGACGTCGCCGTACGCACGATCGCGCCACACGGCATCGGCCACGGCCATCAGCTCGGGCAGCCTCCCGGCATCCGCCCACTGGCCGATGCTCTGAAAGCTGACGCTCGCGTCTTCGAGCGCGTCGACCGTGGATACCTGAAGACGTCGATCACCCTGAGGGGTCGCGGTCCAGGCGCCGTGCGAGGTGGCGGCCCACCAGCGGCGACCGAGTGCCGGCATGCTGACCACCGAGACCTGGGGGATGCCGTCGACGGCCAGCGCGATCATGGTGCCCCACAGCGGGACGCCGCGCAGGAAGTTCGCCGTGCCGTCGATCGGATCGATGATCCACTGACGATGCGTGTCGCCCTCGGCGCCGAACTCCTCGCCGAAGATCCCATCGCGGGGGCGCTCCTCGGCCAGCAGCGTGCGGATCGCGCGCTCCGTTGCGAGGTCGGCATCGGTGACGTGCGAGCGGTCGGCCTTGAGGGACACCTGCAGGTCGGCGGCGTCGAAACGGGGGAGGGACTGCGCGTCTGCCGCATCGGCCAGGCGCAGGGCGAGGGCGAGGTCGTCGGCGTGGTCCGTGGCTGTGGGGGAGACGGTCACCTGTCCAGGATAGACGGGGTGGCCGGCCGCGGCGGGCGCTGCAACGCGCCCGGGATGACCTGGATTTGGTGCGACCCCCAGCCGCTGGTAATGTAATTCCTCGTTCGGGTTCACCGAAAAATGCGCCTCTAGCTCAATCGGCAGAGCAATTGACTCTTAATCAATGGGTTCAGGGTTCAAGTCCCTGGGGGCGCACCAGATGAAGCCCCGGAATCCCTCTCGGATTCCGGGGCTTTCTCATGTTCACGATTCGGTCACGGTCGGTGCCCTTCCATCCCGCGGCTCGTGGTGGGAGCATGTCGACAGGGAGGTTCTCATGATCGACCTGGACGATGTCGACACCGACGAGGACGGCGCATTGACGGCCACCGCGGTGTTGCCCGGCGAGCGCCGCGTGACTGTCGAGTACGAGTTCGACGAAGAGCTGGAGCGACCCGACGATGGCGACGTCGATGAGGTCGACGACGACGACGAGGGCGTCGAGCCCGAGGACCTTCCCGACCTGGATGCGATGCAGGACACGGTTCAGCACGCTCTGGCGCGCTTGACCGAGGAGATCCTCGATGGCCGCGAGATCGACGTCGCAGAAGAGCTCGCGGATGCGGCGCAGGAGGATGACGAGGATCTGGACTACGACGAGCTGCTTCAGGCGATCAGAGAAGACCTGGTCCTCGACGGCGTGATCGTGTTCGGAGACGGAGGGCTCACACTGCTCTACGTCGCAGCGAGCGAGTTTCCCGACCTCGTGATCTACTGCCTGCTCGACGAGGATCTCGAGATCGACGATCTGATGGTCGAATAGCGCTACGCGACGCGGATGACGCGGCCCGCGGTCAGGTGCTGCAGCTGAGCGAAGCTCAGCGGCATCACCGTGTCGGGGGTGCCGCCCGCGGTCCACACCTCAGTGAAGTCGCGCAGATCCTCATCGATGTAGGTGCGCAACCGCGTCGGATGCCCGATCGGCGCGACGCCGCCGATCGCCTGCCCGGTTGCGGAGCGCACGACCGCGGCGGGTGCCATGGTCACCTCGGCCGCGCCGATGCTCGCCGCCAGTACGCCGAAGTCGACGCGATGGGCGCCGCTCGTCATCACCAGGAGGGGATCCCCGTCGGCGACCAGGACGAGGCTGTTCGCGATGGCTCCTACCGGGCATCCGATGGCCTCTGCGGCGAGCGCGGCCGTGCGGGCGGAGTCGGGGAGGATGACGATGCGTCCCTCGATTCCTGCGTCGGCGAGCTGGTCGTGCACGATGCGGCTGCGGGCCGGAAGGGAGTCTGCGGCGGTCACGGGGGTCGGGCTCCTTCGCTCGGATGCTGCGGGTCGCAGCCATCACGAGGATAACCGGCGCGGGTCCGGCGCCGCGTGCCTCTCCGTCGCCCACTTGACGTCGTGGGGCGGCGGGCTTAGCATTCCAATACCTGAATCGGGTTTCATGTTCCCGACCTTCCATCGATGAAAGGCATCCAGATGCGGGTTACGAAGAAGTTGCTCCTGGGGTCGGTTCTCGCAACCGCCGCCCTTGTCATGTCGGCCTGTGCGCCGCAGTCGGATGTCAGTGGGGCTGACTCCGGCGACAGCGCGCCCGCGGAGGTGCGCGTCGGCATGATCACCAGCGAGACCGGGCCGCTGGGCGGCTACGGCAAGCAGTACCTCGACGCGTTCGCCGTTGGGCTCGACTACGCAACCGACGGCACCGGTGAAGTCGACGGCATCAAGATCGTCATCGAGAACCGCGACGACGCCGGCGACGCCGACACTGCGGTGACCGCCGCCAAGGAGCTGATCGGCGACGGCGTGAACATCCTGATGGGCAGCGCCTCGTCCGGCGTCGCACTCGCGATGGCCGAGCAGGCAGAGCAGAACAAGGTGCTCTTCATCTCGGGTCCCGCGGCGGCCGACGCCGTCACGGGCATCAACGACTACACGTTCCGTTCCGGACGCCAGTCGGCGCAGGACGTCGCCACGGCCGGAATGTTCCTCGATGACATCGAGGGCAAGAAGATCGTCGTGTTCGGTCAGAACAACGCCTTCGGCCAGGGCAACGTCGCGGCCGTCGAGGCGATCCTCGGCGGCAAGGGTGCAACGGTCGAGCCGCTGCTCGTGGCCGAAGACGTCACCGAGTTCACCCCGTTCGCCCAGCAGGTGCTGACCGCCGAGCCCGACCTGGTCTTCGTCGCCTGGGCCGGTGCCACCTCGGGTGCGATGTGGCAGGCCATGAGCCAGCAGGCCGTTCTCGACGAGATTCCCGTCGTCACCGGCCTCGGCGACCGTGCCACGTTCGGCGCGTACGGCGTCGCCTCCGAGCAGATCAACTTCCTGAACCACTACTTCGGCGCCGCGCCCGACAACGCGGTGAACACGGCGATGCTCGAGGGACTCGAGGCCGCTGGTGCCGAGGCTGATCTGTTCAGCCCCGACGGCTTCAACGCCGCCATCATGCTCGTCCAGGCGGTCAAGGAGGGCAAGGGTGACGTCGACGCGATGATCGCGGCACTGGAGGGCTTCGAGTTCGAGGGCCCCAAGGGCACGAACACCGTGCGCGCCGATGACCACGCGCTCCTGCAGGACATGTACCAGGCCAAGCTCATCGCCGACGGTGACACGTTCACCCCTGAGCTGGTCGCGACGGTTCCGGCCGCCGACGTCGCACCGTGACCCCGGGCATCATGACCAGGAGGTCGAAGAAGTGAACATCCCAGCCCCGCCCACCGCAGGCGCATCGCTCCGCGTCGAAGGACTCGGCCTCGACATCGGAGGAGCGACGATCCTCAAGGACGTCGACCTCGCTGTCGAGCCCGGCTCGCTGGTCGGAGTGATCGGGCCGAACGGCGCCGGCAAGACCACGCTGTTCAACGCCATCTCGGGTGTGATCAGGCCCACCGCCGGCCGCATCCTGATGGACGGCACCGACATCACCCGCACCAGCGTGCCCCAGCGCGCCAGGGCGGGGCTGGGACGCACCTTCCAGACATCCAGCCTGTTCCCGCAGCTCACCGTCCACGAGAACGTGCGCATCGCGGTGCAGGCGGCCGAAGGCGGCAGCTACTCGCTGCTGCACTTCCCGAAGCGATCTGACGCGATCAGCATCCGCGCCGAGGAACTGCTGCGCTCCGTCGGCCTCGGACATCGTCTGGATGCCAGAGCCGGCGACATCAGCCACGGTGACAAGCGCAAGCTCGAGATCGCCGTGCTGCTGGCCACTCGTTCGCGGCTCGTCCTTCTCGACGAGCCGATGGCAGGCGTCGCCTCGGGCGACGTCGCCGGGCTCGTCGAGAACATCCGCGGACTGCAGGCCGAGACCGGATGCACCGTGCTGATGGTCGAACACCACATCGAAGTCCTGATGGGCTTCGTCGACCTCGTTGCGGTGATGTACTTCGGCAGCATCATCGCTGTCGACACCCCGCAGCAGATCATGGAGAACCCCACCGTGCAGAGCGCCTATCTCGGGACCGGCGCGTGAGCGCCCCGATCCTGCAGGTGAAGAACCTGCGCGCATCCATCGCCGGACAGCAGGTCGTCGAGAGCGTCACCTTCGATGTGCCCGCCGTCGGCATCACAGCCGTGCTCGGTCGCAACGGTGCCGGAAAGACCTCGACCCTGCGCGGCATCCTCGGACTCATCTCGCGTAAGGGCGAGGTGATCCTCGACGGCGAGCGCATCGATGCGCTCAGCACGCACCGCATCGTCCAACGCGGCGTCGGGTACGTGCCCGAGGACCGTGAGGTCTTCGCCGGCCTCACCGTCGCCGAGAACCTTGCCCTCGCCGAACGCCAGCGCAATCCGCGACGCGAGTTCGTGGATCAGCTGTTCCCCGACCTGGTCGCCCGCCGCGACCAGCGCGCCGGAACCCTCTCGGGCGGCCAGCAGCAGATGGTCTCGGTCGCGCGCGCCATGCTCAACGACAACCGCCTGCTTCTCGTGGACGAACCGACCAAGGGCCTCGCGCCCAAGATCGTCACTGAAGTGGCGGATGCTCTCGCCGAGGCCGCTACAACAGTGCCGATGCTGCTCGTGGAGCAGAACCTCGATGTCGTGCGGCGCCTGGCCGACCAGGCGATCGTGATCGCCGACGGACGAGTCGTGCACACCGGACGCGCCGTCGACATCCTCGACGATGCCGACCTGACCAGACGCCTGCTCGGCGTCAGTGCGGAGGAGCACGTATGAGCACCCTGGTACTCACCCTCGTCATCGGGCTCGGACTCGGCGCACTGTACTTCCTCGTCGCCAGCGGCCTGAGCCTGATCTACGGCCTCATGCATGTGCTGAACTTCGCGCACGGCGCGTTCCTCACCCTCAGCGCCTTCGTCGGCTGGGCGGTCGCCCAGGCCGTCGGCGTCGACAGCTGGGGCGGCTTCGTGCTGTCGGTTCTCGTCGGCGGCGCGGTCGGCGCGGCGTTCGCCGCGGCCACCGAGCTCGTGCTGATCAGGCCGCTCTACGAGCGCCATATCGAACAGGTGCTCGTCACCGTCGGTCTGTCCTTCGCCGCGATCGCCCTGTTCGAGGGGATCTGGGGCACTGACCCGGTCAACGTGCGCGGCCCGGCGTGGTTGAGCGAGACCACCCCGGTGCTCGGCGCCAGCATCCCGAACAAGTACTGGGTGCTCATCATCGCCGCGGCACTCGTGCTCGCCGGGCTCGTGCTGTTCCTCAAGAAGACGCGCTACGGCATGATCATCCGTGCCGGTGTGGAGAACCGGTCCATGGTCACCGCGCTCGGCATCGACGTGCGACGCTCGTTCACGCTCGTCTTCGCCATCGGCGGTGCGGCCGCCGGTATCGGTGGTGTGCTCGCCATGCACGCCCTGACCTACGTCTCGGCCCATCTGGGGTCGACGCTGCTGATCTTCGCGTTCATCGTCACTGTGGTCGGTGGACTCGGCTCGCTGACCGGCGCGGCGATCGCCTCGGTGCTGGTCGCGGTCATGCAGCAGGTCGCCAACACATACCTCGGCGGAACCGGTGACTTCATCGTCGTGATCCTGCTGGCTGTCGTCCTGCTGGTGCGCCCGGCCGGTCTCATGGGAAGGAAGGCCTGACATGAACGCCACGAACCGCAACCGCTGGCTCCCGGTCGGCGTCGGTGTCGTCCTCGTCACCGTCCTGGCGCTGCTGCCGATGCTCAACCTGTCATTGCCGGGCATCCTGCCCGGCGCGACATACACGCCGGGTTCGCTCGCGCTGATGTCGCTGTGCATGGTGTTCGCCGCACTCGCGCTGTCGTACAACCTGCTGCTCGGCACGGCCGGCATGCTCTCGTTCGGGCACGCACTGTACTTCGGTGCCGGGGCGTACGGTCTGGGTATCGTGCTGGAGGCTGCGCGACTTCCGCTGGTACCGGGAATCTTCGTCGCGCTGCTGGGGGGACTGGTGATCGCCGTCGTCACCGGCGCCGTGGCCATGCGCGTCAACGGCATCCCGTTCGCGATGGTGACACTCGCCTTCGCCCAGGCGGGCTCGGTGCTCGTACGACGCAACCAGGCGATCACGGGCGGTGAAGAGGGGCTCAGCCTGCACACCGAGGGTGTGCCCGACTGGCTCGTCGGCGTCGTGAACACGCGCAACCTGTACTGGATCTCGCTCGCTGTGGTCGTCATCGTCTATCTGATCGTGTTGTGGGTCGATCGTTCGCGCCTGGGGCATCTCGCCGCGGCCGCCCGCGAGAACGACCTGCGCGTGCGCGTTCTCGGGCTGCAGCCCACCCGGGCCAAGCTCATCGTCTTCGTGATCGCCGCGCTGTGCGCATCGCTTGCGGGCATCGCCTACCTGCTGCTGCAGTCGGGCACACAGCCCACTGCGGTCAGCGCAGATCTGACGATCACGGTGCTGGTGATGGTGGTGCTCGGTGGCGTCGGGTTCCGTTGGGGTGCGATCCTCGGAGGTGTGCTTTACACGATCCTTGACCAGCGCCTGACGGTGCTCGCCCGCGCCGAGGGCATCCAGCAGCTTCCCGATGTGCTGCGCGTGCCGCTGTCGGAGCCGCTGTTCATCCTCGGTGTCCTGTTCATCCTCGTCGTGATGTTCCTCCCCGGCGGCATCGCCGGAACCGTGGACTCCTGGGTCCGTCGTCGTCGCGGACGCGGTGCGCCCGAGAGCGGGCTCGCCGCGATGGACGAAGCGGAACAGGTGCCGGAGATGGCGCGATGACAGACGCCGCCGGCGCGCACACCATCGGACGGTGGTTGCACGACCGGGCCGTGTCGGACCCGGCGCGCGTCGCCGTCGACGACCGCGGTGTGCGTACCGATTACCGCGCACTCGCGGCGCGTGTGACGCGATTGACGGAGCGTCTGAGCGACGCCGGGTACGGTGCGGGGCAGCGGGTCGCGACGATCTCGGGCAATTCGACCGACCAGGTCGTGGTGTTCTTCGCCTGCGCGCAGCTGGGCATCGCGCTGGTGCCGCTGTCGTGGCGGCTGACCCCGACCGAGCTGGCCGACCTGATCTCCCGCACCGGGCCGGACCTGCTGCTGATCGAGGATGAGCACGCTGCCCTCGCGTCGGCGGCGCTGGAGAACATTGCGGATGCCCCCGTGCACGCCGCTCTCGGCGTCGCCGGCGTCGAGGCCGAGGCGCCGGCCGCGCGCGAGAGCGCGCACCGCCGCGCGGCGCGCGACACCGATCCGCTGCTGGTCATCTACACCTCGGGCAGTGAGGCGGCGCCGAAGGGCGTCGTGCTTACGCACGAGAACTGCTTCTGGAACAACCTCGCTCTCGATCGCGCCATGCCGCTCGACGCCGACGACGTGGTGCTGGCGATGCTGCCGCAGTACCACGTCGCCGCGTGGAACGTGCAGCCACTACAGGCCTGGTGGCGAGGTGCAACGGTCGTCCTCGAGCGCGGATTCGACCCCGGTCGCGTGCTGCAACTCATCGCTGACCGTGGCGTCACCGCGATGATGGGAGTGCCCACCCAGTACCGCATGCTGCAGCAGCATCCGCTGTGGGAGAGTGCCGATCTCACCGCCCTGAACCGCGTTGTGGTCGGCGGGGCCACCATCCCGGAGGATCTGGTGCGCACATGGGCGACGCGCGGTCTCGCCTTCACCCAGGGATACGGGCTGACCGAAGCAGGACCCAACGTGCTGCACCTGGCCGCAGACCTCGTCGCCGCACACCCGGGGGCGGTCGGACGCCCCTACCCGGGTGTCGACGTGCGCATCACCGACCCCGAGACCGGACTCGAACTGCAGGGAGCGGCCACCGGCGAGCTCTGGGTGCGCGGTGCGAGCGTCTTCGCCGGCTACCTCGATGATCACGAAGCGACCCAGCGTGCGATGCACGGCGAATGGCTGCGCACCGGCGATCTCGTGCACCGCGACGCCGACGGCATCCACCGCGTCGTCGATCGACTCAAGGACATCTACGTCTCCGGAGGTGAGAACGTCGCCCCCGCCGAGGTGGAGCGCGCCTTCGCTGCCCATCCGCTGGTCGCGGAATGCGCTGTCGTCGGCGTACCCGACCCGGTGTGGGGAGAGCGCGGGGTGGCTTTCATCGTTCCGGTGGGACCGGTATCGCGCGAAGAGCTGCGCGCATTCGCCGCCGAACGGCTGGCGACGTTCAAACTGCCGTCGCGGATCGAGTTTCTCGACGAGCTGCCCAGATCCACGATCGAGAAGGTCGCCCGCGCACGACTGCGCCGGATGGCGCTGAGGGAGGAGCACCAGGATGCTGCCCACTGAGAACCCACCAGCGGAGGAACCGCCCGTTTCGTCCGCGACCGGACGCCCCCTCACCAAACGCGGACAGCAGACCCGGCGTCGCCTGCTCGAAGCGGCCGAGCAGGTCTTCGCAGACCTCGGATATCACGAGGCCTCGATCGTCAAGATCACCGAGCACGCCGGCGTTGCACTGGGCACCTTCTACCTGTACTTCGACGGCAAGCAGGCGATCTTCGATGAGCTCGTGCTCGACCTCAACAGCCGGGTGCGCCACTCGATGTCCGAGTCGATGGCATCCGCAACGAACCGTATCGAGGCCGAACGCCTCGGGTTCCAGGGATTCTTCCGGTTCACTGCCGCGCATCCGGCGCTGTACCGCGTCGTCCGCGAGGCCGAGTTCGTCTCGCCTACCATGCTGCGCCTGCACTACGAGCGCATCGTCGACGGCTACCGCGCCGGACTTGCGGCCGCGCAGCGCGACGGCGAGATCGCAGCCGAGCTCGACACCGACGTCGTCGCCTGGGCGCTGATGGGTGCCGGTGAGCTGATCGGCATGCGCTACCTGCTCTGGGAGCGGGATGCCGCAGGAAAGCCGCCCGCGCAGATCGACCCCGCAGTGCTCGACGGCATGTCGGACTTCATCACCCGCGCGCTGCGCCCCGACCACGCGGAGAACCCCGCGCCGGGTGCGCGGCCGCACGTCACAGAGAGCCTCAGAGAGGAAGAGAACGATGTCTGAACAGGATCTCGCCGGTCGGCGTGCAGTGATTACCGGGGGAGCGAGCGGTATCGGGCATGCCTGCGCCGCCGAGTTCGTGCGCCGTGGGGCACACGTGGTGATCGCCGACATCGACGCCGCTGCGGCCGCTGCCGCAGCAGAGCAGATCGGGGGAGAGGCCTGGGCCGTCGACCTATCCGACACCGCGGCACTGGACGACCTCGCCCTCGACGCCGACATCCTGATCAACAACGCCGGGATCCAGCGCGTCAGCCCCATCGTGGATTTCGATCCCGATGCCTTCCGTCTGATCCAGCGGATCATGCTCGAGGCACCGTTCCTGCTCATCCGCGCGGTGCTCCCCGGAATGTACGAGCGCGGCTGGGGGCGGATCATCAACATCTCCAGCGTGCACGGTCTGCGCGCCAGCCCGTTCAAGTCCGCTTATGTGGCTGCCAAGCACGGACTGGAAGGCCTGTCGAAGGTCACCGCACTGGAGGGCGGCCCGCACGGCGTCACCAGCAACTGCATCAACCCCGGCTACGTGCGCACGCCCCTGGTCGAGAAGCAGATCGCCGACCAGGCGAAGGTGCACGGCATCCCCGAGAGCGAGGTCGTTGAGACCATCATGCTCACCGAGAGCGCGATCAAACGACTCGTTGAAGCCGACGAGGTCGCCTCGCTGGCCGGCTGGCTCGTATCGGACGCTGCTGGCATGGTCACGGGCGCCTCGTACACGATGGACGGCGGCTGGAGCGCACGATGACCCACCACGACTACCGCACCACGGATGTGCCTGTCGCCGGAGGTGACCTTCGGGTGGCCGTCTGGGAGCCACAGGGCGAGGTGCAGCGCACGGTGCTTGCCATCCACGGGGTGACCTCGTCGCACCTGGCTTGGCCGTTCGTCGTGCAGCAACTGCCGGGTGTGCGCGTGATCGCCCCCGACCTGCGCGGTCGCGGCGCCAGCAACACGCTGCCCGGTCCCGCGGGCATGGCGGCACACGCCGATGATCTGGCAGCGGTGCTCGACGCATTCGATGTCGACGCCGTCAGCGTCGTCGGGCACTCGATGGGCGCCTTCGTGGCCGTCGTGCTCGCGCACCGGCATCCGCAGCGCGTGAGCCGCCTTGTGCTCGTCGACGGCGGCCTGCCGCTGAACGTGCCCGCCGGGGTCGACCCCGAACAACTCGTCCCGCTGATCCTCGGCCCGGTCGCCGAACGGCTCTCGCGCCGTTGGCCGCACGTCGAGGCGTACACCGAGGAGTTCTGGCGCCGGCATCCGGCCTTCGCAGACGACTGGAGTGCCGAGCTCGACGCGTACATCGCGTACGACCTCGTGCCGGATGGCGATGTGCTTCGCGCGGCGACGAGCTCGGACATCATGGCCGACGACGTCATCGACATGAACACCGGTTCTGCGCTGCCCGATGCGCTGGCGGCGCTGTCGGTGCCGACGCTCTTCATCACCGTGCCCCGGGGGTTGCAGAACGAGACGCCGGGGTTGTACGCGCCGGCGCACCTTGCGGATCTGCTGCAGAGGTACCCCGCGGTGGATCACGTGCACCTTGACGATCTCAACCACTACACGGTCGTGATGAGTCCGCGCGGTGCTGTCGCGCTCGCCGACCTGGTGCGGCCGGTCCTCGTCTGACCGCGGCGTCTCGCCGGCGGGTCAGCGACGCGCGCCGGCGAGACGCGACGACAGCTGGTGGGCGTGCGCGAGCAGCGTGCGTCCGAGTTGCGGCAGACGGTCGGGCCCGAAACGGAACTCGACGCCGGTCAGGCTCAGCGCCCACTCCGGGCGTCCATGTCGATCGAAGACCGCGGCGCCGATGCCGAACGACCCCTCGACCACCAGCCCCGGGTTGACGGCATAGCCGCGCGCCTTCGTCTCGTGCAGGCGGCGCCGCATCGGTGCCGTGCCGTGCGCGTGCCCCCAGCGCTCCTCGATCTCGGGGTGCCGCTCCAGGTAGGCATCCACATCGTGGTCAGGCAGGAATGCCAGGATCGCGAGACCGGCGCTGGCGACGCCGAGGGGGAACCGCACGCCCTCGCTGAGGACGAACGAGCGGATGGGGAACGATCCCTCTTCGCGTACGAGGCACACGGTCTCATCCGCGCGGCGCGTCGACAGGAACGCGCTCTCCTCGGTCTTCACCGCGAGTGAGCGCACGATGTCGCGCGACAGCTCAGTCACGTCATAACGCGCCGCGGCGACGGTTCCCATCAGATAGAGCTCAGGGCCGGGCATCCATCGCGCTGACGTCTCGTCCTGATCGACGAGTCCCTCCACCCGCAGAGCGGTCAGCAGTCGGTGTGCGGTCGAGCGGCTCAGCTCGGCACGCTGCGCCAGGGACTGCAACGAGGCACCGTCGGGAGACGCCGTCACCAGCCGCAGCAGCGAAGAGGCGCGGGCGATGGCCTGCGCGCCGGGCACACTGCGACGGCGATCATCCTGCTGTTCCATAATGTGGACGCTAGCGGTTCGTGCGACCACATCGCAAGCATCGGGTTGCCGCGCGCACAGCACGGGCGGATGCTGGAGATGACCCGTCACGAAGGAGTGGTCTTGATCGACAAACAGTTCGCATCCGCGGCCGAGGCCGTCGCCGACATCCCGGACGGAGCGTCGCTGGCCGTCGGCGGCTTCGGACTCTCCGGCAATCCCATGAAGCTGATCGAGGCCCTGCACGCACAGGGCACCGCCGATCTGAGCGTCGTCAGCAACAACTGCGGCGTCGACGACTGGGGCCTGGGCATCCTGCTCGCCTCGCGGCGCATCCGCAAGATGACCTCGTCGTACGTCGGCGAGAACAAGGAGTTCGAGCGTCAGTTCCTCGAGGGCGATCTCGAACTCGAGCTCACCCCGCAGGGCACCCTCGCCGAGAAGCTCCGCGCCGGTGGCTCGGGCATCGCCGCGTTCTTCACGCAGACGGGTGTGGGCACGCAGGTCGCCGAAGGCGGTCTGCCGCGTCGCTACAACGCCGATGGCACCATCGCCGTCGCCTCGCCGGTCAAGGAGGTGCGCACCTTCGACTTCCTCGGCAAGCCGAGCGAGTTCGTGCTCGAGGAGGCGATCACCACCGACTTCGCGCTCGTGCACGCCATGAAGGGCGACCGCCACGGCAACCTGATCTTCAACAAGGCGGCCCGCAACTTCAACCCGCTCGCCGCCATGGCCGGCCGCGTGTGCGTCGCCCAGGTCGAGGAACTCGTCGAACCCGGCGAGCTCGACCCCGACTGCATCCACCTGCCCGGCGTCTTCGTGCACCGCGTGGTCGAGGTCGGCACCGACATCGAGAAGCGCATCGAACGACGCACCGTACGCCAGGAAGGGGCCTGAACATGGCGCTCACCCGTGACCAGATGGCGGCACGTGCCGCTCAGGAGCTCACCGACGGCTCGTACGTCAACCTTGGTATCGGCCTTCCGACGCTGGTGCCCAACCATGTGCCGGCCGACGTCACGGTCGTGCTGCAGTCCGAGAACGGCATCCTCGGCGTCGGCCCGTACCCGACCGAGCAGAACGTCGACCCCGACCTGATCAATGCCGGTAAGGAGACCATCACCCTGCTGCCGGGCGCGGCGTTCTTCGACTCCGCAACCAGCTTCGGCATGATTCGCGGCGGCA
Source organism: Microbacterium esteraromaticum (assembly GCF_028747645.1). Classification (NCBI taxonomy): domain Bacteria; kingdom Bacillati; phylum Actinomycetota; class Actinomycetes; order Micrococcales; family Microbacteriaceae; genus Microbacterium; species Microbacterium esteraromaticum. Next base: position 1,357,969 of record NZ_CP118100.1, read on the forward strand.
AGATCGACGCGGCGATCCTGGGTGCGATGCAGGTGTCGGTCGGCGGCGACCTGGCCAACTGGATGATCCCCGGAAAAATGGTCAAGGGCCCCGGCGGCGCGATGGACCTGGTGCACGGCGCAGGTCGACTCATCGTGCTGATGGAGCACGTCGCCAAGAACGGCAGCGCCAAGATCGTCAACGAGTGCTCTCTGCCGCTCACCGGCAGGGGAGTGGTCGACCGCATCATCACCGATCTCGCCGTGATCGACGTCACCGAGCAGGGACTCGTGCTCGTCGAGACGGCACCCGGCGTGAGCGTGCAGGACGTCATCGACGCCACCGAACCGCCGCTCACCATCTCGGAATCACTGAAGGAGAACTCATGAGCGACATCGTCATCGTCGCCGCAGCACGCACTCCGCAGGGACGTCTGAAGGGGCAACTGGCCTCGTTCACCGCACCCCAGCTCGGCGCGTTCGCCATCCGCGGCGCCATGGAGCAGTCCGCCATCTCGCCCACCGACATCGACGCGGTGATCATGGGCCAGGTGCTCGCGGCGGGCTCCGGCCAGAACGCGGCCCGCCAGGCCGCCATCGGCGCGGGCATCGGCTGGGACGTTCCGGCCAGCTCGGTCAACAAGGTGTGCCTGTCGGGTCTGACGGCCATCATCGATGCCGCCCGCATGATCCGCACGGGTGATGCGACGACCGTCGTCGCCGGCGGCATGGAGTCGATGACCCGCGCACCTCACCTGCTGATGGGGTCGCGCGACGGCTGGACCTACGGCAGCGTCGAGGTGCTCGACCACATGGCTCACGACGGCCTCACCGACGCGTACGACCGCGAGAGCATGGGTGCGTCGACCGAGCGCCACAACCCGCGCTACGAGATGACGCGCGAGCTGCAGGACACGGTTGCCGCGCTGTCGCACCAGCGCGCCGCCGCCGGCCAGCGCGACGGGGCGTTCTTCGCCGAGATCGTCGAGGTCACCGTTCCGCAGCGCAAGGGCGACCCGGTGGTGCTCACGCAGGACGAGGGCGTGCGCCCCGACACCACGGTCGAGTCGCTCGCCGGCCTGCGCCCCGCGTTCGCCGAGGGTGGCACGATCACCGCGGGCAACGCCTCGCAGATCTCCGACGGTGCGGCCGCGGTCATCGTCACGACGCGCGAGAATGCGGATGCCCGTGGCTGGCCGGTACTGGCCGTGATCGGCGCCAACGGCCAGACCGCCGGCCCCGACAACTCGCTGCAGGCTCAGCCCGCGCGTGCCATCGAACGCGCCCTCGAGAAGCAGGGCCTCACGACCGACGACCTCGACCTGGTCGAGATCAACGAGGCCTTCGGGGCCGTCGTCGCCCGCTCGCAGCAGGAGCTCGGCCTCTCCAGCGACATCGTCAACGCCCACGGCGGCGGCATCGCCATCGGGCATCCGATCGGCGCCAGCGGCGCTCGCCTCGTGGTGCACCTCGCGCACCAGCTCGCCGCGCGCGGATCCGGTACCGCGGTGGCCGCGCTGTGCGGCGGCGGCGGTCAGGGAGAGGCTCTGGTCCTGACCCGTTGACGTCCTGGCCGGTTGAGGTCCTGACCCGCTGAGTCAGATCGCGTCGCCGACACCCCTACGTATCGCCGAGACCCCCAGGTGCGGACATCCGCACCTGGGGGTCTCGGCGATAGATGGGGGTCTCGGCGAAGGTGGTCGCCGAGGGGTGCCCCGCTGACACGAGGAGCGTGTCAGCGCTGGGTGGCCTTGGCGGCTTTTTCGATGGCCTTGAGCTGCTTATCGGCGCGCTTGTTCTGCTTGGGCGCCAGTGGCGAATCTGCCGCGACGGTGATCCCGTTGGCGTCGCGGCGCATGTCGACGACCGCGCCGATCGCCAATGCGAGGGTGATGCCCCAGCTGATCCAGGCGAGAACCGCACGCCACGTGATCGGGGCATCGCGGGTGCCGCGCAACAGAGAGAGGCCGGCGGTGATCGCGCCGATGAGTCCGGATCCGAAGAGGTAGCGCATGCGTCTACGGTAGTCGAGCACTCGCGCAGACGGCGAAGGGGGCGTCAAACGGATCGCGTCACGCGGGCGGCGGCTCGTCGCGTAAAATAGGTGAGCCTAACCTGCCTGAAGGGAACCATATGCCTGTCATCCGCACGCGCCGGATCGCACCCGTCGTCGGAATCGCCGTCGCCGCGCTGCTCGTCGGATGCACTCCCGGCGGTGGTGACGACGCGTTGATCATCTACAACGCTCAGCACGAGCAGCTCACCGAGGAGTGGACGGCCGCGTTCACCGCAGAGACGGGTATCGAGGTCAAACTGCGTCACGGTGGCGACAGCGAACTCGCGAACCAGATCGTGCAGGAGGGCGACGCCTCGCCCGCCGATGTGTTCCTCACCGAGAACTCGCCCGCGATGGCACTCGTCGAGGATGCCGGACTCTTCGCCCCCATCGACGAGGCGACGCTGCAGCGGGTGCCCGAGCAGTTCCGCCCCAGCACCGGCTCCTGGACTGGCATCGCCGCACGCGACACGGTACTCGTCTACAACCCCGAGCTGATCTCTGAGGACGAACTGCCCGCGTCGATCCTCGAGCTGCAGGATGAGAAGTGGCAGGGCCAGTGGGGAGCTGCGCCCGGTGGCGCCGACTTCCAGGCCATCGTGTCGGCCATCCTCGCGTCGGAGGGCGAGGACGCGACCGCCGACTGGCTCGTTGGTATGCAGCGCAACGCCGAGATCTACCGCAACAACATCGTGACGATGAAGGCGGTCAACGCCGGCGAGGTGCCGATGGGCATCATCTACCACTACTACTGGTACCGCGACCAGGCGAGCACCAAGGAGAACAGCGGCAATACGGCGCTGCATCTGTTCGAGCCGGGCGATCCGGGAGCTTTCGTCAGCATCTCGGGCGGCGGCGTCCTGGCATCCAGCGATCGCTCCGACGAGGCGCAGCAGTTCCTCACCTGGCTGGTCGGAGAGCAGGGGCAGACGATCCTTGGCGAGGGCTACAGCTACGAGTACCCAGTGGCCACCGGCATCCCCGCCCGCGCACCCCTTCCCGCGCTCGAGTCGCTCGGTGCGCCCGAGATCGACCCGTCCACGCTGAACGGCCCGACCGTGATCGACCTCATGACCGAGGCGGGACTGCTCTGACACGCACAGCCGAGCGCCAGGCGGGTACAGAGCGTCCGCGCGGCGCACGGTCGTACCCCTGGATGCTGGCAATCGGCGTCGCCGCGGCCGCTGCGATCGCGCTGATCCCCGTCGGCTATGTGGTCGTGTCGTCGATCCAGACGGGCCTTCCTCGACTGATCGAGCTGCTCGTGCGCCCGAGAGTCGCCGAGCTGACCGTCAACACGGTGCTGCTCGTGGTGCTGGGAGTGGCCGCGACGCTCGTCGTGGGCATCGGCGGGGCATGGCTGGTCGAGCGAACCTCGTTGCCGCTGCGCCGGTTCTTCGCGATCGCGTTGGCGGCGCCCTTGGCGATCCCCGCGTTCGTGACCAGCTACGGCTGGGCGAGCGTCGCCCCCTGGCTGGGCGGGCTCGGTGGTGCGGTGCTGATCGCCGCCTGCGCGTACTCACCGCTGGTGTACCTGCCGGCGGTCGCGGCCCTGCGCGGCCTCGACCCTGCGCTCGAAGAGAGCGCTCGCTCGCTCGGGCTCGGTCCATGGCGGGTGTTCGCGCGTGTGGTGCTGCCACAGCTGAGGATGGCCGCCATCGGCGGTGGCCTCGTGGTCGGACTGCACCTCCTCGCGGAGTACGGCGCGTTCGCGTTCCTCGAGTTCGGCACGTTCACCACCGCGATCATGGACGCCTACCGTGCGAACTTCGGCGGTGCTCTCGCGGCCGCCCTTGGAGTAGTGCTTGCCGCTCTGTGCCTTCTGCTCGTGATCGGTGAGAACCGCCTGCGGGGCACGTCGCGACTGTCGCGCAGCGCGGCATCCCGCCCCGGCGGACGTGCGGACCTCGGTCGCTGGACGGCGCCGGCGGTGCTCGCCCTGCTCGTCTTCCTCAGTGCAGCGGTGCTCGTCCCGCTGTCTTCAGTGCTGCGATGGTCGCTGAGCAGCGGACTCGACGACTGGGCGTCCGTCGTGCCCGCAGCCGGTCAGACCGTGCTGCTGTCGGTGGGGGGAGCGCTCGTGTGCCTGCTCGTGGCACTGCCTGTCGCCTGGCTGGCGGTACGTCACCGCGGACGGATCAGCGGCACGCTGGAGGGCGCCTTCTACGTCGCCGGGAGCTTTCCCGCAATCATCGTGGCGCTGGCACTGGTGGGCGTCACACTCACGGTCGCCCCGATGCTGTACCAAACGGCCGTCACCGTGATCGTGGCGTACGCGATCCTGTTCCTGCCTCGGCTCCTCGTGCCGTTGCGCGCCGGGCTCGCCCAGATCTCGCCCGCCTGGGAAGAGTCGGCCCGGTCGCTGGGCGTCCCGCCCTGGCGGGCCCGCCTGCGCGTCACCGTGCCGTTGCTCGTGCCCGCCGCCGCCAGCGGAGCGGCACTGGTGGCGCTCGGCGCCTCGAACGAGCTGACGGCCACGCTGCTTCTCGCGCCGATCGGCACCGAGACCGTTGCGACCGGGTTCTGGTCGGCGGCCTCAGCCCTCGACTACGTGTCGGCCGCTCCCTACGCGCTGACCCTGATCGCACTGTCGGTACCGGCCGTGCATCTGATGTTCTCTGAAGCGACGGGGCGTGCATGACTCTTCGACTCGAACGTGTGGGCAAGTCCTTCGGCGCGACCGAGGTACTCCGAGACGTCGACTTCGCCGTACCGGACGGTGCGCGGATGGCACTCGTGGGAGCATCCGGCAGCGGCAAGAGTACGCTGTTGCGGCTGATCGCCGGATTCGAGCGGCCCGACAGAGGCAGCATCGTGCTCGGTGACACGCTGCTCGCCGACCCCCGCACCTCGGTGCCCGCCCACCGCCGAGGCATCGGATACGTGCCGCAGGACGGTGCGCTCTTTCCGCACCTCACAGTGGCCGCCAACATCGCCTTCGGCCTGTCGCGTGGACCGGGGCGGGCGCAGCGGGTGCGCGAGATGATGGAGCTCACCTCGCTGGCGCCGGAACTCGCCGATCGCCGTCCGCACGAGCTGTCGGGCGGTCAACAGCAGCGAGTGGCACTGGCCCGCGCGCTCGCGCCCGCGCCCGGCGTGCTGCTGCTGGACGAGCCGTTCAGCGCCCTCGATGCAGGCCTGCGCGCACAGACGCGTGAGGCGACGATCGACATCCTCGAGCACGCCCGAGTGACCACGGTGCTGGTCACCCACGATCAGGACGAGGCTCTGTCGTTCGGGAACCTCATCGGTGTGGTCACGGCGGGCAGGCTCGCTCAGAACGGTGAGCCCGGGGCCGTGTTCGATGCGCCGGCCGATCGGGCCACGGCGGACTTCCTCGGAGACGCGCTGTACCTGCGCGCGCGCAGGGAGAGCATCGGTACGATCACGTGCGCGCTCGGAACGGTGTCCGTGCGGCATGATCTGTCGGCGGGTGCCCCCGAGATTCTCGCCATGGTGCGCCCCAGCCAGCTGGAGATGGTCTCTGACGCGACCGGCGCCGAGGGGATCATCGCGGGCTCGGCGACGATCACGGCACGGCGCGCCGTCGGCGCCCGCACCGAGCTGCGCGTCGACATCATGGGGGAGGACCGCACCCGCGTCTGGTTGCAGGTGCCTACGCACCGCGCTGCCGAGACCAACGACGGTGACGTCATCACCCTGCGCGTCGGCGGTGGTGCTGTGCTCTATCCCGCGCGCTGACGGCGCGCTGCGCGCGGCGGTACAGGGCCCAGACGACGACACCGACCGCGAGGGAGAGGACCGTTCCGACCGCGGGCGCGGTCAGCTCGAACGGCGGGTACACCACCCAGTGGGTGAGGTAGATGAACAGCGAGGCCGAGGCGAGTGTGGTGAGCACGGGACGCACCGCGGTCGGCACCGGCACGGCCGGCACCCAGATCAGGGCGAGCACACCGACGGCCACGATGGCCTCGCGCAGTGGATCGCCGAAGAACCCGGGGATGAGGGCGATCGCGAGCACCGTCGCGAGCGCACGCCGGCGTGTGCTGTCGGCACGCGCGATGACGGCCCCGAGCGCGATGCACCAGAGCACGGTGGCGATGGCATATCGTTCCACGTGCTGAGCAGGGTCCAGGCCGAGCAGCGCGAAGCGCACGGCGACGGTCACGAACAGAGCACCCAGCGCGAAGGCCCACGGGGTTCGACGTTCGAACCGATCGACGGCCGGTATCGCGAAGGCCGCTGAGAGCAGCAGCATGGTCCACACCACCGCCTCGAGGAACCAGAACTGCCACTGCTCGTTCCACAGGCCGTCCGCGGGCACGGCGTTGTTCACGAGCAGGGCGGTCGTCGGGTCGTACTTGCCACTGAGCAGTCCGACGGCGCCGATCCACAGCACGGCCGGAACAGCGATCTGCGCCACCGCGGTGAGCAGCCGGCGCGGGCGGTCCCGTGCCGACGGTGAAAGTGCGAACCGGGCGAGGTTGTACCCGGCGACCACGAGCAGCAGATGAGCGCCGCCCTTGAGCGAGAAGCCGTCGCCGAGGAACAGATCTGCGTGCGTGCCCACGACCAGGACGATCGCGATCGCGCGCAGAAGCACGGGCGTCTCAAGCGCGGCGATGGCGCGGCGGGGCGTCGCCTCTCGCGCAGTGGGGCCGCCCTGGGCGGGGTCTGCCACGCGGGCAGCATCCGTCCCGCGTGCGCGGCCCGTCGCGCCGAGCGCGGCAAGCTCGGTGCCTGATCGCGACGGCCAGTCGCGGGGGAGCGGACCGAGCAGATCCTCCAATCGTACGGCGGCCTCGACGTAGCTCAAGGAGTCGCCGCTGAGCCCGGCGAAGCTGTCGTCGACCGTGGCATCCGCTCTGCCCGTGCACACGGCGAGGACGTCGCGCACGCGAGCGGGCGTGATCTCCGCCGCCGAGCGCGCCTCCGACGACGGCGCGGCGGCGCGCTCGGCGCGGTGGTGCGCGACGAGCGCAGCGTTGTCAGGCTTGCCCGATGAGGTCACCGGGAACGCGTCCACGACGTGCACGGTCACCGCCGTCGCGGGCAGACCGACACGCTGTGACACCTCGTCGCGCGCTCGGGTCGCGTCGCGACCGTGTCGGACGAAGACGAGCAACTCCTCGCCGTCGGCCGCAGCGCGCGACGGAATCCCGACGTCGTCGAGGTGGCTCTGTACAGCATCGAGATCCACGCGCAGCCCGAAGACCTTCACGAAGCGGTTCATCCGGCCGACGATCTCGACATAGCCGTCCGGTCGCCTTCGTGCGAGATCGCCGGTGCGCAGCTCGTGCACCGTCCGACCCAGCGCGAGGTCGGCAGGTTGTTCGGCGTAGCCGAGCATGACGTTCGGGCCGGAGTACACCAGTTCACCCGACTCGCCGTCGTGGGCGTCGATACGGAATGATCCGCCGGGGATCGGTCGGCCGATCGAGCCCGCTGCCCGTTCGGCGTCCTCGGACGGCACGTACGACATCCGGGCCGTCGCCTCGGTCTGCCCGTACATGCTGAAGAACTCGAAGCCCTGCGCGCGTCCGGCCCGGGCGAGAGCGCGCACACGCTCGGCGGGCAGACGCCCGCCGGCCTGCGTCAGATAGCGGATGCTGCGGGGCAGCCTCTCGGTACCGCCGACGGCGTCGATCAGCTCGAACGTGTAGGGCACGCCGGCGAGACCGGTGATGCTCGTCTGCGCTGCGCGTGGCCAGAATCGCTCGTCGGTGACGGAGAGGTCCGAGAGCACCAGGCTGCCTCCGGCGAGCAGGTGACTGTTGATGACCGACAGCCCGTAGCAGTAGTGCATCGGGAGGGTGGTGATCGCGCGGTCGTCGTGCTCGAGTCGCAGGTACTCGGCGATCGCGGCGGCGTTGGACAGCAGAGCGTTGGCCGAGATGCGGACGAGCTTCGGCGAGCCCGTGGAACCGGATGTGCTGGTGAGGAGCGCGAGATCTTCGTGCAGGGTGTGCGCGGTGCCCGGCCTGCGCTCGATGATCGTCCCGTCGCCGGTGAGGACGTCCGGGTCGAAACGCTCGATGAGCGTCTGCCGCGTACGCACGGCCGATTCATCGTCGCCACCGGGGGCCAGCAGCACCGGATGGCCGCCGGCGAGAGCACCCAGGTACGCGGTGAGCGCGGACACTGTGTTCGCGCCCTTGACGAGCACGAGTCGTCGTGTCGTGCCGAGCGCTTCGCGTGCGGCGCCGACCAGGTTGGCGAGTTCTGCGTAGGTGAGATCGCCGTCGTCCGCGCACACGGCGGTGGCCGTCGGGTGGCCGCGGAGCAGGTCGACGACGGTGGCGGGGGAGGCGGTGCTCACGGGTGTCGCTTCTTCTTGCATCGGGTGGGGCTAGGTGAGCCTAACCTATCCTGGCCTTCAGGTAAATTTCGGTCGGCTCGACTACACTTCTGTGCGGCGCCTCCGCGCCTTCACCTGTGTATCTACCGGCCGTCGGCATCCCGGCGGAAATCGGCGGCACCCGACCCGCGTCCTCGACGCGCGAGAGCCATGACACAGACATCTCCTACGACGTCACCGAGCCTGTTCGCGATGGCAGGCTGGCCGTACTTCCTCATCGCCTTCGTGGCCCGACTGCCTTTCGCGATGATGGTGGTCGGCGTGCTCACGATGGTGGTCACCGCCCGCGGATCGCTGTCGCTCGGCGGCCTGTCGTCAGCGGCGGTCGGCGCGGGTACCGCGCTGATCGGTCCGTTCCTGGGCGCTGCGGCTGACCGGTATGGGCAGCGACCGGTGCTGGTGGCAGCGGCCGTCGTCAACTCCGCCATGCTCGCGGTGTTCGCGCTGGTGGTCTACAGCCCCGCCACCGACGTCGCGGTGCTCGCCGCAGGCTTCGCGATCGGCGCGAGCGCCCCGCAGGTGTCGCCGATGTCGCGTTCGCGCCTGGTCACCATCATCGACGAGCGGATGCCCGAGGCGCGCCGCGCCCGCACCACCTCGGCGACGATGTCGTACGAGTCGGCGGCGGATGAGACGGTCTTCGTCTTCGGGCCGTTCCTCGTCGGCATCCTGGCCTCGTTCATCGCACCGTGGGCGCCGATCGTGCTCGCCGCAGTGCTGACGCTCGTGTTCGTGGGAGCGTTCGCCCTGCACCCGACCGGCCGGCATGTGTCGGCGTCACGGACTCCGGGGGGAGCGGCGCCATCCGCCGTGTCGGAACTGTTCCACCCGGCACTGCTGACGGTCGTGGTCGGGATCTTCGGCGTCGGGCTGTTCTTCGGATCGACGCTGACGGCTTTGACCGCGTTCATGGCCGACCGCGGTGCACCCGAGCAGGCCGGCTTGCTCTATGGCGTGATGGGCATAGGCTCGGCCATCCTCGCCCTGGGGGTCGCGTGGCTACCGGCACGGTTCACCCTGGCCGCGAGATGGCTCGTCTTCGGTGGCATCCTGCTCGCCGGGTCGGCGCTGGTCGTCACCGCGTCGAGCGTGGGCATGATGACGCTCGCGCTCGCGTTGCTGGGGATCGGCGTTGGGCCGACCCTGGTCACGCAGTACAGTCTCGGCGCCTCGCGCAGCCCTCTCGGACGCTCCGCGACTGTCATGACCATGCTTGGCTCGGGGGTCGTGGTCGGGCAGGCCCTGGCGTCGGCCGTGACGGGCGAGCTCGCTGAGTCCGTCGGCACACAGGCGGCGCTGATGATGCCGTTGGTGGCGTCGTCGATCGTCGTGGCGGCGGGTATCGCGAATCGCTTCATGACACCGATCCGACGCTGATCGGCGGCACTGGGTAGCCTGGAGGCTCCGAGCAGAGGAGTCGCCCAGTGACCACCGCAGAGTTCGTCGTCGTAGCCAACCGTCTGCCCGTGGATCGGATTCTGACCCCCGACGGCGACGAGATCTGGCGCACCTCCCCGGGCGGTCTGGTCGCGGCGCTCGAGCCGATGATGCGCAGTGTCGACGGTGCCTGGGTCGGCTGGGCCGGTCAGCCCGACCTCGACATCGCACCGTTCACCGCCGACGGCATCCGGCTGCTGCCGGTGCGGCTGAGCGCTGACGAGGTCGAGCAGTACTACGAGGGTTTCTCGAACGACACGATCTGGCCCCTGTACCACGATGTGATCGCCCCGCCCCAGTACCACCGGGAGTGGTGGGAGGCGTACGTATCGGTGAACCTGCGCTTCGCCGAGGCCGCCGCGACGGCCGTATCGAAGGGCGGTACCGTCTGGGTGCACGACTATCAGCTGCAGCTCGTTCCCGAGATGGTGCGCAACCTGCGACCCGACGTCACGATCGGCTACTTCCACCACATTCCGTTCCCGGCCCACGGGTTGTACGCACAGCTGCCGTGGCGCGACCAAGTGCTGCGCGGCCTGCTGGGTGCCGACGTGATCGGTTTCCAGCGCGCGCAGGATGCCACTAACTTTCTCGCGGCGGCCAAGCGCAGACTGGGCTACGAGACCAAGGCCACGACGATCGCACTGCCCGATGGGCGTCGTCCGCTGGTCAAGGCCTTCCCGATCTCGATCGACACCACCCCGTACCGCGAGCTCGCCGCACGGCCCGACATCCGGGCGCGCGCGCAGGAGATCCGTGAGGGACTGGGGAACCCGAAGCGCATTCTGCTCGGTGTTGACCGCCTCGACTACACCAAGGGCATCCGCCATCGCATCAAGGCATACGGCGAACTGCTCGATCAGGGCCATATCTCGGTCGAGGACGCGGCGTTCATCCAGGTCGCCAGTCCCAGCCGCGAGCGTGTCGACGCCTACATGCACCTGCGCGACGAGGTCGAGCTCGCCATCGGCCGCATCAACGGAGACCACGACACTCTCGGCCACACCGCCATCCGCTACCTGCACCAGGGGTATCCGCGCGAGGAGATGGTCGCGATGTACCTGGCGGCCGACGTCATGCTCGTCACGGCGTTGCGCGACGGCATGAACCTGGTGGCCAAGGAGTACATCGCCACACGCGGCGACAATCGGGGCGTTCTCGTGCTCAGCGAGTTCACCGGGGCTGCCGACGAGCTGCGTCAGGCGGTGCGCGTCAATCCGCATGACATCGAGGGGCTGAAGGACGCGATCATGACCGCGATCGAGATGCCGCGCTCTGAACAGTCCAAGCGCATGCGCTCGCTGCGCAGGCGCGTTCTCGAGCACGACGTCAACGCCTGGTCGCAGTCGTTCCTGTCGGCGCTGGACGAGGCCTCGCGCGAGCGCGACGGAGCGGCGGCGAGCCGATGACGCGCACCTGGGACCCTGCTTCGACCGACCCGGACGTCGTCGCGATCGCGCGCACCCCGCGGCTGCTGGTCGCTCTGGACTTCGACGGCACGGCATCCGAGCTCGTGCACGAACCGATGTCGGCGCGCGCCGTTCCCGAGGTATCGGATGCCATCGCGCGCCTGACGGCACTGCCGCACACCACGGTGGCGTTCGTCTCGGGCCGAAGCCTCGCGCACCTGCGCGAGATCGCCGAACACCTCGACGACTCGCCGGTCGTGCTCGCCGGATCCCACGGCGCGCAGTACTGGTACCCCGGCGAGGGTGAGCAGGACATCGTGCCGACCGCCGACGAGACCGCGTTGCGCGACGCGCTGCTCGACGAGCTCGCGCCGCTGATGGCTCAACACGCAGGAGTCGCGCTGGAGACCAAGACCTTCGGCATCGGCATCCACGGGCGTCCCGCCGAGCCCGCCGTCGAGCGTGCGGCGTTCGCACAGGCGGACGAGGTGCTCGCACGTCGCGCGCCGCACTGGCGACGCCGCACCGGCGATCGGATCCTCGAGTTCTCGTCGCGCGACGAGGGGAAGGACGCCGCCATCGGCGTGCTGCGCGCGCACACCGGTGCGACGGGGGTGCTGTTCGCCGGTGACGACGTCACCGACGAGGATGCGCTGCAGGTGCTGCAGACGGGTGATCTGGGCGTTCGGGTCGGCGCCGGACCGAGCGCAGCAACCCTTCGGGTGGAGTCTCCGCAGCAGATTGCGGAGCTTCTTCGCGTCATCGCGACCGAGCGGGGCGCCAGTCGGGAATAGACTGCCGTCATGGCCACCCCCGAAGCTCACACCGGCGCGCCCGGCGCCACCTCTGACATCGACATCAAGCCCCGCAGCCGCGTCGTGACCGACGGCATCGAGGCGACCACCTCGCGAGGCATGCTCCGTGCCGTCGGCATGGGCGACGCCGACTGGGACAAGCCCCAGATCGGCATCGCCTCCAGCTGGAACGAGATCACCCCCTGCAACCTGAGCCTGGACCGGCTCGCGCAGGGCGCCAAAGAAGGCGTGCACTCCGGTGGCGGTTACCCGCTGCAGTTCGGCACCATCTCGGTATCGGACGGCATCTCAATGGGGCACGAGGGCATGCACTTCTCGCTCGTCTCGCGCGAAGTCATCGCCGACTCCGTCGAGACGGTGATGATGGCCGAGCGCCTCGACGGCAGCGTGCTGCTCGCCGGCTGCGACAAGTCCATCCCCGGCATGCTCATGGCCAGCGCCCGCCTCGGCCTGTCGAGCGTCTTCCTGTACGCCGGGTCGATCGCACCCGGCTGGGTCAAGCTCTCGGACGGCACCGAGAAAGAGATCACGATCATCGATTCGTTTGAGGGCGTCGGTGCCTGTCGAGCGGGTCGCATGACCGAAGAGGACCTCAAGCGCATCGAATGCGCCTTCGCGCCCGGCGAAGGCGCCTGCGGCGGCATGTACACGGCCAACACGATGGCATCCGTCGCCGAGGCACTCGGACTGAGCCTGCCGGGCTCGGCGGCGCCGCCCTCGGCCGACCGCCGCCGCGACTACTTCGCGCACCGCTCGGGTGAGGCCGTCGTCGAACTGCTGCGCCAGGGCATCACCACCAAGGACATCCTCACCAAGGAGTCGTTCGAGAACGCCGTCGCCCTGGCGATGGCACTGGGCGGATCGACCAACGTCGTGCTGCACCTTCTGGCGATCGCCCGCGAGGCGGGCGTCGACCTGACCCTGCACGACTTCAACCGCATCGGTGACAAGACGCCGCACATCGCCGACATGAAGCCCTTCGGCAAGTACGTCATGAACGACGTCGACCGTCACGGTGGCATCCCCGTCGTGATGAAGGCCATGCTCGACGAGGGCCTCATCCACGGCGACGCACTGACCGTCACCGGCAAGACGGTCGCCGAGAACCTGCGCGACCTGAACCCCGACCCCGTCGACGGTGACGTCATCCACACGTTCGACAACCCGATCCACGCCTCGGGTGGCATCACGATCCTGCACGGCTCGATGGCTCCCGAGGGTGCCGTGGTGAAGTCGGCCGGCTTCGACGCCGACGTGTTCGAGGGGCCCGCCCGCGTGTTCGAGCGCGAGCGCGCGGCCATGGACGCGCTGGCCGCGGGCGAGATCAGCGCCGGTGACGTGGTGGTCATCCGCTACGAGGGACCCAAGGGCGGGCCGGGTATGCGCGAGATGCTCGCCATCACCGGAGCCATCAAGGGCGCGGGCCTCGGAAAAGATGTACTACTCTTGACGGACGGACGATTCTCAGGCGGCACAACCGGCCTGTGCATCGGCCACATAGCACCCGAAGCGGTGGACGCTGGTCCCATCGCCTTCGTGCGCGATGGTGATCTGATACGGGTCGATATCGCGGCTCGCTCCCTCGAGCTACTCGTCGAGGAGGACGAGTTGAGCTCCCGCCGCTCTGGCTGGGAGCCCCTACCCCCGCGCTATACCCGTGGCGTCCTCGCCAAGTACTCCCGTCTCGTGCGCTCCGCAGCGGAGGGCGCGACGACCGGTTGACCCTGCGACGAGTTCAGGGACGCAACCGCTCTTCGGGTATATCGATCACAAGGAATGACATGACTGCTGATTCCGCTCCGGCCGTGCCCCGGCCACCCGCACGCGCTGCCTCGGCGCCCGAGATCTCCGGTGCTGAGGCGGTTGTCCGCTCGCTCGAGAAGCTCGGCGTGACCGACGTGTTCGGCATTCCCGGCGGCGCCATCATGCCGGTCTACGACCCGCTGATGGACGCCTCGGGCCTGCGGCACGTGCTGGTGCGCCACGAGCAGGGTGCCGGACACGCCGCCGAGGGGTACGCCGCGGCCACCGGCAAGGTGGGCGTGTGCATCGCGACATCGGGCCCCGGCGCGACGAACCTCGTCACGGCGATCGCCGACGCCTACATGGACTCGGTGCCGCTGGTCGCGATCACCGGCCAGGTGTTCTCGACGCTGATGGGAACCGACGCCTTCCAGGAAGCCGACATCGTGGGGATCACGATGCCCGTCACGAAGCACTCGTTCCTGGTGCGGCGTGCCGAGGACATCCCCGGTGCGATCGCGGCGGCGTTCGAGATCGCCTCGACGGGCCGTCCTGGTCCGGTGCTGGTCGACATCACGAAGGACGCTCAGCAGACGGTCGCGCCCTTCATCTGGCCACCCAAGATCGATCTGCCCGGCTACCGCCCGGTCACCAAGGCGCACGGCAAGCAGATCCAGGCCGCGGCCCGGCTGCTCGCCGACGCGAAGAAGCCGGTGCTGTACGTCGGCGGCGGTGTGATCCGCGGTGGCGCCGCAGCCGAGCTGCGTGTGCTCGCCGAGTCGACGGGGGCCCCCGTGGTCACCACGCTGATGGCGCGGGGTGCTTTCCCCGACTCGCACCCGCAGCACCTGGGCATGCCCGGCATGCATGGCACGGTTCCTGCCGTGCTGGCGCTGCAGGAGTCCGATCTGATCGTGTCGCTCGGTGCCCGCTTCGACGACCGCGTCACCGGCAAGGCGTCGCTGTTCGCGCCGAATGCCCAGGTCGTGCACGTCGACATCGACCCGGCCGAGATCTCGAAGATCCGCACGGCGGATGTGCCCATCGTCGGCGACGTGCGTGACGTGCTGGTCGACCTCGACACCGCTTTCCGCGGTGCGATCTCGGGCAGCCGTCCCGACACCGAGGAGTGGTGGTCGTATCTCGATGGGCTGAAGGCTGAGTTCCCCCTCGGCTACGCGTCGACGGATGATGGTCTGCTGGCGCCTCAGCACGTGATCCAGCGCATCGGCGAGCTGACCGGGCCGGACGCGATCTACGCGGCGGGCGTCGGCCAGCACCAGATGTGGGCGGCGCAGTTCATCAAGTACGAGCGCCCGAACTCGTGGCTCAACTCGGGCGGCGCGGGCACGATGGGCTACTCGGTGCCGGCCGCCATGGGGGCAAAGGTCGCCGAGCCGGATCGTGTCGTGTGGGCGATCGACGGCGACGGGTGTTTCCAGATGACCAACCAGGAGCTGGCGACCTGCGTCATCAACAACATTCCGATCAAGGTCGCGATCATCAACAACTCGTCCCTGGGCATGGTGCGGCAGTGGCAGACGCTGTTCTACGACGGTCGGCACTCGAACACCGACCTGAACACCGGCCACGGCACGGTGCGCATCCCCGACTTCGTCAAGCTCGCCGAGGCGTACGGCTGCCTCGCGTTGCGCGTTGAGAAGGAGGAAGACGTGGATGCCGCCATCCAGACCGCACTGGAGACCAACGACCGCCCCGTCGTCATCGACTTCGTGGTGAGCGCCGACGCCATGGTCTGGCCGATGGTGCCGCAGGGCGTCAGCAACAGCTACGTGCAGTACGCCCGTGATCACGCCCCCGCCTTCGATGAGGAGATCTGAGCCATGTCGACACACGTGCTGAGCCTCCTGGTCGAGGACACGCCTGGTCTGCTGACCCGGGTGGCGGGCCTGTTCGCCCGTCGCGGGTTCAACATCGAGTCCCTCGCGGTGGGCGTGACCGAGGTGCCCGGCATCTCGCGCATCACCGTCGTCGTGGATGTCGACGCACTGCCGCTGGAGCAGGTCACGAAGCAGTTGAACAAGCTCGTGAACGTGATCAAGATCGTCGAGCTGGAGCAGTCGTCGTCGGTGCAGCGTGAGCACATGCTCGTGAAGGTGCGCACCGACAACAACACCCGATCCAACGTGCTCGAGGTCGTCAACCTCTTCCGCGCCTCGGTCGTCGACTACGCGCCCGACGCCGTGGTGATCGAGGTCACCGGCGACAAGGGCAAGGTGCAGGCACTGCTGCGGGCGCTCGAGCCGTTCGGCATCAAGGAACTGGCGCAGTCCGGCCTGCTGGCCATCGGCCGCGGAAGCAAGAGCATCACCGAGCGCGTCCTGCGCGGCTAGACAACCGACTCAGGGCCCGACGTCCCGTGCCGGGCCCACATCCGAACCACTATCAAGGAGAAACACAAGTGAGCACCGAGATCTTCTACGACGACGACGCCGACCTCTCGATCATCCAGGGCAAGAAGGTCGCCATCGTCGGCTACGGCTCGCAGGGTCACGCGCACGCGATGAACCTGCGCGACTCGGGCGTCGAGGTCGCGATCGCCCTCAAGGAGGGCTCGAAGTCGATCGCCAAGGCCGAAGAGGCCGGCTTCGCCGTCAAGACGGTCGCCGACGCTGCCGAGTGGGCGGACGTCATCATGATCCTCGCGCCGGACCAGCACCAGCGCACGATCTACACCGACTCGATCAAGGACAAGCTGACCGCGGGCAAGACGCTTGCCTTCGCGCACGGCTTCAACATCCGCTTCGGCTACATCGACGCGCCCGAGGGCGTCGACGTGATCCTGATCGCCCCGAAGGCGCCTGGCCACACCGTGCGCCGTGAGTTCGTCGCCGGTCGTGGCATCCCGGACATCATCGCCGTTGAGCGCGACGCGTCGGGTTCGGCCTGGCAGACCGCGCTGTCGTACGCGAAGGCGATCGGCGGCACCCGCGCCGGCGTGATCAAGACGACCTTCACCGAAGAGACCGAGACCGACCTGTTCGGCGAGCAGGCCGTGCTCTGCGGTGGCATGAGCCACCTCGTGCAGGCCGGTTTCGAGACGCTCGTCGAGGCGGGCTACCAGCCGCAGATCGCGTACTTCGAGGTGCTGCACGAGCTCAAGCTCATCGTCGACCTGATGTGGGAGGGTGGCATCGCCAAGCAGCGCTGGTCGATCTCCGACACCGCTGAGTTCGGTGACTACGTCTCGGGCCCGCGCGTCGTGGACGAGCGCGTCAAGGAGAGCATGAAGGCCGTGCTGTCCGACATCCAGTCGGGTGCGTTCGCGAAGCGCTTCATTGACGACCAGGACAACGGTGCCGAGGAGTTCCTGGCCCTTCGTGAGAAGGAGCAGGGTCACCCCATTGAGGTCACCGGCAAGGAACTGCGTTCGCTGTTCGCCTGGAAGTCGCAGGACGAGGACTACGTCGAGGGCAGCGCCGCACGCTGATCCTTCAACCACAGAAATGGGCACCCCGCGGGGTGCCCATTTCTGTCTCTCCTGGCATAGACATCGGATGTCTGTGCCAGACTGGAGGCATGCGACAGCAATGGTTCGATGACGCCCGGTTCGGCTTGTTCGTGCACTTCGGCATCTACAGCGTGGCAGCGCGCCACGAATGGGTCCAGAACTACGAGCGGATCACCGACGCCGACTACCGGCCGTACTTCGACCACTTCGATCCCGATCGATTCGATGCTGCGCAGATCGCCCGCACCGCCAAAGAGGCCGGCATGGGCTATGTGGTGCTCACCACGAAGCACCACGACGGCTTCTGCCTGTGGGGCTCGAAGCTCACCGACTTCACATCGGTCGACGCGTGTGGACGTGATCTGGTGCGCGAGTACGTCGACGCACTACGCGCCGAGGGACTCAAGGTGGGGCTTTATCACTCGTTGATCGACTGGCATCACCCCGACTTCACGGTGGACTGGGTGCATCCCCGCCGCGATGACCCGAACGCCGGCGAGCTCAACGCGGGCCGCGACATGGCCCGGTATCGCGCGTACCTGCACGGGCAGGTGCGGGAGCTGCTGACCGAGTATGGGCAGATCGACTACCTGTTCTTCGACTTCACCTACCCGGAGCACAAGGATGGCTGGGCGGGCAAGGGGCCTGAGGACTGGGCGTCGTCCGAACTGCTGGCGATGTGCCGAGAGCTGCAGCCGGACATGCTGGTGAATGACCGGTTGGGCATCCCGGCCGACTTCGTCACTCCCGAGCAGTACCAGCCGACGGCTCCGCTGACCGTGGGTGGTGTGCCGCAGGTCTGGGAGGCCTGCCAGACGCTTAACGGATCGTGGGGCTACCACCGCGACAACATGGACCAGAAGTCGCCGACGCTGCTGGTTCAGATGCTCGCCGATTCGGTGTCGATGGACGGCAACATGCTGCTGAACATCGGTCCGGACGGACGCGGTGCCATCGCGCCGCGCGACGCGCGCACGCTCGACGAGATCGGGCAGTGGATGCTGCTGCATCGTGACGCCATCGTCGGTGCCGGGCACGCCGACTTCACGCCCCCTCGTGAGGGTGTGTACACCCGGCGTGGCGACCGGTTGTACCTGCATCTCTTCAGCTGGCCGCTCGGCTTCGTGCACCTGCCCGACCTCGGGGACAAGGTTTCGTTCGCGCGTCTGCTCAACGATGGTTCGTGGTTGAAGACAACCGTCTCCGATCCGGAGCAGCAGGCGTCGCATATGACGCCCGCGGGTGAGGCGGCGGGCACTCTCACCGTGCACCTTCCGGTACGGCGCCCCGACGTGCTGATGCCCGTGATTGAGCTCACCCTGAAAGGGCTCTGAGCGCCGCTCAGGCAGCGGTGGCCGAGAACTCCAGGCTATCGAGCGCGAGGCGTGCGGCGCCGTGCAGGATCGCGTCGGCGCCCGTGACTGCGGCCTCGATGCGCAGGGTCTGCGTCGCCAGGGGGTGACACGCCTCGTACACGCGGCTGCGGACGGCGGCGATGAAGGGCTCTGAGGCGCTCATGCTGCCGGTGAGGAAGACCGCATGCGGGTTGAAGAAGTTCACCACGCCGGACAGCGCCTGGCCGAGATGCGTGCCCGCCGTGCGCACGAGCGTGGTCGCGACCGGGTCGGCATCGCGCGCGAGCAGGAGTACGTCGTTCGTGGTGGCGACATCGGACCGCCCGCGCTCGCGCATTTGACGAACGAGGCTGGCGCCGCTCGCGACCGTCTCCAGGCATCCCGTGTTGCCGCAGGAACAGGGGATGTCGCCGCTGCCGTCGATGCGCGTATGGGTGATGTCTCCGGCTGCGGACGTCGCGCCGCGGTGCACGTCGCCGGCCACGATGATCCCACTGCCGACGGCGGTTCCGGCCTTCACGGTGATGCTGTGCCCCGTGGTGCCCAGCTGTGCGCGATGTTCGCCGAGCGCCGCGAGGTTGGCGTCGTTGTCGACGACGACCGGCACGTCTAGGCTCGCCCGCAGGTGTTCGCCGACCCGGAACGCGGGCCAGCCGGGCATGCGCGAGGGTTGATCGACGGAGCCGGTGGTGATGTCCACCGGGCCGGGCAGACCGACACCGACGGCGTGCAGTCGATGTTCGCCCGTCAGCTCACGCAGGGCGGGCACGAGCGTGTCAAGGGTGGCGACGGGGCCGTCGGAGAGATCGATGTCGAAGGTGTGCACCTGCTGCAGCGCGCCGCTGAGGTCGTGTCGGCCGATGCGGGCGTGGCCACCGCCGAGATCGACCGAGAGCACGACGCCGCTGTCGGGGGCGAGCCGCAGAACGCGTGGGCGCCGTCCACCGCGCGAGGCGCCGTCGCCGGCCTCGACGAGAAGGCCGGCATCGAGCAGGCGCTGCACGCGCAGCCCTACCGTCGAGGGGGCGATCCCGAGCCGCGCAGCGAGCTCGCTGCGGGAATCGGCCTCGCCGCGGGCGACGAGGTCGAGGATCAGCCGGACGGCGGCATCCTCCGACGTGTGGTCAGGAGTGGGGCTCATGTGCTCGCTTTCTGGAGTCGGTGCTGGTCAGGCTACCGGCAACGCGGATGCCGCGTGCGGGGGCTAAAGATCGGATGTTCGGGTTGCGGCATGTCGCGAACTATGACAGCGTATCTTCGTACAGAGAAACACTAAGTTGTTTCGATACCCGAATCAAATGACCTTTCCGCGAGGAGACATTCAATGAAGAAGATGCGTGTGGGTGCAGTGGTCGCCGTTGCTGGCGTCGCGGTTGCACTGACGGGTTGCACCAGTGCAGGTGGTGGTGCAGCGGACGGCGACACGATCGTCGTCGACATGTGGGCCGGCAGCGAGGACGACACGGCCGCGCTGGAGGCGCAGATGGATGTCGTGCGCGAGCAGAACCCGGACATCAAGGTCGAGCTGCGCACGGCGCCGTGGGGTGACTTCTTCACCAAGCTCACCACCAACATGGCCTCCGGCAACATGGCCTGCGTCACCGGCATGAACTCCGGCATGCTCGCCAGCTACACCTCGGGCTTCACCAAGCTGACCGACGACGACCTCGCCACCGCCGGCCTGGCCGCGTCTGACTTCGCAGAGGGCAGCCTCGAGATCCTCTCGAACAAGGGCGACATGTACGGTGTGCCCTTCGATGTCGCAACGATGCTGACGTACTACAACGAGGACCAGCTCACCGCCGCGGGCACCGACCTGCCGAGCATCGGCTGGACCTTCGACGACTTCGAAGCGATCGCGGCCAAGGCCACCACCGATGGCAAGTACGGCTTCGGCATCGGCATGGGCGACTTCCAGTGGCAGGCGCTCCCGATCGCCAAGGGCGGCTTGCAGCCGGTCGCACAGGATGGCACGCTGCAGCTCACCGACCCCGCCTTCGCGGACGCCGCAGAGTGGTACGCCGGCCTGGTGACCGAGCAGAAGGTCGCCGCGCCCGTGGCATCCGCCTCGGATGGTGGCTGGGGCGAGAACCAGTTCACCAGCGAGAACGCCGCGATGGCCGTCGACGGCACCTGGAACGCCGTCGGATACCTCACCAACGACGCGGGGTTCGCCGCTGGTATGGCACCGCTGCCGACGGGTGAGAACGGCAACCTCAGCCTGATCCTCGGCTCGGGCTACGGCATCGCCGAGAGCTGCGAGAACAAGGAAGACGCGTTGAAGGTGCTCGGTTCCCTGCTCAGCAAGGACGCACAGGACTACATCGCTTCCTCGGGTCGCAGCTACCCGGCACGTGCCGAGAGCCAGCCGCTCTACTTCGAGTCGCTCGACGAGGCGTACCGTGAGCAGGTCGAGGCCACCTTCGTCGCCGCCTTCGAGAACGTCCAGGGTCAGTACGTGTCTGACAACTGGGCCAAGGTCGGCACGTTCGTCCAGCCGTCGCTGGTGAGCATTTACAACGGCCAGGAGTCCATGTCGGCAGTGCTCGAGTCCGCTCAGCAGCAATTCGGCAACTGACCACACCCAACAGAAATAGCGAGAGATGACGATCACGAACGCGCCCAAGCGGCGCTCGGGGTCGCTCGCCAAGGTCGAGGCGCGCCAGGCGCTGGGCTTCGCAAGCCCAGCCCTGGTGGGCCTCGCCCTTTTCACGATCGTGCCGGTCGTCTTGTCCATCGTGATGAGCTTCTTCGACTGGCCGACGTTCGGCGAGCGCACCTTCAACGGCGGGGCGAACTACGCCCGCCTCTTCGAGGACCCCAACTTCCTCCCCGCACTGCGCAACACGATTGTGTTCACGTTGCTGTACGTGCCGTTGAGCGTTGTGTTCTCGCTGGCGCTGGCCATCGGCCTCGGACCCCGCATTCGCGGACGCGGCGCGCTGCGTGTGCTCTTCTTCATCCCCGTCGTCACCCCGATGGTGGCCAACGTGCTGGTGTGGAAGATGCTGCTGCAACCGCAGGGGCTGTTCAACGGCCTGGCGCAGACCTGGTTCGGCGTCGAGCTGCCGAACTTCCTGGCAGACAAGAACTGGGCGATGATCATGGTCGTCGTCATGAGCGTCTGGCAGGGGATCGGCTACAACATGCTGATCTTCTCGGCTGCCCTGGAGCAGCTGCCCGAAAGCGTGATGGAGGCCGCGCGTATCGACGGTGCCCGCGGGTTCCGGATGACGTGGAGCATCATGGTTCCGATGATCTCGCCGGCGATCTTCTTCGCCACGATCATGACGATGATCACCTCGTTGCAGGTGTTCGTCCAACCCCAGATGCTCACCGGTGGTGGCCCCGGCAATGCCACACAACCGCTGGTGATGTGGATCTACAACCAGGGCTTCAAGTTCCAGGACCTCGGTCTGGCCGCTGCCGGCGCGTGGATCCTGTTCGCGCTGATCATCACCGTCACCGCGATCCAGTTCAAGGCGCAGAAGAGGTGGGTGCACTATGAGCATTGACGTCGCAGAGTCCGACACTCGGACGCTGGTGACCCGCGACGGCGAAGAGCACGTCGAGGTCGAGCGTCGCTCGGGGCGTGCGCCGATGACACCCTGGGAGCGCGTGCGCCTGGTGCTCGCACACATCACCATCTACGTGGCTGCGCTGCTGTTCATGTTGCCTCTGGTCTACGCGTTCTTCTCGGCGCTCAAACCCAATGGTGAGATGTTCGCGATGCCGCCGTCGCTGTTCGGTTCTGAGATCCGCTGGTCGAACTTCGCCGAGGTGTTCGAGTACGGTCCGTTTTGGACCTACATCGGCAACTCGCTGTTCACCTCGGTCGCCGGAACCCTCGTCGTCCTGGTGGTGTCGACGACCGCCGGCTACGCCTTCGGACGCTTGCGCTGGAAGGGCCGCGACGCGGTCTTCGTCCTGTTCCTGGCGACGCTGATGGTGCCGGCCGAGGTGCTGGTCATCCCCATGTTCCAGGTCATGCAGTGGTTCGGTTGGGTCGATACGTACCAAGCCCTGATCTTCCCGTTCGCGTTCGGTGCGTTCGGTACGTTCCTGATGCGGCAGTTCTTCCGCGGCATCCCGTATGAGCTCGAAGAAGCCGCTCGCGTCGATGGCGCCGGCCCCGTGCGCACATTCCTGCAGATCATCCTGCCGCTGTCGAAGTCGGCGGTCGCTGTGCTGGCGGTGTTCACCTTCCTCTCGTTCTGGAACTCGTACCTGTGGCCGCTGATCGTCACGGTCGACTACAACAACCTCGGCACGCTGCCTGTGGGTCTGGCGAGCTTCTCGGGCCTGACCGGCACTCGATGGGATCTGCAGATGGCCGCGTCGATCATCTCGATGATCCCGACGACCATCCTCGTGATCGCGCTGCAGAAGCACCTGGTCAAGGGCATTGCCATGGCCGGCCTCGGAGGACGCTGACACTGTTATGACAGACCATCACGGCACAACCATGCCTTCTTTCGAGGGGCCGCTGCTCGTCGGTATCGATATCGGCGGCACCAAGATCGCCGTCCTTGTCTGCGATGAGAGCAGACGCGTGCTCGCCCGCGGCGAGGCACCGGCTCCCGTCGCCGACGGGGGATCGGCCGTGGCCGACGCTGCCGCGCGTCTGGTGCACCAGCTCACATCCGGCCGCACCGTACGTGCGGCCGGGGTGGGTGCCGC
Organism: Microbacterium esteraromaticum; assembly: GCF_028747645.1. Classification (NCBI taxonomy): domain Bacteria; kingdom Bacillati; phylum Actinomycetota; class Actinomycetes; order Micrococcales; family Microbacteriaceae; genus Microbacterium; species Microbacterium esteraromaticum. Next base: position 1,381,233 of record NZ_CP118100.1, read on the forward strand.
GGGAGTGATCGACCATGAGTCCGGCTCCATTCGTGCGGCATCCGCCACCTTCACCGACTGGGTCGGCTTTCCGCTCGCCAGCGAGCTCGCGGATCGTCTCGGTTGTGTGGTCACGGTCGAGAACGACGTCAACGCCTTCCTGCTCGGTGAAGCATCGCCGCACGAGCAGGACGTGCTCGGTGTGATGCTCGGCACCGGAGTGGGTGGCGCTGTGCTGATGGACGGCGAACTGCGTCGAGGGCCGCATGGCGCGGCCGGAGAGATCGGTCACACGCCTGGTTACGGAGATCTGCCGTGCACGTGCGGTCAGACCGGGCACCTCGAGACCCTGGCATCGGGTACGTCCATCGCGTTGCGCTACACGGCGCGCACCGGGCGAACTGTTGCGGGTTCGCGTGAGGTCGCCGCGCTGGCCGATGCGGGGGATGCCGATGCGCTGGCGGTATTCCGTGATGCGGGGCGCGCGCTCGGTACGGCGTGTGCCAGTGCCGCGGCCTTGCTCGATATCTCCGATGCGATCGTCGGCGGTGGTGTGGCACGCGCGTGGCACCTGCTGCAGCCGGGTATCGACGATGCCCTGCGCACCGATGCCCCCGTCACGGGCATCCCGCTGCGCATCCGCCCCGCCACCCACGGTGCCGATGCCGTCGCGCTCGGCGCGATCGCCTCGGCGCGAGCCCTGGCCCTCGTTCCCGTCGCCTGATCCGTCCTCCACCCGTACAGAAAGAGCAGCATGACCGACCGCCTCGACGCCAGTCAGATCTGGATGGGCGCGCTGCCCGATGCCCACGAGCGCGGACTCACCGCGCCCCGCATCGGCATCGCCGGCATCTCCATCGAGTCCAGCACCTTCTCGCCGCACGTCTCGGGTGACGAGGCGTTCACGATCCGCACGGATGAGGACCTCCTCGGGTACTACCCGTTCCTCGACGAGGGACGCGAGCTCAGGGCGGCAGCGCGGTGGACCCCGATCTACCACGGGCGATCCCTTCCCGGGGGAGCGGTGGCACCGCAGACGTACCAGCGGATGAAGGATGCGATCGTTGAGGGCATCCGCGACAGCATCCGTCGTGACGGACCCTTCGATGGCTTCTTCTTCGACATCCACGGCGCGATGAGTGTGATCGGCATGAAGGACGCCGAAGGCGACCTCGCCGTCGCCGTCCGCGAGGCGCTCGGTCCCGAGACGCTGATCTCATCGTCGATGGATCTGCACGGCAACGTGTCGGAGGTCCTGCGTGACGAGGTCGACATGCTCACCTGCTACCGCATGGCGCCGCACGAGGACTGGATGAACACGAAGGAGCGAGCGGTGTGGAACCTGCTCGCGCGTCTGCGCGGCGAGCATGGTGCCGACCCGCTGCGGCGTCGCCCGTATCGGGCCTGGGTGCCGGTTCCGGTGCTGCTGCCCGGTGAGAAGACCAGCACGCGCCTGGAGCCCGCCGCCGGCATCTACGCCGAGCTACCCGGGATCGAGGCCATGGATGGCGTGATCGACGCGTCGGTCTGGATCGGATACGCGTGGGCCGACGAACCGCGTTGCCAGGCGTATGTGATGGTGATGGGCGACGACCAGCAGCTCATTGCCCGTGAGGCCGAGCGCGTCGCTCGCATGTTCTGGGACGCGCGCGAGGACTTCGTGTTCGTCGCACCGACGGCGACGCTCGACGGTGCGCTGCAGAAGGCGCTCGCACCGGGCGCCGCCCGTCCGTACCTGATCTCGGACTCGGGCGACAACCCGACGGCCGGCGGCGCAGGAGATGTCACCTGGACGCTCACCGAGCTGCTGGGGCGTCCAGAACTCACCGACGGATCGGTCACGACGCTCGTCGCCTCGATCTTCGACGCGGACGCGGTCAAAGCCGCCGAGGCGGCCGGCGTCGGCGCCGAGATCGTGCTCGAGGCCGGTGCCGGGGTCGACGCGGGCCCGGCGGGCCCGGTGCGCATCAGCGGTGAGGTCTTCTCGATCACCGAGGGCGACGCGGATGCCGGCACCCAGGCGGTCATCAACGTCGGCGGTCTGCACGCGATCATCACCTCTCGCCGCAAGCCGTTCCATCACCTCGACGACTTCCGCATGCTGGGGCTCGACCCCGAGAACGCCGACATCGTCGTGGTCAAGATCGGCTATCTGGAGCCGGAGCTCTACGACCTCGCCGCGGACTGGACGCTGGCGCTCACACCGGGCGGGGTCGACCAGGATCTGCTGCGCCTTGGACACAGCGACCTCGCACCCGGCGTCTACCCGTTTGACACCACCGGAAACCCCGCACTCACGGCGCACGTGAGCCGACGTCAGGAGAGCTGAGCATGTTGAACTTCGAGACCCGTACCGGCCCCGACTTCGGCGCCGCTGCCCCGTCGTACCCGACCCAGGGCGTTCCCGAGTGGTACCGCGACGCGAAGCTCGGGTTCTTCGTGCACTGGGGCCTGTACTCGGTCCCTGCATGGGCGGTGCAGCACGGTGAGGGCGTGAACATCCCCGCTGAGGATGCGTACGCGTGGCACCAGTACGCCGAATGGTATGGAAACACCGTGCGCATCGCCGGCAGCCCGACCTGGGAACGCCACCAGCAGGTCTACGGCCCCGGAACGTCGTACGAAGACCTCGCGGACCTCTGGGATGCCTCCGCGTTCGACGCCGATGCGTTCGTCGGCGAGCTGGTCGGTGCCGGCGCGAAGTACGTGATCCCCACCACCAAGCATCACGAGGGCTTCTGCCTCTGGAACACCGCGACCACCGGCTTCAACTCGGTGGCCCGCGGTCCGAAGCGCGACCTCATCTCCGAGTTCCACGACGCGACGCGTCGTGCCGGCGCGCGGTTCGGGGTCTACTACTCGGGGGCACTCGACTGGCACGTCAGCGACTTTCCCGCGATCGAGTCCGACACCGATCTGTTCCGCTTCCGTCGTCACGACGAGCACTTCTCCCGCTACTCGGCCGCCCAGCTGGAGGAACTGGTCGAGAAGTTCTCGCCCGACGTGCTCTGGAACGACATCGAGTGGCCCGATGGGGGAAAGGGCTCCGACGACTACGCCGTCGCCGCACTGCTGAGCCGATACTTCGATGCCGTGCCCGAGGGGGTCGTGAACGACCGTTGGGGAGTGCCGTACCACGGCTTCCTGACCCGCGAATACCGCCACATTCCCGACATTCTGGAACACCCGTGGGAGTCCACGCGGGGCTTGGGCTACTCGTTCGGATTCAACCAGGCCGAAGACGACCGGCACTCGCTCTCCGGCGCGGAGCTGATTCGCATGCTCGTCGATGTCGTCTCCAAGAACGGCAATCTGCTCATCAACGTCGGCCCCGCTGCCGACGGCTCGATCCCGGCTCTGCAGCTCGAGGCGATGCGCGCCATGGGCGCCTGGCTGACCGAGAACGGCAGCGCGATCTACGGCACACGGCCGTGGGTGCGCTTCGGCGAGCCGCTGCGCCCGGTGCGCTACACGACCTCGTCGGAGGGCGTGCACGTGCACGCGCTTGAGCCGGAGTCCGGTGAGCTGACCGTGCCCGCCGAGCTGGCCGAACGCGAGGCTCGCTGGGCGGACGGTTCGATTGCCGAGAGCGTGCCGGCAAGCGACGGCACGTCGACGCTGGTCATCCCCGACGCGCTGCGTGGTGACGCCGTCGCGGTCGCGATGCTGCGATGACGGCTGCGCCTCGCGGATCGGCCGTTCAGCTCGAGATCGCGGTGCAGGACGCCGCGGGCGCCCGTGCGGCGTTCGCGGCCGGCGCCGATCGGGTCGAGCTGTGTCAGGCGCTCGCGGAGACGGGCGGTCTCACGCCGTCGGTCGGCACGGTGGATGCCGTGCTGGCGGCGGCGGGTCGGCCCGAAGGATTGGCCGTCCTGGTGCGGCCCCGGTCGGGTGGGTTCGTCTACGACGCGGAAGAGATCGCACTGGTTGCCTCCGACGTTCGCGATGCCGTGCGTCGCGGCGCCGGCGCGGTCGTCGTCGGCGCTCTCGACCGTCGGGGTGAGATCGACGTCGAAGCGATGTCGCGGTGGGCGGATGCCGCAGGTGACGCGGATGTCGTCTTCCACCGCGCCATCGACACGCTTGCTGATCCGGTGTCGGTCGTCGAGCAGCTGATCGATCTCGGCGTGCGCCGAGTGCTGACCAGCGGCGGCGCCGCGCGCAGCATCGACGGACTCGACACGATCACCGCGCTCGTGCGTCAGTCGGCGGGGCGAATGCAGATCATGCCAGGTGGGGGCGTCCGTGCCGACGACATCGCCGCTTTCGTGGCGGCGGGAGTCGATGCTGTGCACCTGTCGGCGCGAGGGCGCTCGGCTGATTCGTCGCCGAGCGGTCCGGGTGGCGGAACGGCGGGGTACGACGTGACCGACCCCGCCATCGCCTCGGCGGCGCGTGCCGCTCTCGACCGTGCGGTGAGTGCGGCGTAGCCGATCACTCGCCCGCGGGGGCATCCTCGATCATCACCGGTGCGTCGCCATCTGCCCAGACCGGCGCAGGCAGCGTCACGACGTCGCCGGCCTGAATGGAGCGGAGTGCGTCGGTGATCTCGTCGGCGTTCTCAGGAACGGGCAGGCCGCACTTCTGCAGCTCCGACACGAACTTCAGCGTCAGGCGCTCCTTTCGCGCTTCGATGGCCTCGCCGGTGGTGCCGTAGCGGATCTCGCTGCCGGTCTGGATATCCGAGACCGTGTCGCACACGTGGTACACCGAGCCGCCGTCCACCCACGTGACCTCGTCCTCGCCGAGCAGCATGATGACCGTCGACTGGTCGGCGGTGTATTGCTCGACCGACGATGGGTTGAAGTCGGCGCCGACGAACACGGCGACACCCGCGAGCACGACACCGAGGATGCCGGCGGTGGCCTTCTGGCCCTTGTCCATGTCCTTGTTCAGGAAGATCAGGATCACCAGCGGCAGGAAGGCGATGGTCGCGATGATCGCGCCGAGCTGGTTCTGCACGAAGAAGCGCACGGTGTCGGAGCGCCGCGCGGGATCGAGGCGGTTGGCCTTCTTCCACAGCACCGAACCGGTGATGGCGAGAGCCGCGATCACGACCAGCATCACCAGCAGGGTGATGAACGCCCACTGCGGGAACTCGACCGTCGCACCCTGCTGCTCGAGCAGGCCGGTGTCGGTATCGCGCAGCAGAGTGCCGTCAGCGCCGGTGACCACGCGCTGCGGCAGAAGCCAGAAGATCGCCACGGCCTCGCCGGCGATGGCCACGATCCACAGCGCCATCGCGATCCACCGGAATGTGGTCGCCTTCTTCTTCCCCGCGGGGGAGGGCGTCCACTCGCGGTGCTCGGAGCGCGCCGGCGCATCGGTGTTCGTCGTCTCGTCAGCGCTGTCGGTCACGCGTGCCTCCCAGGGGTGTCGCCCCGAGTTTAGTGGGGAGAGGTGGCGCGGATCGGTACGCTGGAGCCATGAGTTCCGATCCCGAGGACGACGCCCTCAGCTGGGCCGGAGACGACGCGCTCGAAGCGCGACGCCCGGAGCAGCGCACGCCGAAGGCGACGCCAGCAGGCCGACCGAAGTCCGCAGAAGCGTCGGCGGTGGCATCCGACCCGGCGACGTCTGCGGACGCGATGGAGGATGACGGCGACGAGAGCATCGGAACCGTCGCTCTGCTCATGCTCGGCATCCTCGGCGGTGTCTACCTGCTGTACTCGGTGGGCTGGTTCGTCGGCGGTGCCGGAATGCTGTCGAAAGCCATGTTCATGCTGCCCGCGCCGTTCTACTTCGGCAGTCTGGGGATTGCCGTGCTCGCACCGGCGCTGTGGTTCGCCGCCGTGCTCGTCCTGACGCGCGACTCCAAGACCTGGGTGCGTTTCACGGGCCTGATCGTGGGAGCGCTGCTGCTGGTGCCGTGGCCGTTCGTTGTCGCCGGGGGAGGTGCTGCGCTGTGAGCGAGAGCACGACACCTCAGCAGGCCGCGCCGGGCAAGCTCAGGTCGGCGATGCACGGCGCCCTCGTCGGGCTGTTCGGCATGGCCTACGCGTTTCTGGTGTGGACCGCGATCTTCTACCTGACACAGATGGCGCAGGCCGGGCTCAGTGGCTATGGATGGGCGGTGCTGCTGCTGCCCGCGCTGGTGCCGATGGTCGTCTTCGTCATCGCTTTGTCGCTCAGTCGACGGCGCTCACTCGGCGCATTCACCCTCGTGATGCTCGCCGGTCTCGGCCTGAGCGCAGTGTTCTGGCTCGACACACTCAGCTACGCGCTGCGCAACGGCGCGTCGCTGCTGAGCTGACCGCTGACCTGACCCGACCTGTGCCGCGGCCAGAGCCGGGGCGGACGTCGTGTCACACGGTCGGGACGCACTCGGTTGCTCGGGTAAAGTGTGTCCCGATTGCGCCCCGAAGGCGTGCGGCGCATCGTCTGACCCCTCCCTGCCGCGCTGCCCCGAAGGATCCCCGTGCCGAATCAGACAATCACCAAGCCCGTCGTCCTGCTCGCCGAAGTCCTCTCGCCTGCGACGGTCGCGGCGCTCGGGCCCGATTTCGATGTACGTGAGGTCGACGGCACCGATCGAGAGGCGCTGTTCGCGGCGCTCGCCGACGCCGACGCGGTTCTGGTCCGCTCCGCGACCCGCATTGATGCCGAGGCGCTGGCGCACGCTCCGAAGCTGAAGGTCGTCGCCCGTGCCGGTGTCGGCCTGGACAACGTCGACATCAAGGCGGCCACGACGGCCGGTGTGATGGTGGTGAACGCACCGACGTCGAACATCGTCTCGGCCGCCGAGCTCACCGTCGGACACGTGCTGAGCCTCGCCCGCCGCATCCCCGCCGCCCATGCCTCGCTGTCGGCCGGCGCCTGGAAGCGCAGCTCGTTCACGGGCACGGAACTGTTCGAGAAGACCGTCGGCATCGTCGGGCTCGGCCGGATCGGCGCTCTCGTCGCGGCCCGGCTGAACGCGTTCGACATGCGGGTGATCGCCTACGACCCCTACGTGACCAGCGCCCGTGCGCAGCAGCTCGGGGTGCAGCTGGTCACGCTCGACGAACTGGTCGCCGAGGCGGACTTCCTGACCATCCACATGCCGAAGACCCCCGAGACGACGGGAATGATCGGCGCCGAGCAGTTCGCCGCGATGAAGTCGACGGCGTTCGTGATCAACGTCGCCCGCGGCGGTCTGATCGATGAGGCCGATCTGCACGAGGCCCTCGTCGCCGGCGAGATCGCCGGCGCCGGACTGGACGTCTTCACCTCGGAGCCGCCCGCCGAGGGCAGCACCGCGCAGGCGCTTCTCGGTCTGCCCAACGTCGTGGTGACCCCCCACCTGGGTGCGAGCACCGAAGAGGCGCAGGAGAAGGCGGGCGTCTCGGTCGCCCGATCGGTGCGGCTCGCGCTCGGCGGAGACCTCGTGCCGGACGCGGTCAACGTCGCCGGGGGCGTCATCGACCCGTACGTGCGCCCCGGCATCCCGCTCGTCGAGAAGCTCGGCCAGATCTTCTCGGCCCTCGCGCAGGCGCCGCTGACCAGCCTCGACATCGAGGTGCACGGCGAACTCAACAACTACGACGTCAGCGTGCTGCGTCTGGCCGCGCTGAAGGGAGTGTTCACCAACATCGTCGGCGACACCGTCTCGTACGTGAACGCGCCGCTGTTGGCAGAGCAGCGCGGCGTCGCGGTGCGGATGCTGCAGGACGACATCAGCGAGGAATACCGCAACGTCATCACCCTGCGCGGCGCGCTCTCCGACGGCACGCAGCTCTCGGTCTCGGGAACGCTCACCGGGCCGAAGCAGATCGAGAAGCTCGTCGCGATCAACGGCCACGGCATCGAACTGCCGATCGAGAAGCACCACGTCGTGATGATGTACACCGACCGGCCTGGCATCGTGGCCGTGTATGGACAGAAGTTCGGCGAGGCGGGCATCAACATCGCGGGTATGCAGATCGCGCGCGAGGCCGCCGGTGCACAGGCGCTGAGCGTGCTGACGCTCGATTCGCCCGTCTCGGACGAACTGCTCGAAGACGTCAGCGCCGCGATCGAGGCTGACCTGTTCCGCCAGATCGAGATCGTCGAGGCATAAACCCTCTCACGGCGTATGCGACGCGGGCTCCGGGGTCTCCGGGGCCCGCGTCGTCGTTGTGACACGCTCGACGAGATCGGCAAGAGCCCGCCCGGTGGGCACGAAGTCGCTGAAGTGCTCGGGTGCGTTGCTGTGGTTCATCAGTGAGTTGTTGAAATAGAGCCCATCGCTGAGCAACATGACCAGCTCGAGCGCGGTGTCGTCACGCACGTGCGGGCGGATGGCCTCGGTCCACAGTCGTCGGGACTCGCGCAGGGCGTCGGATGCTGGTGCTGAGCCGCCCTGAGCCAGGCGCGTCACAGCGATCAATGCCCGGTCGAGGGCGTCATCTTCCATCACCGAGGTGCGCACGTAGTACGCGATCGGGTGCTCGGATGCCTGACGCATGCGGTCGAGATCGTCATCGGTCAGGCTCAGCAGCCGCTCGATCAGCGCGGCGGCGAGGTCATCCTTCGAGGCGAAGTGGTAGAGGAGTCCACCCTTCGAGACGCCGGCAGCACGGGCGACGGCATCGAGCGTCGCGGCGCGTTCACCGTCGGCGATCAGGATCTGCACATACGCGTCGAGGACGCGCTCTCGGGCCAAAGGGGGGCGGGGCATTTCTCTCTCCTCAGCGTGCGTCGATGGGGCGATACGTGTTACTGTACCATCCGGACGGTTCAGTAATCGAAAGGCACCCCATGTCCACAACCGCGACGATCCGACTCACTTCCGAGGACGGCCCGCGCGTCGGCGTCCGCGGCTGGGCCGCGCTCGCCGTGCTAATGCTGCCGGTGCTGCTGGTCTCGATCGACAACACAGTGCTGAGCTTCGCGCTGCCCGAGATCTCGCTTGCGCTCGCCCCGACCGGAGCCGAGCAGCTCTGGATCATCGATTCATACGCGCTGGTGCTGGCCGGCCTCCTGGTCACCATGGGAGTGCTGGGCGATCGCTTCGGTCGCCGTCGGATGCTGTTCATCGGCGCCACAGGGTTCGCCACTGTCTCGGTGCTGGCCGCGTTCGCGCCGACGGCGGGGTTGCTCATCGCCGCCCGTGTCGGGCTCGGATTCTTCGGCGCCATGCTGATGCCCTCGACGCTCTCGCTGCTGCGGTCGGTGTTCCCCAACCGTGATCAGCGTCGACTGGCGATCGCCATCTGGGCCTCCGCCTTCTCTGCCGGTTCGGCACTCGGTCCGGTGGTCGGTGGATTCCTGCTCGAGCACTTCGCCTGGGGCTCCGTGTTCCTGCTTGCCGTGCCGATGCTCATCCCGCTCCTGATCGGAGGCTTCTGGCTGCTGCCCGAGAGCCGTGACCCGAACCCGGGCCGGATCGACCCGCTCGGCATCCTCATGTCGATGGGCGCGATGGTGCCCGTTGTCTACGCGATCAAATCGTTCGCCGTCGACGGTCCCAATGCACTCGCCGGCGTGCTGGCGCTGTTGGGTGTCTTCGTGGGCTTCCTGTTCGTGCGGCGCCAGCTGCGCGCCGAGGTGCCGATGCTCGACATGGCGCTCTTCCGGCGCGGTGGGTTCAGCGGTGCGATCCTGGTGAACCTGCTCAGCGTCGTCGCGCTGGTGGGCTTCCTCTACTTCGTGCCTCAGCAACTGCAGCTCGTGCTCGGGCTGTCGCCGATGGTCGCCGGGCTCGCGTTGGTGCCCGGTATGGCGATGATGATCGTCGCGGGGCTCAGCGTGGTGCCGATCTCGCGCCGGGTGTCACCGCACATCGTCGTTCCCGTCGGGCTCTCGCTCTCGGTGCTCGGGTACGTGATCGTCGCCATGACGGCACAGCTGAACAGCGTCGCATGGCTGATGGCGGCGTTCGTGGTGCTCGGGATGGGCATCGGCGCCGCCGAGACCGTGTCGAATGAGCTGATCCTCTCGCACGCCCCGCCGGCGAAGGCGGGAGCGGCCAGTGCCGTCTCCGAGACTGCCTATGAGCTCGGTGCCGTGCTCGGTACTGCCGTGCTCGGTGGCATCATCACGGCCTTCTACCGTGGTGCGCTGGTGATTCCCGAGAACGTGCCCGCTGAGACGGCGGACCAGGCGCGTGAGACCCTTGCCGGGGCATACGCGGCGGCAGAGGGCCTGCCGCCGGCCGTGGGCGATTCCCTCTGGCAGGCGGCGATCCACGCGTTCGACAGCGGCATCGTGACGACCTCGCTGATCGGCGCCCTACTGGTGGCATCCGCAATGGTGATCAGCGCGATCACCCTGCGACCGAGCCGCGACGCCAAGCGCTGATCACGCGACATGCCAACCGGGCGACATGAGGACAGGGGAGTGTCGTCGCCGGCGCTACGCTGGGAAGCAGTGTCGGCGGCGACCCGCGTCGCCGACCCGCACTGTCAAGGAGACACATGTCGCGCGTCGTGAAGTTGGCTGTCATCCCCGGCGACGGGATCGGCCGTGAGGTCATCGCACAGGCCGAGCGAGTGCTCGACACTGTCACCGCCGACAGTGAGGTGACGTTCGAGAAGACGCCGTTCTCGCTCGGCGCGGACCGCTACCTCGCCACCGGTGACACCCTCTCGGACGAAGACTTCGACGCCATCCGCGCGCACGACGCGATCCTCGTCGGCGCGGTCGGCGGTGTCCCCGGAGACCCGCGTCTGAAGAACGCCAACATCGAGCGCGGTCTGCTGCTCAAGCTGCGGTTCGGACTCGACCACTACGTCAACCTGCGTCCGGCCAAGCTGTTCGCGGGCGCATCCGGCCCGCTCGCCAACCCCGGCGAGATCGACTTCGTCGTCGTGCGCGAGGGCACCGAAGGGCCCTATGTCGGCAATGGCGGCAGCATCCGCACCGGCACCCCGCACGAGGTCGCCAATGAGACCAGCGTCAACACGGCCTTCGGCGTCGAGCGCGTCGTGCGCTACGCGTTCGAGCTGGCCGAGCGCCGGCGCCAGAAGCTCACGCTCGTGCACAAGACCAACGTGCTCGTGCACGCCGGCGCGATCTGGCGGCGCGTCGTCGACGCCGTCGCCGCAGAGCACCCCGATGTGGCCGTAGACTACCTGCACGTCGATGCGGCCACGATCTTCCTCGTGACGGACCCCTCTCGCTTCGACGTGATCGTCACCGACAACCTCTTCGGCGACATCATCACGGATCTGGCAGGCGCCGTCACCGGCGGCATCGGCCTCGCAGCCTCGGGAAACATCAACCCCGACGGCGCCTTCCCGTCGATGTTCGAGCCCGTGCACGGTTCGGCGCCCGACATCGCCGGTCAGCAGAAGGCGGATCCGACGGCCGCGATCCTCTCGGTCGCCATGCTGCTCGACCACCTCGGACTCAGCGACGAGGCGGCGCGCGTGCAGCGTGCGGTCGAGGCCGACATCGCGAGCCGTGACCGCGCCCGCAGCACCACCGAGACCGGCGACGCCATCATCGCGCTGCTGCAGGCGTAATCTGACACTATGCGCACCGCCGCAGCATCCGACGATCCCGCGGCTTCCCGACAGAGGACGAACATGACCGACAGCTCCACTCCCGCCGACACCGCAGCGCTCACGTTCACGGTGACCAAGAACCTGGCCGCGAAGAGCCCTGCTCAGCGCGACGAGGTGCTGGCCAACCCGGGGTTCGGCACCGACTTCACCGACCACATGGTTGACATCTGCTGGTCTGAGAAGGGCGGCTGGCACCGTCCGCGGGTGCAGCCCTACGGGCCGATCCCGCTCGACCCGGCCGCTGCCGTGCTGCACTACGGTCAGGAGATCTTCGAGGGCATCAAGGCGTATCGCCACGCCGACGGGTCGGTGCACACGTTCCGCCCCGACCGCAATGCGGCCAGGCTGCAGCGCAGTGCTCGCCGGCTCGCGCTGCCCGAACTGCCCACCGAGTACTTCGTGCAGTCGCTGCGTGAGCTGATCGCCGTCGACGGTGCCTGGGTGCCGTCGGGCGCCGACCAGAGCCTGTACCTGCGGCCGTTCATGTTCGCCAAAGAGGCCTTCCTCGGTGTGCGCCCGGCCAAGAAGGTCGCGTACTACGTGATCGCCTCTCCCGCCGGCGCCTACTTCAGCGGTGGCGTCAAGCCGGTGCGCATTTGGCTGTCGACAAACTACGCCCGTGCGGGCAAGGGTGGCACCGGCGCGGCCAAGACCGGCGGCAACTATGCGTCGAGCCTGCTGCCGCAGGCCGAGGCCAGTGCCAAGGGCTGCGACCAGGTGGTCTTCCTCGATCAGGACGGCAACGTCGAGGAGCTCGGCGGTATGAACGTCGTGTTCGTGCACAAGGACGGACGCGTGGTCACGCCGCAGTCCGACAGCATCCTCGAGGGAATCACGCGCGACTCGCTGCTGCAGCTTGCCGAGGATCGCGGTCTGACCGTCGAGCGCCGAGCGGTCTCGCTCGATGAGTGGCGCCAGGGTGTCGCCTCGGGCGACATCGTCGAGGTGTTCGCGTGCGGCACGGCCGCGGTGGTCACTCCGATCGGCGCGCTCGTCTCGGACGAGTTCGAGGACGAGCAGCCTCTCGGTGAGCTGGCGATGTCGCTGCGTGAGGAGCTCACCGACATCCAGTACGGCCGCCGCGAAGACAAGCACGGCTGGCTGACCCGCCTGGACTGAGCGCGCGCTGCGAGCCTGATTCGCGCTCGCCTGTCTCGCGTTGCGCGCCTGATTCGCCGACACCCCTACTTGCCGCCCACACCCCCAGGTATGGACGCCCGCAGGCGGGGGTGTCGTCGCGAAGTGGGGGTGTCGGCGCGGGGCGACTCGTTCTGCACAATCCACCGATTCGCGCGGATCGCGTGAGCGGCTGTGGAGAGCGCCTGATTCGGGGAGACCGGCGTACATCCTGTGGGGATGCGTCGCCGTATCGACATTCCGCAGGCACGAGAGCTGGTGCTGTCTCGACATCAGGTGTTGGCCTCCGGCTATAGCGAGCGTCAGATGCGCTCGGACCTCGATTCCGGTCGACTGCTCCGTCTGCACCGTGGCAGCTACGTGTCTGCGCAGGTCTGGGACGAACTGTGGTGGGAAGGGCGGCATCTGATCCGCGTGCTCGCGGTGCACGCGGCGAGCCCGGGGCCCGGCCCGGTGTTCACCCATACCTCGGCCGCGGCGCTGTGGGGTCTGCCGCTGTACCGCGTCGGGGCCGCACCCGTGCAGGTGCTGGTTGACGGGCGACGCCACAGTCGCGTGATCGCGAACGTCATCCGCCGCGACATGAAGGTGGATCCCGCCGACATCGTCGAGATCGACGGCATCCGCGTCACATCGCCGACCCGCACCGCGATGGACATCGCGCGCACGTATTCGTTCCCGACGGCGGTCGCCTGCGCCGACGCCGCGTTGCGCCGTGCGGCGGTCGACGGATTCACCGTGGATGCTGAAGCCGACGCCGCATGGCGTGAGGACGCCGCTCGGCTCGCGGCCCCTGGACTGCGCGGCGTACGGCAGGCTCGTCGCGCGCTGGAGTTCGCCGACGGGCGCGCGGATCTGCCGGGCGAGAGCGTCAGCCGGGCTCACCTGCACACGCTCGGGTTCCGTGGCTTTGACCTGCAGGTACCCGTCACCGGCTCGGAGGGTCAGCAGTACTGGCTCGACTTCGCCTTTCCGCATGCACGGTGCTTCGGCGAGTTCGACGGAGCGGCGAAGTACACCGAGCCTGCGCTCAGAGCAGCTCCGTCGGCACAGCAGGCGGTGCTTGACGAGAAGTACCGCGAAGATGACGTGCGCGGCGTCACCGGGTGGCGGTTCGCCCGGTGGGGGCACGATCACATCCGCACCGCCGATGTTCTGGGGTCGCGTCTCGCGGCGTTCGGTGTCCGTCCGCCCGGGTGAGGCCGGCCTCGCCGCGCCCCGCCGGGACGCGTTCGCCCCGCCGCGCCGGGTTCGCCGACACCCCCATCTGGCGTCGCCACCCCCACTTGTGGGCGCCCATAGCTGGGGGTGTCGACGCGAAGTGGGGGTGTCGGCGGTGGAACGCGGGAGCGGTGGCAAGTGAGGGGGCGGGGCGAGCCGCGTGCGAGGGTGGCGGATAGGCTGACGGAGTGAAGATCGCGCGCTTCAGCCACAACGACGGCATCCGCTACGGCATCCTTGACGATTCAGACCTGGTCGTGCTCGACGGCGACCCGATGTTCGCCGGCTACGAACCGACGGGCGAGCGCATCCCGCTCGCCGACGTCGCGCTGCTGGCGCCGGTGATCCCGCGATCGAAGATCGTCTGCGTCGGGCGCAACTACCACGACCACGCCGCCGAGTTCGGCAACGTCGCCCCCGAGGAGCCGTTGCTGTTTCTCAAGCCGAACACGGCGGTGATCGGTCCGGGCGACGCGATCGTGCGTCCCTCGCTCTCGGAGCGGGTGGAGTTCGAGGGCGAGCTGGTGGCCGTCATCGGACGCATCGCGAAGAACGTCGACGCGGCGGATGCCCTCGATTACGTGTTCGGTTACACCGTGGGCAACGACGTGACGGCGCGCGACCTGCAGCGCAAGGACGGCCAGTGGACCCGGGGCAAGGGGTTCGACACGTTCTGCCCGCTCGGGCCCGTGATCGAGACCGAGCTCGATGTGGCGTCGTCACGGCTCGAGACGCGGGTGAATGGTGAGGTGCGCCAGCAGGCGCCGCTGACCGACATGATCCACTCGGTCGCCGACATCATCGCCTATGCGTCGGCGGCATTCACGCTGCTGCCCGGTGACGCCATCATGACCGGCACACCGGCCGGTGTCGGCGAGCTGGTGGCGGGCGATGTCGTCGAGGTGGACATCAGCGGCCTGGGTGTCATGCGCAACACGGTGCGCGACGCGGCACCCCGATCGTGAGCTCGATCACCGCTGAGGCACTGCCGGGGCTGCAGCGCCGTACAGTTCTCATCCTCTCGCTTGGCCAGGTGCTCGGCGGCATCGCCTTCGGAGCGACCGTATCGCTCGGTGCGCTGCTGGCTGCCGATCTGTCGGGGGACGATGCGCTGTCGGGCCTGGCGACGGCATCCGTGACTCTGGGGGCGGCTGCGTTCGCGATCCCGCTGGCTCGCTTCGCCGCGCGTCGGGGTCGCCGACTGTCGCTGACAGCCGGCAATCTGTTCGCCCTGATCGGCATCGGGGTGGTGATCCTCGCGGCGGCGCTTCGGGTGTTCCCGCTGCTGCTCGTGGGAATCATCATGATCGGCATGGGCAACGCCGGCAATCTGCAGTCCCGCTTCGCGGCGACCGACCTGGCGGCGCCCGAGCACCGCGGACGCGATCTGTCGATCGTGGTCTGGTCGACGACGATCGGCGGTGTGACGGGGCCACTGCTGCTGACCCCCGGTGAGGCGCTCGGGCAGATGGTGGGAATGCCTCCGCTCACCGGCGCATATCTGTTCTCGCTCGTGGCGCAGGCCGCGGCGCTCGTGCTGTACCTGGTCGCGTTGCGGCCCGACCCGCTGCTGACGGCCCTGAACCTGGCGGCGATGCCCTCGAAGGCCGCCGCGCTCGGCTCTGACATTGATCGTCCGGTCACGGCGCGCTACGCGATCTTCGCCGTGTCGGGATCGCACGCGGTGATGGCGTCGGTGATGGCGATGACGCCGATCCACCTCTCGCACATGGCGCACCGTGCCAGTGGGGATGCCACGACGAGCACCGATGTCACATTGCTTGTCGGCGTGACGATCGCGTTGCACGTGGCCGGCATGTACGGCCTGTCGCCGGTCTTCGGCATCCTCGCCGACCGGTGGGGGCGTGTGCGGGTGGTGTTGCTCGGCCAAGGGATGTTCGTGGTCTCGTTGCTGTTCGCGATCTTCGCGGGCGAGCATGCCGCCGGTGTGATCGTTGCCCTGATCCTGCTCGGGCTCGGATGGAGCGCGGCGACGGTGGCCGGTGCGGCCTTGCTGACCGAGTCATCGACCGTGCAGATGCGTCCGCGGCGTCAGGGGCTCAGCGACTCGCTGATGAGTCTTACCGCCGCGGCCGGTGCCGCGGGTGCGGGTCTCGTGCTGACGCAGTTCGGGTATGGCGGGCTCGGCGTGGTGGCGCTGGTGATCGTCATCGCGATCATCGTGCTCTCGCCGCTCGGGCGGATCCGCGAGGCGTGATGGCGCGCCGGTGAGCTGGGCCGGAACCGGCGACGCGTACGCCGCCTCGTACGCGCAGCTCTGCGCGGGCACGGGAGAGGTGCTGCGTGCGCACCTCGGTGTGCCCGGCGGGCGGTCGCTGCTCGACGTCGGCGCCGGTGACGGTACGCTCGCGGCGGCCTGGTCGGATGCCGGATGGCGGGTCACCGCGGCGGAGCCGGAGGCGAGCATGCGCCGGGTGGCCACGCGGCAGCATCCGACCCTGACGATCACGGCGGACGCCCTGCCCGCGCTGTCGTTCGACGACGGCGCGTTCGACGTCGTCGTCGCGAACTTCGTGCTGAACCATGTGTCTGATCCGTCTGCTGCGGCGTCTGAGCTGCGCCGTGTGGCTGCGGGAGCCGTGGCTGCGTCGATCTGGTCGGCGTCGCCGGCATCGCTGTGGGGCGAGGTGACCGCGCGGGCCGGGGTGACGCCACTGGCGGGTGCGCGGCTGCCTGCCGACAAGGACTTCGAGCGGACGGCATCCGGTTTCGAGCGCATGCTGCGCGGCGCGGGCTGGCAGCCCGTCGTCACCGAGTACATCTGGACGTGGCGTCCCACGCCCGAGATGCTGTGGCGATCGGTCGTCGGGGGAGTGGCCGGGGCCGGCGCGCTCTATGCGACGCTGTCGGATGCCGATCGTCGGCGCTTTCGCCAGGCGTTCGACGCGGTCATCGACGAGCGCCGCGACGGTGAGGTGATCCCGCACGTGCAGACCGCGGCCGTTGCGGTGGATCATCGGGGCGGGCAGGCCCGGTGAGAGGCATCGGGCACGGATAGAATCGAGGGGATATGGCTACTGTGCATCCCCTCACCACCACCGCGACCGGTTCCGACGTTCGCGTGCGCTTCTGTCCTTCGCCGACCGGCCTGCCGCATGTCGGCATGGTGCGCACGGCGCTGTACAACTGGGCATACGCGCGCCACAACGGCGGCAAGCTGATCTTCCGCATCGAAGACACAGACGCGGCCCGTGACAGCGAGGAGAGCTTCCGCCAGCTGGTCGACGCGCTCACCTGGATGAAGATCGACTGGGATGAGGGTGTCGAGGTCGGCGGGCCGCACGCCCCGTATCGGCAGTCGCAGCGCCACGACATCTACCGTGAGGTCATCGACAAGCTGCTGGCGACGGGCGCGCTGTACGAGAGCTACTCGACGGCCGAAGAGATCGACGCACGCAACGAGGCGGCGGGCCGCGCCAAGCAGCTCGGCTACGACAACTTCGACCGCGATCTCACGGACGAGCAGCGCGCGGCGTTCCGCGCCGAGGGCCGTCAGCCGGCCCTGCGCCTGCGCGTGCCCGATGAGGACCTGACCTACGACGACCTGATCCGCGGCGAGGTGACCTTCCCGGCCGGCTCTTTCCCCGACTTCGTCGTCGTGCGCCCCAACGGTGTGCCGCTGTACACGTTCGTGAACCCGGTCGACGACGCCCTGATGGGCATCACGCACGTGCTGCGCGGTGAAGACCTGATGCCGTCGACGGCTCGTCAGCTGGCGCTGTACGACGCGCTGATCCAGGCCGGCGTCACCACTTTCGTGCCGCGCTTCGCGCACATGCCGCTGGTGCTCGGTGAGACCGGCAACAAGAAGCTCTCCAAGCGTGACCCGCAGGCCGATCTGTTCCTGCACCGTGAGCGTGGGTTCATCCACGAGGGCCTGCTGAACTACCTGGCGCTGCTGGGCTGGTCGATCGCGCCCGACCGCGACGTGTTCTCGCTGAGCGAGTTCATCGAGGCGTTCGACATCGTCGACGTCAACCCGAACCCGGCACGCTTCGACCAGAAGAAGGCCGAGTCGATCAACGGCGACCACATCCGCATGCTCGAGGGCAAGGACTTCGCCGAGCGGATGCTGCCGTACCTGGCCGACGCCGGTGTGTTCGGTGGTGCCGAGCCGACGCACGAGCAGATCGTGCTGGCATTCCGCGCGGCGCCGCTGGTTCAGGAGCGCATGCAGCTGCTGGGTGACGCGCCGGGCATGCTCGGCTTCCTGTTCACCGACGAGGTGACGTATGAGCCCGACGCCATGAAGGGGCTTCCGGCGAACGCCGCCGAGGTGCTGACCGCGTGCGTCGCGGCTCTCGAGCCGGTCGACGAGTTCACTGCGGATGCTGTGCAGCCGGCGCTCTCGGAGGCACTGATCGACGGGCTCGGGCTGAAGCCGCGCGTGGCGTACGGTCCGCCGCGGGTTGCGCTGAGCGGTCGTCGGGTGTCGCCGCCGTTGTTCGAGTCGATGGAGCTGCTGGGCAAGGACGAGACGCTGCGTCGACTGCGCGCTCTCGCCGATCACCTGGCGTGACGCGGGATACGGCACAGCTTATGATTCCCACGGCCGAGGCGGATGTCATCCTCGGTGAGCTGGGGGTTCTGCTTCTGGAGTGCGGTACGTCCGTCACGGATGTGCGCGGCACCTTGGAACAGGTGAGCCGTATTGCAGCGCCCGGGGTGTCGGTGGAGTTCGCCATCTTGCCGGAAATGGTGATGGTGAGCCGGCCGGGTTCTTCTGCGGCGACCACGACCGTGATCGGCAAGGGTGAGGCCCTGACGTTCCGTCAGTCGGCGCGGGCGAGCCGCCTGGTGCGCGACCTCGAGTCGGGTGCCGTCGCGTTGGAGGATGCCCCGCAGCGCATCGCTGCCATCCGGGCGACGCCCCGGCATCTGCCTGGCGTTCAGAGCGTGCTGGGCTGTGGGCTGTTGTCCTTGGGCCTGGCGGTGCTGTTCCGCTGCCCGTGGTGGGCCGCGGTGCTGGCGATGCTCGTGGGTACCATCGTGGGCGGCCTGATGCTGGTGATGATGCGCGTGCGTGCGGCCGCCGCCGTGGCCCCGTTCGTGTCGGCGTTCGTGTCAACGGTGCTCGTCGGGTGGGCCGCGGGGTTGCTGGATCTCGGACCGGTACCGC
Organism: Microbacterium esteraromaticum; assembly: GCF_028747645.1. Lineage (NCBI taxonomy): Bacteria > Bacillati > Actinomycetota > Actinomycetes > Micrococcales > Microbacteriaceae > Microbacterium > Microbacterium esteraromaticum. Next base: position 1,400,178 of record NZ_CP118100.1, read on the forward strand.
TGTTCGCGGTGTGCGCGCCGATCGCGATTCTCGTGCCGGGCGCACTGATCACGAACGCCCTGCTGGAGCTGACCTCGACCGACATCGTGACCGGGGCGTCGCGCCTGATGTACGGGCTCATCATGCTCGCCTTCATGGCGGCCGGTGTCTACTCGGGTGCCGCGCTGACGGGGCTGAGTGTCGATTCGGCGTCGGCTGCGCTGGTCGGCGAGGCTGTGCAGCTTTCGGGTGATGGTGGGGGATGGACGGCGTTGCCGCCGCTGTGGATGTCGTGGTTCGCCGTCGTGGTGTTGGCGATCGGCATCGGCCTGGCCTTCGGGTCGGGCGTGCGACTGACGGTGGTGTGCATCGTGGTGATGACCGGCACGTATGCGGTGCTCGCGGCGTTCAGCGCACAGGTGGGCAACGTGGTGGCGATGGGTATCGCTGCGGCGATCTTGTTCGTCGCGGCGCGTGTGCTGGAGCGTGTGACGCTGGCGATTCCGGCCACCGTGTCGTTCCAGCCGGCGTTCCTGCTGCTGGTGCCCGGAACGATCGGGTTGGTCTCGCTGGCGAGCTTCGACGCGCAGGCGCTGGCGTCGGCACCGATGATGTTCTTGAGCCTGTGCATCGGCACGAAGGTCGGCGCTCTGCTGGCCGACCTGGCACGGATCACGCGTTCGACGGTGTTCCGATACTGGGTGCGCCCCGCCCGCATGGGGGAGCTGTGATGGCCTGTGGTTGCCGCACATGCGCGACGCGCCCGGGCTGTGCGCACCGATTCGCCATCCGGGCACAGCTCGGGTAAGCTTGTATCTCGGTGCGGGGCTCAGGTTCCGCCCTTGGGGTATGGTGTAATTGGCAACACGGCTGATTCTGGTTCAGTTGTTCTTGGTTCGAGTCCAGGTACCCCAGCCAACAGATAGGCCCGGAATTCCGCAGCAAAGCGGAAGATCCGGGCCTCTGTCGTTTCTCCCGAGGCGTAGATCATCTCGAGGCGTGGTCAGCGCCGGCGCCCCGGCGCTCGCAGATAGAGTCTCCAGCATGGAAAGCGATGGTTCGACTCCCGCTGAAGGCCTTGGCGCCGCGTCGGCAACGCAAGAAGCCAACGCCCGTGACCTGCCGCGGCCGAAGCGCTACTGGGTGATGCTGGGGCTCTTCCTGTCTGTCTTCGCGCTACTTCCGTACATGACCGGCCTGCCCGTTGTGGTGCAGTTTGTCGCACCCGTGCTTCTGGTGCTGCTCATCGTGCTCGTCGCGGCGTGGAAGCAGCCGACCGCGGTTCGACAGATCAAGCCATCCGGGCGCATGGTGCTGCAGATCGCCGGGTTCGCGGCCCTCGTCGGAGTCGTGGCGGGGGTCAGCCGTGGCGCCTATGCAGCGCAGGGCTGGTGGTGGGCACCGCTGGCCGCCGCCGTAATCCTGTTCGGGGTCGTCGTCACGCTAGGCCCGCTGATGGATCGTTCCTGGGCACGCCAGGCGCGCACGGCGCCGGCGCGACTCGATCGAGACCGAGCCACAGAGATCCGCATCTAGCCGACCTGCCACCGCGCGGGCGCCCCGACGCCACAGGCACCGGGCCGCCCGCACGACGTGTCAGAACGCGTCAGGGTAGAGCTGGTGGGCGATCGTCTCGACGGCGTCGATGTTGCCGATCGTGCCCGGGTAGAAGTCGCTCTGCGGCACCGCGATCAGCAGGTCGTTCTGCACGGCAGTGACGTCGGGGAACGTCGCACGCAGGTACTCGACGACACGCTCATGCTGTGCGTCGCTGGTAACGCCGAACACGATGGCGTCGGGGTTGCGGCTGACGATCTCTTCAGGGGTGATCTCGGCCGAGAAGAAGTCGGCGAACTCGGGGGCATCGGGGCTGAAGACGTTGTCTCCGCCGGCGGTGCGGATGATGTCGTACTCGATGCCGGCTCCGATCGCACCGAGCATGTTCCCCTCCGACCAGATCTCGGCGACCGTCAACGGCTCCTGATCGCGCACAGCCTCGGTGACAGCATCCAGGCGCGCCTGTGCGTCGGCGGCGAGGTCGGCGGCGAGATCCTCGGCGCGCAGAATCTTGCCCAGGTTCTCGATGTCGGTGAGCAGATCGGTGACCTCGGCGCTCGACCGGCGTTCGGCGCAGCCGCCGGTCGCCACGTAGGCCTGCGCGCCGTTGTCGGCGAGCTGTTCGATGCTCGCGAAGCCCTGCTCGGCGGTGAATTCGTACTCGGTGGGTGAGACCACCAGATCGGGTGCGACCGACAGCAGATCCTCACGCGCGGGCGGGGCGTCGGTGCTGAGCACCGGAACGTCGGCGGCCAGCGAAGCGACATCCGCGGGCAGTTCTGACGTCGCCACTTGCGCTTGCCCTGCCAGCTGATCCTGCGCACCGAGGCGCAGCAGCAGATCGGTCTGCGACGGCATCAGGCCGACGACCGCTTGGGGTGCGTGCGCGAACGTGAGCTCACGCCCGCAGTTGTCGATCGTGACCGCCTGCTCGTGCGATTCCGGTGCGTCGTCACCGGCAGGAGCGACGGCCGATCCGCAGGCGGTCAGCACGATCGGTGTCATCGCGAGCAGACCCAGCAGTGCCGTGCGGCGTCCGCCGCGGGAGCGAGCGCGCGGCGGGTGCGAGGGGGGAGTGTTCATCGGGTGGTTTCCTTTCTCAGGGATGCACTGTGCGTGTGGATGCACGGTGTTCAGGCGTGCGGGCGAGTGCGTCGAACAGCAGATGGCGTTGCGCTGTCGCCGGGTGGGTGATGGCCGTCGACTCGACCGCGAAGACGGTGCGGATCAGGTCGGGGGTGAGGATGCTGTCGGGGGATCCGAACGCGACGAGTTCTCCGGCCGCCAGTACGCCGACCGCGTCGCAGTGGGTCGCGGCGAGATTGAGATCGTGTAGCGCGACGAGAACGGTGCGTCCGCTGGCACGCACCAAGTCGAGCAGTTCCAGTTGGTGTGCGATGTCGAGGTGATTGGTCGGCTCGTCGAGCACCAGCACCGGGGTGTCTTGCGTCAGCGCACGCGCGAACAGCACGCGTTGACGCTCGCCGCCCGACAACGCCGAGAACGCACGGGATGCCAGATGCTGCGCGCCCACCCGCTCCAGTGCGTCGAGCGCGATCGCGACGTCTGCGGCGGAGTCGCGACCGAAGCCACTGCCGTGCGGGATCCGCCCGAGCAGCACGAGCTCGAGCACGGGGATCTCGAACTCCTCGCTGTGCTCCTGCATCATCACCGCGACGCGCTGTGCGACCTGCCGGCGCGTCAGGTCGTGCGCCGAGACGCCGTCGAACCGCACGTCTCCTGCTATCGGCGCATCGATTCCGGCGATCGCGCGCAGCAGGCTCGACTTGCCGCTGCCGTTCGGGCCGAGCAGGCCCAGGACGGATCCGGATGCCACGTCGAACGAGACGCCGTGCACCACGGTGCGCGCTCCGCGCCGGGCTTGGAGCTTCTCGACCTGCACCCTCATCGGTTCATCCCCATCCGGTCGGCGCGTTCGCGACGCAGCAGCCACAAGAAGAACGGGGCTCCGACGAGCGCCGTCAGCACGCCCAGGGGGATCTCTGAAGGCGCGGCCAGCGTGCGCCCCAGCAGATCGCACGTGGCCAGGAAGACGGCCCCGCCGAGCACGGCCACCGGCAGCATCCTGCGGTGGTCGGATCCGACGATGATCCGTGCCACGTGCGGCACCACCAGGCCGACGAAGCCGATGCCGCCCGAGACGGCGACGACCGCACCCGTCAACAGCGCTGTGGCGATGAGTGTCGTCGTACGCAGCCGGTTGACGTCGATGCCCAGTGCGCGCGCCGCATCATCGCCGGCCAGCAGCGCGTTGAGCTGTCGTGCGTGGGTCATTGCGAAGGCGGCGACGGCGAGCAGCGCCAGGGTCGGCAGCAGCAGTTGCTGCATGGTCGCGGCCGAGACCGAGCCGAGCAGGAAGAACATGATGCTGTACACGTTCTGCGCGTCGGTTGAGATCGTCAGATAGCTGGTGATCGCGCTGAACAGGGCGCCCAGGGCGACGCCGGCCAGGATGAGCCGCTGCGGGGCGATCCGCCCGGCCTTGCGTGCCAGCAGGTAGACGGCGGCGGTGGCGATCATTGCCCCGGCGAAGGCGGATGCGCTGATGCCGAGGGCGCTGATGCCCAGCCCGAGCACGATGAACGAGACCGCACCGACCCCCGCTCCGGCCGAGACGCCGAGGATGTATGGCTCGGCGAGCGGATTGTGCACCACGGCCTGGATGAGGGCCCCCGCCAGGGCCAGAGAGGCTCCCGTCAGCGCAGCCAGTGCCGCTCGCGGCAGGCGGAACTGCCACACCGCGTTGTCCTGCATCGTGGTGAGCGATCCGTCGCTCATCCAGGGCATGCCGGGCAGCAGATGGCCGGTGACGATCTTCAGCGCGTCCAGCGCAGAAACGCTGATCGCGCCGATGCTCACCGAGATTAGAAGCACGCCCAGCAGAGCGACCGAGAGCACGGGAGCGAGTACGGTCGCGGCCTTGGTGCCGGGGCGGCTCGGCTGACGGGTCTCGGTGCGCAAAGAGGGCATGGTCTCGGATCCTATTGCGAATGAGAACCATTCTCAACTACGCTCCGACACGGTGCAGCGAACAATGACGGCGCCATCGATGACCGAACAAGCGACCACACAGACGACCGAACAGGAGCACGCCGCATGATGATCGTTCGCGAGCTGTGGCGCGAGGCGGCCCGATCGCCCGTACTTCTGGCGGGCGCCGTACTGTGCCTGCTTCTCGCCTCGGCGACCTACCTTGCGCAGGCGTTCGCCATCGCGGGGGCGCTCGCCGCCGTCGTCTCCGGCGATGGCTCGCAAGTACTCGCAGCCCTCGCTGCGATCGTCGGCTTGGCAGTGCTGCGGATGCTGCTCATGCTGCTGCAAGATGCGCTCGCCTCCCACCTCGGCGGGCACGTGCGGGTTGCGCTGCGGCGGCGCACGCTGCGGACCGCGCTCACGGCGACACGACTGCATGATCCGACCGGCCGGGATGGGGCGATGCGCGGCGCGCTGACAGACGGCGTGGACGGGACCGACGCGTATGTGTCGAAGTACATTCCGGCCCTGGCGCTCGTGTTCCTGGCATGTCCGATCGTCATCGCGATCCTCGTCGTGGTCAACCCCTGGGCCGGACTCAGCGCTGGTCTCGCCGTGGCACTGGCACTGATCGGGCCGCTGGCATGGAAACGCATGATGTCGCGCAGGGGGCTGGATCACTGGGACTCGTACGAGGCACTGGGTGCTGACTACCTCGATGCCCTCCGCGGCATGGCGATGCTGCGCGCTCTCGGTGATGTGCCCGGAACCCGCTCGCGCCTGCAGGAGCGATCCGAGGCGCTTCGCAGGGCGACCGAGCGGGTGATGCGCGGCTCGCTCGCCGAGACCGGCGTGATCGATGTCGCCATCCAGGGTGGCACCGTCGCGGCCATCATGATCGCCGTCGTTCAGGCGGCATCGGGTCAGCCACCCGCCTTCGAGACCTATCTCATCCTGCTCCTCGTGTCTGAGGCGTTCCGTCCGATCCGTGACCTGTCCCGCCAGTGGCATGCCGGCTTCCTCGGCCTGACGGCGGTACCCGCACTACGGGCCCTCGGCGCCTTCCACGCAGACCCCCCGACCGCACCCGCCGCCGAGCCGCTGGCATCCGATCGCCCGCGCCCGGCGGGGCTTCGCGGGCCCGCCGATCGGCTCGACGTGCGCGGAGTCCGCTACCGCTACCCGACCGGTGATGCCGATGTGCTCGACGGCGTCGAGCTGGTCGCCCGAACCGGGACACTGACCGTGATCGTCGGTGCATCCGGCGCCGGCAAGTCGACGCTGCTCGACGTGCTGCTAGGGCTGATCCACGCCCATGAGGGCATCTGCACCCTCGACGGGCGTCCGCTACGACCCGACGACGTGGCCGTGCTTTCGCAGCGTCCGGTGCTCTTCGCCGGAACCGTGCGAGAGAACCTGTGCGTCACCGGCGAGCGCACCGACGCAGAGCTGGCGGATGCCTGCCGCGCTGCGGGGATCCTCGATGAGGTGCGGGCGCTTCCCGGCGGGTTCGACGCCGTGGTGTCCGAGGCGGGGATGAGCTTATCGGGCGGGCAGAGGCAACGGCTGGCGCTCGCGCGCGCCCTGTTGGCGCGGCGCCCGGTGCTGCTCGTCGATGAACCCACGAGCGCGTTGGATGCCGCCCGCGCGGCGGACGTGATGACGACGCTGCGTCATGTGGCCGAGGACCGCATCGTGGTGATGGTCACGCATCGGGTCGAGGACCTGCGGTCGACTGACATCGTGGTGCGACTCGCACACGGGCGAACCACGCCCGTCGACGACGCCCAGGAGGTGCCGGTGTGAGCGCAGACGGATCGCGACGCAGCTTCAGCGCACTGCTGCCCGCACTGGCCCCCGAGCGCGGCCGTATCTTCTCGGTCTATCTCAGTGCGACGACCAGCGCACTGACCCTCAGCGCTCTCGGCGCGCTTGCCGCCTGGGGAGTCGGCCATGCCGTTGTCGAGCGCACTCTGCCCGGCACGGCATGGTGGGTGTGGCTGGTGGTGCTCGTCGCCGCGCGGGCCGTGCTCACCTGGCACGAGATGGATCGGTCCCATGCCGTCGCCTACCGTGTTCTCGCGCGACTGCGCCTGGTGCTGTTCGACTCCTATAGCCGCAGCGTGCCCGCCCGGCGGCGCGAGCACTCCGGTCGCGCTGCCGCGGTCGCGATGGACGACATCGAGAAGCTCGAGTTCTTCTACGCCCACACCATCGCGCAGGTCGCCGCCGCACTGACCGCCTTCCTCGCGGCGCTGGTCGCCGTCCTGCTCGTACTGCCGACCGCCGGTGCGGCGCTCGCGGTCGGAGCAGTGCTGGTCGTCGCCACCGTGCCGGTGCTCGCGCGCGCTGCACGCCGCCGTGGCGCCGAGGAACAGCAGCAGCGCGCAGAGCTGTCCAGCCAGATCGTCGATGCGCTCGGGGCGCTGCGCGAGGTTTTGTCCTACGGGCTCGCCGACGCGGTGACGGCTCAGGCGCTGCGCACCACGCACCGGGCGACACGCGCCGGACGCCGACGCGGCACGATCGGGCAGCTCGTGGCGGGCATCCGCGACCTCATCGTGACCACGACCGTGCTCGCCGTCATCCTGGTGAGCGCGACAGCAGCGGGCGTACTCGGCGGCGACGCGCGTATCTCGCCCGCAACCCTGCCGATGCTCGTGGCCTTGGCCCTCGCCGGCGTCGCCGCGGTCGCAGATGCCGCGACGACCCTCACCCAGTTGCACCCGCTCACCGCGAGCGCCGCGCGCGTCGACCGGGCCCTGCATCGCCCGCCCGTCGTCATCGCCACGGGGCAGGCGTGCCCCGTCCCCAACGGTCCGCTCGGCCTGCGCTTGCGCGACATCACGTTCAGCTACGACGACCGGGTCGAGGCGATCAGCGCCTGGTCCGCCGAGATCCGTCCCGGCGAGCATGTCGGGCTGGCCGGGCGCTCGGGATCGGGCAAAAGCACACTCATCGCGCTCGCCGCCCGCCTATGGCAGCCGTCGTCGGGAACGATCGAGCTGTTCACGGCCGATGGTCAGACCGTGCCCCTGCGCGACGTCGACGAACACGCACTGCGCAACACCATCGCCTTCGTCGACCAGGAGGCGACGCTGTTCCACGGAACCGTCCGCGAAAACCTGCTGCGCGGCGCCGCTCCGGTGTCGGACGACACCCTGCGCCGCACGCTCGAACGTGTGGATGCCATCGACTGGGCCCCGCTCGATCTGTCGATCGGGCAGGGAGGCCTCGCACTGTCAGGCGGTCAGCGGGCACGCCTCACGCTGGCCAGGGCACTGGTACGGCAGCCGCGCATCCTGCTCATCGATGAGGTCACCGCGAGCCTCGACGCCGAAACGGAGCGCGTGATCTCGAATGCGCTCGCCGCCTACCGCGGAACGGTGCTCATCGCCTCGCACCGAAGCGAGACACTCTCTGCCGTATCTCGCGTGATCCCCGTCGACGGCGGGGTGCTGACAGGCACCCCATAGTGATCCGCCGATAGGGTTGATCCGAACCCTGGAGGATGCTGTCGTGACCACCGCCCGCGCACCGCGGACCCGCCGTCGGATTCTGATCATCGCCCTCGCGGGCGTCGCGTTGATCGCCGTGCTGCTGATCGCCTCACTGACCCGGCCGAGTCAGGAAGAGCCCGACGCCGCCGCAACGGCGCCGACAGGCCAGCAGACCCCATCCGTCGAAGAGAGCGAAGCGCCCCGGGTGCCCGACCTCTCGCGTCGCATCGATGGCGACGTGGCGGCGCTCGGCGCCGTGGACGCACCGGTCGTGATGATCGAGTACGCCGACTACCGGTGCCCCTACTGCGGCGTCTTCGCGCTCGACACCATGCCCCAGCTCGTCGCCGACTACATCGACACCGGCAAGCTGCGCATCGAGTGGCGCGACGTCCCGCTGTTCGGCGAGGACTCGTTCAACGCCGCCGTCGCCGCCCGTGCCGCCGGCCAGCAGGGTCTGTTCTGGGAGTACCACCACGCCGTCTACGCGTTCCAGGGCGACTCGCGCAAAGACCTGCCCCGCGAGCAGCTGCTCGAACTCGCCGATGAGGCCGGTGTCCCCGACCTGGCGGCATTCGAGACGGCGCTCGACGACCCGGCGCTGCAGCAGGCCGTCGCAGCCGATGCGCAAGAGGCCCAGGCCATCGGTGTGCAGAGCACACCGGCGTTCCTGATCGGCCAGACGCCCGTGATGGGCGCCCAGCCCATCGACGTGTTCCGCCAGGTCATCGACGGCGAACTCGCACGCGTCGGGGAGTGATCGCCGTGGATATCGGCTATATCGGCGCGTTTCTCGGTGGCATCCTCTCTTTGCTCAGTCCGTGCTCGGTCATGCTGCTGCCCGCGTTCTTCGCCTACGCCTTCACCTCGCCCACGAAGTTGATCTCGCGCACCGGCGTGTTCTTTCTCGGGCTGCTGGTCACGCTGATCCCGCTCGGGGTGTTCTCGGGCCTGTTCGGGTCACTGCTGGGTGAGAACCGCGGCGCGTTGATCACGACGGTGGCGGTGCTGGTGATCGTCGTCGGTCTCGTGCAGCTGCTGGGTGTGCCCGTACCCGGGATCTCTCGTTCGCGGCGTGGGGGAGAGGACAGCACCTCGGCGGTCTCGGTGTTCCTGCTCGGTGCCGTGTATGCGGTCGCGGGCGTGTGCACCGGGCCGATCCTCGGGTCGGTCCTGCTGATCGCCTCTCTCGGTGGCTCGCCCGTCTACGGTGCCGTGCTGCTGGCCGTGTATGCGCTCGGAATGGTGCTGCCGCTGCTGATCCTGGCGCTGCTGTGGCGCCGGTTCGGGGCGAAGGCGATGACCTGGATGCGCCCGCGCGAGCTGCGCATCGGCAGGTGGCGCAACTCGTGGACCATGATCATCACCGGAGCGTTGTCGATCGCGCTGGGCGCCTTGCTGCTGTTCACCGACGGCACGGCCAACCTCGGCGGACTGGTTGGCATCGACACCCAGTTCGCGCTGGAGTCGTCCGTATCGACGATGGCGGCGAGCATCCCCGACTGGTGGTTCGCGATCGGCGCGCTGGTCGTGCTCGCCTCGGTCACCGCCGTCGTCCTGTTGCGTGGGCGCGGGGATCGGACGGATGCCGCAGAGAGCGTCGCGCACGTCGACCCGCCGTCACCATGAGCCTGCCGCGGCCCGCGCCACGAGAGGTACGCTGACCGCAGGCGTCAGCAGATCGAGGAGGCCGCCGGTGACCAATCCCGAGCAGGACCCGCAACCGGCCGTACTCACGGCGGGGGAATCATGCACCGAGGTCGAGGTGCTGACGCCCCGCGAGGTGCCGCTCGGCGGGCCCCGTGCGATGACGGTGTACCGCACGCTCCCGCAGCGGCAGCGTTCCCTCGTGGGGGCCTGGTGCTTTCTCGACCACTACGGGCCCGATGACGTGGCCCGCACGGGCGGCATGGTGGTTCCCCGGCATCCGCACACCGGCCTGGCGACCGTTTCATGGTTGTTCACCGGACGCATCGACCATCTCGACTCCAGCGGTGTGTCCGCCGCGGTGCTACCGGGTGAGCTGAGCCTGATGATCGCGGGGCAGGGCATCACCCACCAAGAGATCAGCGCGCCCGACACGGCTGTGCTGCACGGTGTGCAGCTCTGGTACGCACTGCCCGACGCCACCCGGTTCAGCCCGCACCAGTTCACGCACTATGCGCCGCCGCCCGTCGAACTGCCCGGAGCGACGGTGCGCGTGTTCATCGGCAGCCTGGCCGGTTCCACCTCGCCGGTCGATACCCGCACTCCCGACCTGCTTGGCGCCGAACTGGTGCTCGCACCACGCGCCGAGGTGACGCTGAGCGCGCGCCGTGACTTCGAACACGCGGTGCTCGCCGAGACGGGTGATCTCACTCTGAACGGCACCGCCGTGCCGCATCGCTCGCTCGGCTATGCACCCGTCGGAGCAGACACGCTGCGCATCACAGCGGGCCGGGACGGCGCGCGGGCGATCCTGCTGGGCGGAGTACCGCTGGGGGAACAGATCGTGATGTGGTGGAACTTCGTGGGCCGCAGCCACGACGAGATCGCCGAGTACCGTCGGCGGTATCAGGCCGAACTGGGTTTCGACCCCGTCGACCCGAAGGATGCCGGTAAGCCCTCGCTGTTCGGACCGTTCGCCAACGGACAGCGACCTCCGCTGCCGGCACCGGCGCTCCCCACCGTACGGTTGCGCCCCCGCGCGTGAGGCACGACCCGGCTACGACCGGGTGATCGGCTCTCCACCGGCATCGCGCGGACGCACCGGGTGCTCGCTGAGGATCGATACGCGGTTGAACATGTTGATCGTCAGCGCCACCCACTCGGCGGCGACGAACGCCTCGTCGCCCAGCGTGTGCTGCGCGCCCGAGAGGTCGGCCTTGAGCTCTTCGCTCAACGGCAGGCGCGTGGCCGCCTCGGCGACCGCCAGCACGGCGCGCTCACGCTCGGAGTACAGCGCCGACTCGCGCCACGCGGGCAGCAGATCGAGGCGCTGCTGCACGATGCCGGCGCCGCGTGCCTCGCGCGAGTGCAGATCGAGGCAGAACGCGCAGGCGTTGAGCTGCGAGACCCGCACCTTGATCAGCTCGGCCTCCTGCAGAGTCAATCCCAGCCGCTCCGCCTCCTCGGCGATGGCCGCCGAATACGCGGATGCTGCCTTCCAGGCCGCGGGGGACGCCTTGTCGAGGTACGGGCGCATGCTCTCTCCTTGAATCATGAGGGGGTCAACAGCATCCGATCACATTCCGGGCCGCGGCACGACTCCGGCGCCTTCGCGCAACTCGAACACCAGTTGTGTCTCGGTCGCGCGCACGACGTCGTGCACGGTGATCCGCTCGAGCACGATGTCGCGCAGCGCTGCGGCATCCGACACCGCCACGTGCACGATGAAGTCGTCCGCACCCGCGATGTGAAACACCTGCAGCACGCCCGTCGTCGCTGTGAGTGCGTCGAACAGCGCCTCGACACCGATCTTGTTGTGGTTGCCGAGCCGCACACGGATCATCGCCTGTACCGGCGCGCCCACGGCGGCCGGATCGATGTGCGGCCGCGGCGCCGAGACCACGCCCCGCGTGCGCAGCGTGCGCAGCCGGAACGCGCATGTGGATGCCGGAATGCCGACGATCGCGGCGAGTTCCTTCACTGAGGCTTCGGGGTGTTCGACGAGGGCGCCGAGGATGCGCAGGTCGAGCGCGTCGACAGCGCTGTCCGGCCGCTGTGCTGTGGCCAAGTTCGACTCCCCATCCGGATGGCTGGTTGCTCAACGAGCAAGATCAGTGCCAGCTTACGCCTCCCTCGACAACCCATCTGGAAAGGACTGTCGAAACGGCGCACCATAGGGTCATGTCCGACCAGCCGCTGCATCCCGACACCATCGCCGTCCACGCCGGACGCTCCGACTTCGGCGCCCTGGGCGTGCACGCCGCGCCCATCGACCTGTCGTCGACCAACCCGCTGCCCGACATCCTGCACGGCGGCGACTCGTACGAGTCGATGGCGAACGGCGGGCATCCGCTGCCTGACGGCGGCAACGTCTACGCGCGACTGTGGAACCCGACCGTCGCACGGTTCGAAGAGGCGCTGGCCGAACTGGAGCACGCCGAGGCGTCTGTCGCGTTCGCTTCGGGCATGGCCGCAACCACGGCGGCCGTGCTGGCGCACACCACGGGTGCGGGCAAGAGCCACATCGTGGCGGTGCGCCCGCTCTACGGTGGCACCGACCACCTGCTGGCCACCGGACTGCTCGGTGCTGAAGTGACCTTCTGCGATGAGAACGCCGTCGCCGCCAGCATCCGCCCCGAGACGGGTCTGGTCGTGCTCGAGACACCCGCCAACCCCACGCTGGAACTCGCCGATATCGCCGCCGTCGTCGCCCAGGCGGGCGACGTGCCGGTGATGGTCGACAACACCTTCGCCACACCGCTGCTGCAGAACCCGCTCGACCTGGGGGCGGCGATGTCGCTGCACAGCGCCACCAAGTACATCGGTGGTCACGGCGACGTGATCGCGGGCGTCATCGCGTGCTCTGAAGAGACGGCCGCGGCGCTCCGCCGGGTCCGTGCCATCACCGGAGCGCTGCTGCATCCGCTGGGGGCCTACCTGCTGCACCGCGGACTGCCCACCCTGCCCGTGCGTATGCAGACCCAGCAGGCCGCGGCCCGTGCGATCGCCCTGCGTCTCAAGGACAACCCGGCCGTTCTCGAGGTGCGGTACCCCGAGTTCGACGACACACGCGGCCTGATCGGCCGTCAGATGCGCGGCGGCGGAGCCATGGTCGCCATCCGGCTCGCCGGTGGATACGCGGCGGCCGAGGCGGTCACCGGCGCTGTGCGCCTGTTCACGCACGCCGTCTCGCTCGGTGGCGTCGACTCGCTCATCCAGCATCCGGCGGCGCTCACGCACCGACCCGTCGCGCCCGAGGCGCGACCCGGTGCCGACATCGTGCGCCTGTCGATCGGGCTCGAGAACGTCGACGATCTGATCGCCGATCTCGAACAGGCGCTCGTCAAGGCGCCCGCGGTCGCCGCCGTCTGAGCGCGACCGTGGCGCGTTCCATGACGTGACACGATGGATGCATGAGCTCCGCCAACCTCACCAGGGAAGAGACCGCCCACCGAGCAGCGTCGATCACGCTGCGGGAGGTGCGCGTCGAACTCGACCTCACCGGCGCGCCCGAACAGGCGCGAACCGGATTCCCGACCGTGACGACACTGACTTTCGACGCCCGAGAGAACTCGACCTGGCTCGACTTCATCGGTGAAACGGTCACCTCGGTCACGGTCAACGGCGAGCAGCGCGAGGTGCGGTACGACGGTGCGCGCATCGAGCTCGACGGACTGGCAGACAGCAACACGGTGCGCGTCGAGGCGATCGCGACGTACAGTCGCTCCGGCGAGGGCATGCACCGCTTTCATGACCCCGTCGACGGCCAGACCTACCTGTACACGCAGTACGAGCCGGCCGACTCGCGCCGGGTGATGGCCTGCTTCGAACAGCCCGACATGAAGGCCGCCTTCACGTTCGAGGTGTCGGCTCCCGCCGGGTGGCAGGTGCTGTCGAACCAGTCTCCGGTGACCGTGACCGAGGGCATCGGGGTGCAGAGCGTCGAGTTCGCACCGACACTCCCCATCTCCAGCTACATCACCTCGGTCGCCGCCGGTCCGTACGCGCGGATCGACGCGGAGTGGACCCGTGGCGAGCAGCGCATCGCGCTCGGCGTGCTGTGCCGCGCATCGCTGCTCGAACACCTCGAGTCCGACGACGTGATCGAGGTCACCCAGCAGGGTCTTGATTTCTTCACGGATGCGTTCGCCTACCCCTACCCGTGGGGCAAGTACGACCAGATCTTCGTACCCGAGTACAACCTCGGCGCCATGGAGAACCCCGGGCTGGTGACGTTCACCGAGGCCTACATCCACCGCGGCGCACCCACCGACGCACAGCGCGGTGGTCGCGCGAACACGATCCTGCATGAGATGGCGCACATGTGGTTCGGCGACCTCGTCACCATGCGGTGGTGGGACGACCTGTGGCTCAAAGAGTCGTTCGCCGACTACATGGGGGCACACGCATCGGCCGCCGCGACGCGGTACGACGATGCCTGGGTGCGCTTCGCCGCCAACCGCAAGGCCTGGGCCTACCAGCAGGATCAGCTGCCCACGACGCATCCGATCGTCGCTGACATCGCCGACCTCGAGGCCGCGAAGCTCAACTTCGATGGCATCACGTACGCCAAGGGCGCCTCGGTGCTCAAACAGCTCGTGGCATTCGTCGGCGAAGAGCACTTCTTCGAGGGGGCGCGCCGCTACTTCGCCGCGCACGCCTTCGGCAACACAACGCTCGAGGACCTACTCGTGCAGCTGGAGGAGGTCTCGGGTCGCGACGTGCGCAGCTGGTCGCGTGCGTGGTTGCAGACCAGCGGAATGTCGACCCTCTGGTTGGAGACCGCTGCCGACGGTTCGCGGGTGCTCGTGCAGAGCGACCCGCGCCCGCATCGTCTTCGCGTCGGACTCTACGACCTCGTCGAGGGGCGACTCACGCGCCGCGAGATCGTCGAGCTCGACATCGTCGACGAGTCCACGCCCGTGAGCTTCCCGAACGCTGACCTGGTGCTGCTCAACGACGACGACCTCACGTACGCGAAGGCGCGGCTCGACGAGCGTTCGTTGGATGCTGTCGAACAGGCGCTCTCGACGCTCGAACCGTTGCCGCGGGCGCTCGTGTGGTCGTCGCTGTGGAACGCCGCACGCGACGGCGAGCTTTCCGTTGAACGGTATCTGCGGATCGTCGCTGCGCACGCGCCGGCGGAGCACAACGGTGGCCTTCTCGCCGGCGTACTCGCCAACACCGCCTACGCCATCGGCCACTACGTGCCGGACGCCCGGCGCCCTCAGCAGCGTCGGGAATGGCTCGACACGACGTGGGAGGCTCTCACCGCGGCAGATCCGGGAAGCGACGCACAGCAGTCCTGGGCGCGGGCTTTCGCCTCGGCATCTGCGTACGATGACGCCCGCGCCGCGCAGGCCAGGGCCATCCTCGACGGTGACGCACCCGAGGGGCTGCCGGTCGATCCGGACCTGCGCTGGGCGCTGCTGACAGCGCTGAGCACGACGGGCAACGCGGCGGGGGAGGAGATCGAAGCCGAACTCGAGCGAGACGATACCGCGAGCGGCCGAACGGCATCGATCCGCGCGCTGTGGTCGAAGCCTGTCATCGAGTCGCGCACCGCCGCATGGCACTCTGCGTGGGAGGACCACGAGCTCAGCAACGATCACTTGAGCGCCACGATCGACGGGGTGCAGGCGGGCGGCCGACGCGACCTTGTCAGCGCGCTCGATGCCGGCTACTTCGAGCGCATCCTGCCGGCCTGGCAGGAGCGCAGCATCGAGATCGCGCGGCGCCTCGTGATCGGTCTGTTCCCGGCGTCTGACTCGCTCGACGACGTCGACGCGTGGCTCGAAGCCCACCCGGCGGCGCCGGCATCACTGCGGCGGCTCGTGATCGAGCAGCGCGACGGCCTCGCGCGCGATCTGCGCGTGCGCGCCGCGCAGTAGCGTCGTCAGGCGTCGACGGACATCCCGGGATCGAGGTCGTAGAACTCCCCGTTGTGCTGCTCGGTGGCCCATCGCAGTCGGTCGCGGTGCATGTTGCGCCCGATCGGCGACAGCGTCATGTCATGGGTGCCGAAGCAGCGCCGGGGAGCGACAGCGAGCACGAAGTCCATCGCCTCGCCGATCTTGAGCCAGGGCGCTCCGAGGGGTGCGGCGAGCGTATCGACGGCGACGTTGTCTGGGAGCGCATACGAGTCGCCGGGATAGTAGAACGTGTCGTTGACGAGCACCCCAAGGTTCTCGATCGTGGGGAGCGACGAGTGGATCACCGCGTGCTCCCCTCCGAAGAAGCGCAACGAGAACGCGCCGACCGCGTACGTCTGACCGGGGGCAACAGTCGTCACGAGGTGGTCGGCGGCCGCCGCGACGGCTGCCGTGCTGAAGATCGGCGTGCCGGGAGCCGCCTGCAGGATCCGATCCAGGTGCACCGCAGTCCAATGATCCGGGTGCTCATGAGTGATGATGACGCCGACGACATCCGACAGGCCGTCCAGGGGAGCGGTGAATGCTCCCGGGTCGATCAGCAGGGTCTGGCCGTCGTGCTCCAGGCGCAGCGCGGCGTGCTCGTGTCTGGTGATGCGCATGCCCGCAGTCAACCCCGAGTCGCTTCGCCAGGCAAGGTTCATCAGCGCGACACGCCCGCGATGCACGGTATTGGGGCCCCGATTTGGATCGCCTGGAATCGTCGTGTCATACTTGAACAGTTGCAGGAACGGCCCGGAAAAAACGGGCCGGGACGGCCCCATCGTATAGCGGCCTAGTACGCCGCCCTCTCACGGCGGTAACGCGGGTTCGAATCCCGCTGGGGTCACAACACGAAGAAAGCCCCCCGATTCATCGGGGGGCTTTCTTCGTTTTTGGATCAGCCGCGGCGCCAGGCGTGGGTTATAGGCCAAAAGGAGTGGATGGCGTCGGGTGTGTCATCCGCGTCCTGCCCATCCGGTTCGTGCCCAGAGGCCTTCGGTGGCGTCTAGGCCGGTGTCGTAGAGGGATGGGCCGCCGATGTCTTCGGCTTGGTCTTCCTGGTCGTGCTGGTTGGGCTCAGGGGCTGGTGCTGGTGTGAGGGTGAGGGTGAGGGTGAGTGCTTGCTCGAGCGGTATCTGCCGCAGGGTGAGGAGCCATTCGATGGCGCGGCGGCGGTGGACCTCGCTCATTCCGCGGTGGCGGCGCAGGAGCTCGCGGATGGGGCTGTTGTATCCGCCTTCCAGTGGGCTGGTGGTGCGGGGGTTGCCGTAGGTGATCCAGGTGAACAAGACCCCGTCTCGGGTGACTTTTCGGATCAGGAGCCAGGCTTTGCGGAGTCGGTCGTGGGTGAAGCCCCACTGGCCGTTGCGGAACATGGTCCGCTCGCGGGTGAGGTGTCCGAACGTCTGCCACCACTGCTCAAGCTGCAGCTGCCAGGCGATCGCGGCGTCTTCGTCGTCGATGTTGCTGAGGTTCATCACGAGTTCGCGCAACGCTTTGCCTGCGGCGGTGCGGGGGTTGCGGGTCAGGTGCCGGGTGGTGTTCATCTGCAGGTGGAAGATGCACCGCTGATGCTTCGTCTCCGGCCAGCACGCCCGCAAGTGCCGAGGGAAGCCCGGAGCCGCCGTCGGAGACGATCACCCCGGGCGCGGGGACCTGCTCCAGCAGTGCGGTCCAGGCGGCGGTGGTCTCGCGGCCGCACCATTGCCAGGCCAGCAGGTCGCCCTTGTCGCTGATCGCGATCAGCAGGCACCAGGACCCGATCCAGACTCCATCGACGAGCACCGCATGGTGGATGGTCTCAGTCGGTTCGCGGTACGGCTGGATGTCCCAGCACCAGGCGGTGTCTCGACGAAACGAGCGTCCGGTGCGGGTGCCGTCGATCTCGGCCTGGGTCTGCTTGCCCGTCAGCCAGACCACGAACCGACGCAGCTGCTCACGACGGGTCACATCCGGGCGCCGGCGTACTGCAGATGCCCCGCAGCTCTTGCACCGCCAGCGTTGCGTTCCCGAGCGGTGGCGGCCGTTCTTCACCAGCTGTGAACCGCATAGCACGCACGTCGTCGAATTCGAGGGAAGGGTCACGACTAAGCGTCGCCGACCATGATGATCCCCGAATCACCCCGGAAACACGCGCCTAGATCAAGAACCCATCCACTCCTTTTGGCCTATAGCCCCCAGGCGTCGTCGAGAAGGTGCGAGCCGCCCTGCGGGCCCATCTGCAGCATCCCACCGTCCACGACCCACTCGGCACCCGTGACGTACGACGCTTCGGGTGAGGCCAGGAACGCGACGACCGCAGTGATCTCCTCAGCCTTGCCCGGTCGCCCCAGGGGAACGCCGGGGCGGTGCGTGCGGTCGGCATCGGCCGACGTCATGCCGGTCGCCGGCGTGGCGATCTCGCCGGGCGCGACCGCATTGGCCGTGATGCCGTGCGCCCCGAGCTCTTGCGCGAGGTTCTTGATCAACCCCGACAGGCCGTGCTTGGCCGCGATGTACGCCGACAGGCCGACACGCGGCTGCTGCGCATGCACACTCGTCACAGCGATCAGCCGCCCGCCGCGACCGGCCGTGACCATGCCACGTGCGGCTGCCTGCAAGCCCGCGAAGGCACCATCGAGGTTCAACGCGATCGTGTGCCGCCATTCTGCGAGAGGCACATCGAGCACCGGTCTGCGCACGCTTGCGCCGGCGTTGTTGACGAACACATCGAGTCCGCCGAGTTCATCGGCCAGTCCGTCGATCACTCCCGCGACCCGGTCGAGATCGGTCGCGTCGAAGCGTGACACGGCCGCGCGGCGGCCGCGCTCGCGCACCGCCGCCGCGGTCCGCTGCGCCCCGGTCTCGTCGCTGTGCCACGTGATGCCCACATCCATGCCCGCGTCGGCGAGGGCGATGGCCGTCGCCGCGCCGATGCCCGAGTCGGATGCTGTCACGATCGCCCGCCGTGGCGAGAAGAGCTGCGCTGCCATGGGGGAACGCTACCGAAGCGCGCGCCCGGGGGATAGGGTCGCGCGCCCCGCCGCGCGAAAACGCGGCGGGGCGTCGCATCACGCGGACTCGGTCGCGGTCTCTGCCTTCTCGCCGGTCGCCGCGCGTGTCCGCCGACGCCGCAGCACCCACCAGATCAACAGGCCCGCCACGCCGACGATCGCCAGCCACGGCAGGATGAAGCCGAACGCCACCACGATCGCGTTGAGCGAGACGATCAGGCCGTTCCAGCCGGCGATCAGACCGTCCACGAATCCGGCCGGGTCAGCGGTCGTCGTCGACGTCTCGGTCAGTGAGATCGACACCGTGGCCATCGTCACCTGCTCGTCGAGGCCCTTCAGCTGCTGCTCATAGCTCTCCAGCTGCGCCTGGCGCTCGCTGAGTGCGGACTCCGCAGCGATCAGATCGCCCACCGAACCGGACTGCGCCATCAGCTCGGTGAGACGCTCGACCGAGGCGCGAGCGGCATCCGCCCTGGCCTGCAGGTCGACGACCACCGAAGTCACGTCCTGCCGCGACACCGACGAGCGCAGCACCTCGCCCTCATCGCCCAGAGCCTCCATGACGGCGGTGAGGTCCTCGGCAGGAACGCGGATGCTGATCCAGCCGTTCCCTCCGAAGCTCGGCATTCCCGGCTCGGTCATGGCAGCATCCGGCGACATCCCGACATCCGTCGCCTCGACGTACCCGCCGTACTCAGCCGCCAGCGCACCGATCGATTCCACCGACGCGCTGACATCGGTCACCTGCAGGCCGATATCGGCCATCGAGATGATCTCGCGGCCGTCCGTCGCCATGCCAACCGGCCCCGCCGCGGAGTCCATGGACTCCATGGCGGCATCCGACGCCACCATCTCATCGGTCGCTGCAACCGGTCCTTCCTGCCAGCCCGCATCATCAGACATGGATTCGTTGACAGCCAATGGTGAGACGGCGGTGAGCAACGGGGGAGCGATCAGGATGCCACCGACGAACGCCGCGGCGATGGAGACGCCGGTCACCCAGCGGCGACGGCGTCGACGCGCGCGATCCATGTCCGTCCGCGGTGCGGGCGCCTCGCGCGGTTCATCGGCGACCTGAGCGAACACCTCGTGCTCGATGCGCGCGATACCGGCGTCGCTCAGGGGCGGAAGCGTCGGGTTGTCGTTGTCGTTCATGCGTCTCTCACTTCCCCCGCAGCACCGCGCAGGCGCGTGCGGACTCGGGAGAGACGGTTGCGCACGACGGCATGGCTGATACCGAGCTGCTCGGCGGCCGCCTGATAGCTGTAGCCCTCGACGGCGCACAGCGCGAAGATCTTGCGATCCACGTCATCGAGCAGGTTCACCTCCGTGGCGATGCGCTCTGCGAGCGTCGCGGTGATGACCTGGTCCTCGACGCTCACGGTGTCGGCGACCGTCTCATCGACGGCATCCGCGGTGTTCCGCCGATCTCGGCGCAGCACGCGCAGGCGATTGGCGGCCTGGAACCGGCAGATGGTCGCCAACCAGGGCAGCAGCGAGTCGTTGACCAGCTCCAGCCCGGGCAACCGGCGCCACGCCACCACGAACGTCTCCTGGGTGACGTCCTCAGCATCCGCCGGCGATCCGAGGATGCCGTGCGCGATCCAGTACACCGGCTTGACATGGGTGCGGAAGATCGCGCGGAAGGCGTCCTGGTCGCCGGATGCGGCTCGTGCCGCCAGGTCGCGGTCGTCGGTGCCCGGCATATCCCATCCGATCGTCGTCGTGCAGAACTGTCTCTCACTGACTGAGTGTCGTCGGCGCACTCATCGTCTCAGACTCGGGTACGATCGTTCGAGCGAAAGGGAGTATCCCGTCTTCGCGCGGATCGTCATCACGAGCACCATCAAAGCTGCTCCGGCCGCGCGACGCACGTCGTGCGGGGAGAGACTTTCGGCTCACGCCATACCCTTTCGAAAGGCACTTCGACCTTGACCATTCCTGTCTGGTTCGAGATCACCGCCCTGGTGGTCCTGACGGTGATCCTCATCGCCGACCTGCTGCTGATTCTCAAGCGCCCCCACATCCCCTCGACCAAGGAATCGAGCCTGTGGGTGGCGTTCTACGTCTCGCTCGCGCTGATCTTCGCGGGCGTGCTCTACTTCATCGGTGATTCGAAGACCTCACTGGACTTCCTCACCGGCTGGGCGATGGAATACAGCCTCTCCATCGACAACCTCTTCGTGTTCGTGCTGATCATGACGCAGTTCTCGGTGCCGCGTCGCTATCAGCAGGAGGCGCTGATGGTGGGCATCATCATCGCGCTCGTGCTCCGCGCGATCTTCATCATCATCGTCGGCGCCGCCGTCGAGCACCTCAGCCCGATCTTCTACATCTTCGGTGCGTTCCTCGTGTTCACGGCGGTGCGGCAGGCGCTGCCCGAGAAGCACGACAACGATCAGCAGACCGAGGGCTTCATCGTGCGCATGGTGCGCCGCGTGATCCCGATCAGCGACGAGTACGACGGACCCAAGCTGCGCACTGTCGTCAACGGCAAGAAGATGTGGACGCCGATGCTGATCGTCTTCGTCTCACTCGGCATCACCGACCTGATGTTCGCCGTCGACTCGATCCCCGCCATCTTCGGTGTCACCACCGACCCGTTCATCGTGTTCACGGCGAACCTGTTTGCGCTGATGGGTCTGCGCCAGCTGTACTTCCTGCTCGGCGACCTGCTCGAGAAGCTCAAGTACCTGCACTACGGCGTCGCCTTCATCCTCGGCTTCATCGGTATCAAGCTGATACTGCACGCCATGCACGAGAACGAGTTGCCGTTCATCAACGGCGGCGAGTCGATCGCCTGGGCCCCTGAGATCAGCAACTGGGTCTCGCTCGGTGTGATCATCTCGTCGATGGCCGTCGCCACGATCGCGAGCCTGATCGCATCGAACCGTGAGAAGCGCGCAGCGTTGAAGCGCTGATCGTTCCCGCTCGGGCCCGCTGACATACGCGCAGAACCACCCGTCGCCGCCGTGTAAACTGACCGGCATGCGGCGGGTGGTTCTTCTTCTTAGCAGCCGCGACGGGATCTGATCCAGGCCTTCCTCGTCGCGGCGTTCAACGCGGGCCGACCCATCGAGCCAGAAGGAACACACCGCATGACCAGCACTACGCAGCCCAGGACTCTCGCGCAGAAAGTCTGGGACGATCACCTCGTCGTACAGGGCGAGAACGGCGAGCCCGATCTGATCTACATCGACCTGCACCTGCTGCATGAGGTCACCAGCCCGCAGGCGTTCGACGGCCTGCGCACCGAGGGTCGTCCCCTGCGTCGGCGGGATCTGACCATCGCCACCGAGGATCACAACACGCCGACGCTGAACATCGACAAGCCGATCGCCGACCTCACCAGTCGCACGCAGATCGAGACGCTGCGCCGTAACGCGGAGGAGTTCGGTGTGCGCCTGCATTCGCTGGGCGACGCCGAGCAGGGCATCGTGCACGTGGTCGGTCCGCAGCTGGGGCTGACGATGCCCGGTGTCACCGTGGTCTGCGGTGACTCGCACACGTCGACGCACGGGGCGTTCGGCGCCATGGCCTTCGGAATCGGCACCAGCGAGGTCGAGCACGTCATGGCCACGCAGACGCTGCCGCTGAAGCCGTTCAAGACCATGGCGATCACCGTCGAGGGCGAGCTGCGCCCCGGCGTCACGGCAAAAGACATCATCCTCGCCGTCATCGCCAAGATCGGCACGGGCGGCGGTCAGGGCTACGTGCTCGAGTTCCGCGGCAGCGCGATCCGCGCCCTCTCCATGGAGGGGCGCATGACGATCTGCAACATGTCGATCGAGGCCGGCGCCCGTGCCGGCATGGTCGCCCCCGACGAGACGACGTTCGCATACGTCAAGGACAAGCCGCACGCGCCGCAGGGCCAGGACTGGGATGACGCGGTTGCGTACTGGCGCACTCTGCCGACCGACGAGGGTGCCGTCTTCGACGCCGAGGTGTTCATCGACGCGAACGAGCTGGAGCCGTTCGTGACGTGGGGAACGAATCCCGGTCAGGGCAGTTCGCTGTCGGCTGCGGTTCCCGACCCGGCCGCGATCTCGGATGCCAACGAGCGCGCCGCCGCCGAGCGGGCACTCGAGTACATGGACCTCACCCCGGGCACTCCGTTGAAGGAGGTCAAGGTCGACGCGGTCTTCATGGGGTCGTGCACGAACAGCCGGATCGAGGACCTGCGCGCATTCGCCTCGGTCATCAAGGGCAAGAAGAAGGCTGACGGTGTGCGCGTCATGGTCGTACCGGGCTCGGCCCGCGTGCGCCTGGAGGCCGAGGCCGAGGGCATCGACCGGATCGTCGAGGAGTTCGGCGCCGAATGGCGCTTCGCCGGGTGCTCGATGTGCCTGGGGATGAACCCCGACCAGCTGGAGCCGGGCGAGCGCTGCGCGTCGACATCCAACCGCAACTTCGAGGGGCGCCAGGGCAAGGGTGGGCGCACCCACCTCGTGTCGCCGCTGGTCGCCGCCGCGACCGCCGTCCGAGGCACATTGTCGAGTCCCGCAGACCTGGAGGGGAGCAACTGATGGAGAAGTTCACCACGCACACCGGAGTGGCAGCGCCCCTGAAGCGCTCCAACGTCGACACCGACCAGATCATCCCGGCGGTGTTCCTCAAGCGGGTCACCAAGACCGGTTTTGACGACGCTCTGTTCCACGCCTGGCGTCAGGACCCCGAGTTCGTGCTCAACCAGCAGCCCTTCCAGCAGGCATCGGTGCTCGTCGCCGGTCCGGACTTCGGCACCGGGTCCAGCCGCGAGCACGCAGTGTGGGCGCTGCGCGATTACGGTTTCAAGGTCGTGCTCAGCCCTCGGTTCGCTGACATCTTCCGCGGCAACGCCGGAAAGCAGGGGCTGCTCGCCGCCACTGTCGATGACGCCGACATCGAGCGCATCTGGGCGCTGATCGATGAGGACCCCGGTCGTGAGATCACGGTCGACCTCGAAGCACGCACCGCCACGATCGGGGGCTTCCAGGCCTCCATCGGCATCGACGATTACACTAGATGGCGGCTCCTCGAAGGGCTCGATGACATCGGGCTCACGCTGCGCAACGAAGACAAGATCGCTCAGTTCGAGGCCCGCCGCGCGTCGTGGCGGCCACGCACGCTCCCCGTCCGATAGACGAGGAGCGGGGTGGGCCGGGGGTCACAAGCCCCCGCGGCATCCGCCGTGATCAAACCGGACGCGGCGACCGCTGCGTCTGCTCAGACGAAGAAGAGGCCCGAATGACGACATCCGCGCACGAAGCAGCAGTTGAGCCGACCACGGTTCCCACCGCATCCGTGCTCGCGATCCGAGGAGGCAGGCCGCTGCGCGGCCGGGTCGACGTGAAGGGCGCGAAGAACCTCGCCACCAAGGCGATGGTGGCGACACTGCTCGGCGAGACAGCCAGCACGCTGCGTGATGTGCCGGATCTCAGCGATGTCGCCGTGGTGCGGTCTCTGCTCGAGGTGCACGGAGTGACCGTCACCGAGGGCGACGAGCCCGGTGCGATCGTGCTCGACCCGAGTGCGGTCGAGTCCGCTCACTACGAAGAGATCGACGCGCATGCCGGGGCCTCCCGCATCCCGATCCTCTTCTGCGGCCCGCTGCTGCACCGTCTCGGTCAGGCGTTCATCCCCGACCTCGGAGGTTGCCGCATCGGTGATCGTCCGATCGACTTCCACCTCGATGCGCTGCGCAAGTTCGGCGCCGTCGTCGAGAAGGAGCCCAACGGTATCCGTCTGTCGGCTCCCAACGGGCTCAAGGGCGCGAACATCCACCTGCCGTACCCGAGCGTCGGCGCCACCGAGCAGGTGCTGCTGACCGCTGTACGTGCCAAGGGCGTGACCGAGCTGCGCAATGCGGCCATCGAGCCCGAGATCATGGACCTGATCGCCGTCCTGCAGAAGATGGGCGCGATCATCTCGTACGAGCCCAACCGAGTGATCCTGATCGAAGGCGTCGAGCACCTGCGCGGCTACGACCACCGCTGCATCTTCGACCGCAACGAGGCCGCCTCGTGGGCAGCCGCAGCGCTGGCCACCGACGGCGAGATCTTCGTCGGCGGCGCGAAGCAGCAAGAGATGCTGACCTTCCTGAATGTGTTCCGCAAGGCCGGCGGCTGGTTCGATGTGCAGGAGGACGGCATCCTGTTCCGTCGCGACGGGCAGATCAAGCCGGTCATCGTCGAGACCGATGTGCACCCCGGCTTCATGACCGACTGGCAGCAGCCGCTGATCGTCGCGCTGACGCAGGCGCACGGCCGTTCCACCGTGCACGAGACCGTGTACGAGAACCGCTTCGGCTTCACACAGGCACTCGTGAAGATGGGCGCCGACATCGTCGTGCACCCGCACGGACTGCAGGATGGTCCCCGTCGCGTTCCGCGCCGTGAGCTGGAGCAGGCGGCGGTCATCACCGGCCCCACGCCGTTGCACGCAGCCGACATCGTCGTGCCCGACCTGCGCGGCGGGTACAGCCACGTCATCGCCGCGCTGACCGCTGAGGGCGAGTCGCAGGTCTCCGGCGTCGACATCCTCAGCCGCGGCTATGAGAAGTTCCTCGACAAGCTCGAGGCGCTGGGCGCGGACTTCGACGTCGTCCGGTGATCTGATGGCAGTATCCGAACGCAGTCGTCCCAGCATCTTCTGGCCGCTCGCGGCGATCGTGGTGCCGGTGCTCGGTCTGATCGCCAAGGTCACCGTGCGTGGCGACGAGAAGCTGCCCCGGCAGGGAGCCTTTGTGCTTGCGCCCAACCACTACTCGGAGTTCGACCCGCTGATTATCGCGCTCGCGGTGTTCCGCACAGGTCGCTTGCCGCGGTTCATGGCCAAAGAGAGCCTGTTCCGGGTGCCCGTGGTCGGGTGGGTGCTGCGCAAGAGCGGCATGATCCCCGTGGCGCGCACGTCGTCGGCGTCCGCGGCGAAGCAGACGATGACGCAGTCACGCGAGCTCGTCGAACACGGCCGCGGTGTGATCGTGTATCCCGAAGGCACGCTGACGCGTGACCCCGACCTGTGGCCGATGCGCGGCAAGTCGGGCGCGGTGCGCCTGGCGCTGACCGGTGACATCCCGCTGATCCCGGTCGCGCACTGGGGAACGCAGAAGATCATGGGCCGCTACCAGAAGGGCCTGAGCCTGTGGCCGCCGCGCAAGCCCGTGCACGTGCTGTACGGCGACCCCGTCGACCTCTCGGATCTGCGGGGCCGCGCCGGTGAGCCGGGCGTGCTTGCCGAAGCGACCGACCGGTTGATGGCCGCCATCACGGCGCTGCTTGAAGAGCTGCGCGGCGAGCAGGCACCCGCGCAGCGCTGGAACCCCGCGCAGCACGGCCAGAACGAGACGGGGCGCCTTGAACCGTAAGAGACCGGGCGCGGCCACGCGCGCCACCATCATCGGTGCCGGTAGCTGGGGCACGACATTCGGCAAGATCCTCGCCGACGGCGGGGCCCAGGTCACGATGTGGGCGCGTCGTCCCGAGCTGGCACACGAGATCTCCGAGGCCAAGCGCAACTCGAAGTACCTGCCGGGCATCAACCTACCGCGCACGATGCTTGCCACACACGATCTGTCCCGGGCACTCGAGGGCGCCGACCAGGTGTACCTCTCGGTGCCGAGCCAGTCGTTGCGCGAGAACCTCAAGGCGCTGCGTCCGCTGCTGGCCGAGGGCGACGCACCGATCGTCAGTCTGATGAAGGGCGTCGAGCGCTCGTCGGGGCTGCGTATGAGCCAGGTGATCGAGCAAGAGCTGCGCTGCGATCCTGAACGCATCGCCGTGGCATCCGGACCCAACCTCGCGCTCGAGATCGCGCGCGAGCACCCGACCGCGGCCGTCATCGCCTCGCGTAGTCAGGAGACGGCGGATGCTGTCGCGCGCACGGCGCGCAACCGGTACTTCCGCTCCTTCGTGAACACCGATGTCATCGGCACCGAGTTCGGCGGGGTGCTGAAGAACCTCATCGCCGTGGCGATCGGCATCGTCGACGGTGTTGGATACGGCGAGAACACCAAGGCATCGATCATCACCCGCGGGCTCGTCGAGATGACCGACTTCGCGGTCGCCAACGGTGCGCGGCCCGAGACGCTGCAGGGGCTCGCGGGGCTCGGCGATCTGATCGCCACGTGCCAGTCGCCCCTCAGCCGTAACAACACCGCGGGCCGGTTGCTCGGCCAGGGGTACAGCTTTCAGGACGTCATCAAGCAGATGGAGCAGACCGCCGAAGGGCTCGCCTCGGTGGCTCCGGTGCTGCAGTTGGCCCGTGAGTCCGAGGTGCACATGCCCATCGTCGAGCAGGTGAAGATGGTGCTCGACGGACGCATGGACCCCCGCGACATTGCCCCGCATCTGACGACGGACGACGACACTCCGCAGGAGGAGAGAACCAATCATGGACAAGCAGACGGTGGTGGTGCTCTTCGGCGGACGCTCCAGCGAGCATTCGATCAGTTCCGCAACGGCGGGCGGAGTGCTGGGCGCGATTGACCGCGAGCGCTACGAGGTGATCCCGGTCGGGATCACCCGCGACGGCGCCTTCGTGCTCGAAGAGGACCGACCCGAGAAGTTCCCTCTCGACGCCGACCACCTGCCCGAGGTCGTCGACAACGGCACCCGGGTGCGGTGGCCCGAACCGGGGGGAGATCGGATGCTGCGCGTCGCCGCTCCGGACGGCTCGACGGTCGACCTCGGGCGGATCGACGTGGTGCTGCCGCTGCTGCACGGTCTGCATGGCGAGGACGGCGCGATCCAGGGCTTCTTCGACGTTCTGGACGTGCCCTACGCCGGCGGTGGCATCCTCGACTCTGCCGTGTGCCTCGACAAGCACTTCACCAAGCTCGCGCTGTCGGCGGCGGGGATCGCAGTGGCACCGGGCATCACCGTGCGCCAGAGCGATTGGGAGAGCGATCCCGAGAGCATTCGTCGTGCGGTGGCCGAACTGGGCGATGTCGTGTTCGTCAAGCCGTCCGACGCCGGTTCGAGCGTGGGCGTCTCACGCGTCGATGGCGGTGAGGGGCTCGACGAGGCTCTGCGGATCGCGTTCGCCGAGAGCCCGAAGGTGCTCATCGAGACGCAGGTCTCGGGTCGCGAGATCGAAGTGGGCGTGCTCGCGGGTCGAGACGGCGCGCGGGCCCGGGCTTCTCTGCCTGGTGAGGTCGTGCTGACCACGCGCAGTTTCTACGATTTCGAGGGCAAGTACCTCGGCGGCGACGGTGTCGACATCGTCTGCCCGACCGAGGTCGATGAGTCGCTGATCGCTGAGCTTCAGGAGGCCGCGGTCCGCGCGTTCGAAGCGGTCGACGGCCGGGGGTTGGCCCGGGTGGACTTCTTCGTGACGCCCGAAGGACGGTTGGTCGTCAACGAGTTGAACACGATGCCCGGGTTCACGCCGATCTCGATGTTCCCGAAGTGCTGGATCGCCTCGGGGCTGAGTTATCGCGACCTCATCACCGAGCTGATCGAGGCCGGTCTGCACCGTTGATCGATGCCGGCGGGCTGCCCTATTCGGGCAGCTCGTTCGGTTCGGTGCATGCGCTGGTCGCGGGGATCATCCGCACACCTGAGACGATGCCGGCGTTCGACAGTGCGTCGTTCGCGCTGACGACCTCGGTGTCGACGAACACCTGGACGGCGGGGTTGCGACCGTAGGTCGTCATGCGCATCATCGGTGCCTGCGACTCGTCGACGAGCCAGTCGATGCCCTCGAGCGTGATGCACTGCAGTTCGCTCGTCGGTCCGGGCACCGTCACGCCGCACGAGACGAAGACGCTTGCCGGGTCGCCGTAGGCGCCGGTCGCCTGCGCGTCGGTCCAGCGGCGGTCCTCGCCGGCGACGGCATCGGGCAGGCGCACGGTCACCTCTGCGCACAGGGGGTTGTTCGCGTCCTTCGCCGGTTCCAGCGCGACCGTGCTCGAGCAGGCGGTCAGGGTGAGGAGCGAGAAGGCTCCAGCGACGAGGGCGAGACGACGGAGCATGATTCCAGGCTACCGTTGTCGGCATGGCATCCGCTTCGGACGACGACCCGCGCATCGGCGATATCTCTGAGGGGACGGTGCTACGGGCGATCCTCGCTCGCACGGCGCCGGCAGCGCATTCGGTGTTGGGTCCGGGTGATGACGCCGCCGTGCTCGCGGCGCCGTCGGGTTCGGTGGTCGCCACGGCCGACACGCTCGTGTCGGGCCCTGATTTTCGTGCCGCCTGGTCGAGCGGCTACGACTTGGGCTGGAAGGCCGCTGCCGTGAACCTCGCCGACGTCGCGGCGATGGGGGCGGTACCGACGGGCCTGTTGGTCTCGCTGGCTGTGCCGCGCGAGACGCGTCTGTCGTTCGTCGAGCAGATGGCCGATGGCTTCCGCGAGGCGTGCGCACAGCTCGCCCCCGGATGTTCGGTGATCGGCGGTGACTTGACGGTCTCGGAGCTTCTGATGATCGCTGTGACGGCGCTCGGCGATCTCGGTGGTCGCACGGCCGTCACGCGCGCCGGGGCACGCCCCGGCGACGTCGTCGCCCTCGCCGGCGACCTCGGGGCCGCGGCCGCGGGGTTGGCGCTGCTGTTCGGGCGCTTCCGCGACGGCGAGACGCCGATCGCGGTGGACCGGAGCATGCTGGACGCTGCCGAGCGGCGGGCATTGGACGTGCAGCTGCGCCCGTCTCCGCCGATCGCCCTGGGGGCGGTGGCGGCGGATGCCGGTGCGACTGCGATGATGGATGTCTCCGACGGACTCGCGCTCGATGCGTCGCGCATGGCCGATGCCTCGCGCGTGACGATCGCGCTGTCGACGACGGCGCTCGATGCACTGACCGGTGGGATCGATATCTCTCGCGCGATCGGCGGGGGAGAGGATCACGGCCTGCTGGCGACCTTCCCGCTCGGCACCATGCCGAGTGGTTTCCGCCCGATCGGTGTCGTCACCGACCGCGCGGCGGACGGCGTGCTGCTGGACGGTGAGCCGATCGAGCACCGGGGATGGGACCCCTATCGGGATTGGGACGGCTCGCTGTAGCTCACCACCAGTACGCCGGGTATGCCGTGCGCGTGAGTGCGCTGCGCAGCACACCGAACAGCACGAGCACGACCGCCGAGAGTCCGGCGCAGATGACGAACTCGACCCGCCCCTCGGCGGTCATCGCCCCGATCACCGCGGTTGCCGCGGCCGGTGAGTGCGATGTGCGGGTGAGCATCATGGCGGCGAGAGCGACGCCACCGGCTATGGCGCCCGCCCAGAGCGAGTGACTGGCGAAGCCGACGAGTACGCCCGCGACTGCCGAGATCACCTGGCCACCGATGACGTGGCGGGGCTGCGAGAGCGGCAGCGTCGGTGCCCCGGCGATCAGCGCCATGCTGGCAGCCATCGGCGGGATCAGCAGCAACTGGCCGGAGGCGGCACCGAGGCCGACGAGCGCGGCGAGGGCGGCGGCCGCCGTCAGGGTCGCCATCAGCACGGTCGGCAGCCCGGGGCGCGCGGGTGCCTGGCTGGCGGGGATCAGTCCGGTGTGCGACGACATGTGCTTTCCTCCACTGTGCGAGAACGATCGTTCTCGTCTCGTCTGGTAGCGTAGAGAACGATCGTTCTCACGCCAAATCGGACAGGTGGCGGCCATGAAACAGGACTCTGACGCGGATCGACTGCTCGACGCGGCCGAAGAGCTGTTCTACGAGCGCGGATACCAGGCCGTCGGAATGGACGCCCTGCGCTCGGCGTCAGGGCTCCCGCTGAAACGCATCTATGCGCTGTTCGGCGGCAAGGACGCGATCGCGGTTGCGATGCTCGACCGCCGTGACGAGCGCTGGCATGCGGCGCTGGCGGCCCACGTCGACGAGCGCGCCGATCCGCACGCACGCGTGTTGGCGATCTTCGATTGGCTGGCCGAGTGGCTTGCCGACGAGGGGCACCGAGGATGCGCCTGGATCAACGCGTTCGGCGAACTCGGTGGGACATCACCGGATGTGGTCGCCGCCGTCCGCCGCCACAAGGCTCGGCTGCGGGAGCTCATCGACCGCGCGGTGAGCGAGACGGGCGCGCCCCGGTCCGCCGCCGACGCCGTCTTCCTGCTCGCCGAAGGGTGCATGGTGACCGCGGGGATCGACGGCGACCCGGTCGCCGCCGTGCAGGCCAGGGTTGCCGCGGCGCGGATGCTGGAGCACTGACGTCTCGGGCATCCGCCTTTGCTCACATCGCGGGCGTCGCCCACCACAGCGTCGTGTCGCCGTAGGTCTTGCTGCGCAGCAGGTCCAAGCCCGCGGCATCCAGGTCAGGGGGAGTGGCGCGCTTGCCGCGCTCGATGACGACCACGGCGTCATCGCTCAGCACGGGTGTGAGCGCGACCAGATCCGCGGTCATCGCCGCATCGTCGAGGTCGTAGGGCGGGTCGATGAAGACGAGGTCGAACGGTCCCTGTGTACGCGTCAGGAAGGCGTGCACGGCGCTCTGGTGGACTTTCGCAGTGGTCGAAGTGCCGAGCGCTTTCGCCACGACCGCCGCATTGCGTCCTGCGACTGTCGCCGCGGGGCGGGACAGTTCGACCAGTTCGACCGACTCCGCGCCGCGGCTCCAGGCCTCCAGGCCGAGTGCGCCGCTGCCGGCATACAGATCGAGCACGCGCGCCCCGTCGAGGGCATCCATCGACTCCAGCGCCCCGAACAGCGATTCGCGCACGCGATCACTGGTGGGGCGGGTGCCGGTGCCGGGAACGCTGAGCCGTGCGCCGCGGGCTCCGCCGGCGATGATCCTGGTCATCCGTTCACGATACGACACGCATACGGCCGCCCCGCGACGCGTCGCCGCGTCGGTGGGCATCCCTAGACTCGGAGCATGTCCTTCGAGCTCGACACGCCGCTGACCGAGGCTCTCGGCACATCGACCGCACGTTCTCTGCAACGCGCGTTCGGTATGAGCACGGTCGGGCAGCTGCTCGGTCACTACCCGCGTCGCTATGCCGACCGCGGTGAACTGACGCCGATCATCCAGTTGCCCATCGGTGAGACCGTCACGATCGTCGCTGAAGTGCTCTCGTCGGGCGCGCGCCCGATGCGCAACCGGCGCGGCGCGATGACCGAGGTCACGATCGGTGACGGCATCGGCCGCATGTCGCTGACCTTCTTCGCGAAGAACGTCGGGCAGGCGGAATGGCGCGCGAAAGAGCTGGCAGTGGGCCGGCGCGGCATCTTCTCGGGCAAAGTGAGTGTGTTCAACAACACCCTGCAGTTCGCGCACCCCGACTACGAGCTGTTCGATGACACCGAGGCGGCGTACCGGCAGGCCGACGCGCACAAGGACGTGCCGATCACCATCTACCCGGCCACATCGGCGGTGCAGAGCTGGCAGTTCGCCAAGATGGTGGCGTCGGTGCTCGACAAGCTCGGCGAGGTGCCCGATCCGCTGCCGGACCACCTGCGCGAGCGTGAGGGGCTGCTCACGGCACGCCAGGCACTGGAGCAGATCCACCGTCCTCGTCGCCGTGGCGATGTCGACCCCGCGGTGCGCACGCTGCGCATGCACGAGGCGCTGGTGCTGCAGACCGCACTGCTGCAGCAACGCGAACAGGTGCGGTCGCTTACGGCGACACCGCGTCGTGCGGCTGAGGGTGGGTTGCTTGAGCGTTTCGATGCGGCGCTGCCTTTCACGCTGACCCCGGATCAGCAGCGCGTGGGGGACGAGATCGCTACCGATCTGGTCGCAGACCGCCCCATGAACAGGCTGATCCAGGGTGAAGTCGGATCGGGCAAGACGCTCGTGGCGCTGCGCGCCATGTTGCAGGTCGCAGAGTCGGGCGGGCAGGCAGCGCTGATCGCCCCGACCGAGGTGCTCGCAGCGCAGCACCTGCGGTCGATCACCCGCATGTTGGGTCCCGACCTGGCGGCCGAGGTCATTCCGACGCTGCTCACGGGCCAGATGACGGTGCCCGAGAGGCGCCGGGCTGCGCTGCGCGTGGCATCCGGTCAGTCCTTGATCGTGATCGGCACGCACGCTCTGCTTTCCGAGAAGACGACGTTCGCCGACCTCGCCCTCGTCGTCGTCGACGAGCAGCACCGTTTCGGCGTGGAACAGCGTGAGAGCCTGCGGGCCAAAGGCACCGCGCCGCACGCGATCGTGCTCACCGCGACACCGATTCCGCGCACGGTCGCCATGACGGTGTTCGGTGACCTCGACACGTCGGTGATCCGTTCGATGCCGGCGGGCCGGGCCGGCATCCAGACTTTCGTCGCGCCGCTCGCCGAGAAGCCCGAGTGGTTCGGGAGGGTGTGGGAACGTGCTGGCGAGGAGATCGCCCAGGGGCGCCAGGTCTTCGCCGTGTGTGCCGCCATCGACACGGCCAAGGAGTCCGTCGAATCCGATGAGGCGCCGCCGCCGGACGTCGAGGGCAAGGGGCCGAAATGGGGTGTGGTGCAGCTCGCCGAGGCGCTGGCGACGCACCCGACTCTGTCGAAGGTGCGCAGCGCGGTGCTGCACGGCAAGATGCCGTCCGAGCAGAAGGATGCTGTGATGCAGGCCTTCGCGCGAGGAGAGCTCGACCTGCTGATCGCGACGACGGTTATCGAGGTCGGGGTCGATGTGCCCAACGCCTCGATGATGGTCATCATGGACGCCGATCGCTTCGGCGTGTCGCAGCTGCACCAGGTGCGCGGTCGGGTCGGACGTGGTGAGCATGCGGGGCTGTGCCTGCTGGTCACCGAGGCAGAAGCAGGAACCCCGGCACGGGAGCGCGTCGAAGCCGTCGCCGCGACTCTCGATGGTTTCGAACT
Source organism: Microbacterium esteraromaticum (assembly GCF_028747645.1). Lineage (NCBI taxonomy): Bacteria > Bacillati > Actinomycetota > Actinomycetes > Micrococcales > Microbacteriaceae > Microbacterium > Microbacterium esteraromaticum. Next base: position 1,433,480 of record NZ_CP118100.1, read on the forward strand.
CGCCGAGGTCGACCTCGACCTGCGTGGCGAGGGCGACGTGCTCGGAGCCTCGCAGGCCGGGGTCAAGTCGTCGCTGCGGTTGCTCCGGGTGGTGAAGGATGCCGGACTGATCGCACATGCCCGTGATCTCGCCGAGAGCATCCTCGTCGCGGATCCGTCGCTCGATGAGCACCCGGGGTTGCGCGGCGCGATTAACCGGCGCGTGAGCGACGCCGACCGCGCGGCGTTGGGAAAGAACTGACCGGTAGGCTGTTCGCATGCGTTGGGTCGCGCGGACGGGCTCGTCGAAGTGCGCCGTACTGAGCGACCAGAGGGAGTCGAAGTGCGCCGTACTGAGCGACCAGAGGGAGTCGAAGTGAACAGTCGAATCGCCGTCGTTCCGGGGTCTTTCGACCCACCCACGCTCGGTCACCTCGATGTGATCGCGCGTGCCGCGCGCCTGTATGACGAGCTGCATGTGCTCGTCGTGCACAACCCGGGCAAAGAGGCGATGCTGCCGATCGCCCAGCGGATGACGCTGCTGGAGCAGTCGATCGCCGAGGCCGGGCTCGAAGGGCACATCATCGTGGGCTCATGGAGCATGGGTCTTCTCGTCGACTATGCGCGCGATGTTAATGCCGGAGTGCTGGTCAAGGGCATCCGCTCACAGGTCGATGTGGCCTACGAATCGCCGATGGCGATCGTGAACCGTCACCTCGCCGACATCGAGACGGTGTTCCTGCTGCCCGACCCAGCACACGCCCTCGTGTCGAGCTCGCTGGTGCGGCAGGTGGCCGCGCTGGGCGGCGACGTGTCTCCCTTCGTCCCGCCTGTCGTCGCGTCCTTCCTCGACACCGGCGCGCGCGGCCTCTGATACCCGGTCGGCCCCGACGCATCGTCAGGGCAGGTAGCATGGCGGGGTGAAATCCCGAGTGAACGGACCGTTTTTCCTGCCCGTCCGCGACATCATCCGCAAGCCGGGAGAGATGCGCGAGCATCGATTCGAGGTGACGCTCACCGACAAATGGGGTGAGGGCATCGTCACGGTCGAAGCCGGCGAGTCGCTCGGCCTCGATGTGCGGCTCGAGGCGGTTCACGAGGGCATCCTGGTGTCCGGAACCGCAGATACCGACTACGTCGGAGTGTGCGGTCGCTGCCTCACCGACATCTCTGCGCCTGTCGAAGTCGAGTTCCAGGAGCTTTTCGCGTATCCTGGTGAGGAAGAAACTGACTTCGAAGTTCAAGACGACCACGTGGATCTTGAAACTCTTGTCAGGGATGCGATCGTATTGTCGCTTCCATTTCAGCCGGTGTGTCAGCCGGACTGCCTGGGGCTCGACCCTGTGACGGGCGAGAAGCTGACCGAGAGCGCCGGTGCAGAGAGTGACACCCCCATCGATCCTCGGTGGAGTGCGCTCCGACAGATCACAGACCAGGACGGCACGGCAGAGCGCCGCGCCGCCGAGAAAGAAGAGAGCTAGTCATGGCCGGTAACCCCCCGAAGCGCAAGGTCTCCCGTTCGAACACCCGCTCGCGCCGCGCGCAGTGGAAGGCGACCCCCACCGCTCTGGTGAAGACCGTCGAGAACGGCAAGGTCGTCTACAGCCGTCCCCACCAGGCGAAGGTCGTCACCGACTCGCAGGGCACCGAGCTGTTCCTGGAGTACAAGGGCCGCAAGGTCGCCGACGTCTGATCGGCTGACTCATGTCCGAGATTCTCACGGGAGAAATTCCGCTCACTGAGAAGCTCGGCGTTGAGATCGACTCTGCGTTGCTGGAACGGGCGCTCACGCACCGTTCGTACGCATACGAGCACGGCGGCATCCCCAACAACGAGCGGCTGGAGTTTCTTGGAGACTCCGTCCTCGGTCTTGCGGTGACCGTGATGCTCTTCACAACGCTTCCCGACCTCGACGAGGGTGATCTGGCAAAACGGCGCGCAAGCGTCGTCTCCACGGTCGCCCTCGCCGAGGTCGCTCGCGGTATCGGTCTGGGAGAGCACCTCCGCCTCGGCAGGGGTGAGGAACAGACCGGTGGGCGAGACAAGGACTCGATCCTCGCCGACACCATGGAAGCGGTGTTCGGTGCTGTCTTCCTGTCGGCGGGTCCCGATGCGGCCACCGATCTGGTGCTGCGGCTGACGAAGCCCTTGCTTGCCGACCCGGAACGGTACGGCGCGGCGATGGATCCTAAGACCAGCCTGCAGGAGCTTGCGGCTCGGCTGGGCAGGACGCCGCCGAGCTACTCCATCGAGTCAGCCGGTCCGGATCACGATCGTGTGTTCACGGCGACGGTGCGCGTTGGCGAACTCGCCTGCACCGGTGTCGGCAGCAGCAAGAAGACCGCCGAGATGGCGGCTGCACTGACCGCATGGCGTCAGCTCAGCGACCGGGACTGACCCTGCGTGCCGGAGCTGCCTGAGGTCGAGGTCGTTCGTGCCGGCCTGGCGCCGGCGATCGTCGATGCGACGATCGCGGCCGTCGAGGTGCTCGACGAGCGCGCGCTCACGCGCCATGCTGCGGGCGCGGCTGACTTCGTCGCGCGTCTGGAAGGGCAACGCGTACGCGCAGCCGTCCGTCGCGGCAAGTTCCTCTGGATGCCGTTGGCAGGGGAAACGGATGCGCTGATCGCGCATCTCGGCATGAGCGGGCAGATGCTGTTGCGTGAGTCGGATGCCGACCGCGAGCGCCATGAGCGTGTTCGCGTGCACATCGAGCATCCGCGTCACGGCAGGCTTGCCGTGGCATTTGCTGACCAGCGCACCTTCGGTTCCCTTGCGGTCGATGCCCTGCTGTCGACCGCGGACGGCGCGGCCGGCGGCTGGGGGAGCGATCTCGCGTTGGTTCCGTCTCAGGCCGCGCACATCGCCAGAGACCCGCTGGATCAAGCCTTCGACGATCGTCTGTTCGTGGACGCTGTGCGTCGCAGGTCGAGTGCGATCAAGCGCATCATGCTCGACCAGACTCTGGTCAGCGGTATCGGTAACATCTACGCCGATGAGGCGCTGTGGGCTGCGCGGATTCACCCCGAGACGCACGGGCGAGCGCTGTCGCCTCAGTCCGTACGTCGCCTGCTGGGCGAGGTGCGGCTTGTGCTGCAGAAGGCGCTGGCCGAGGGCGGAACGAGCTTTGACGCCCAGTACGTCAACGTCAACGGACAGGCGGGCTACTTCGCGCACTCGTTGAACGCGTACGGAAGAAATTCTCAAGATTGTTCACGATGCGGCAACACCATCACGCGCATAAGGTTCATGGGTAGGCACTCGCATTTATGCCTGGTCTGCCAGCAAAAACGCGGGTGAGATGCACCTGCAGAATCTCCCTTGTGCGACCTAAAGTCGCTGCAGGTAGGCCTTCATGTCGAACGGCTGAAACGGCGCATACGCACCGCGTGACGGGTGCCGCGGGTGCCCCTTAGCGGTGAGACCGCCGATGGAGATCCAGTTGCACGAAGAAGCATCTGTGATGCGCACGATGTCCGCCAGCATCTTGCTCAAATAGGGCCGATGCAAGATCAGGTCGCCCCAGGCCGCCAGCAGCGTGAGGGGGCGACCATTGATGTACTCCGCGATGCGCTTCTCGTTCTGGGCCTTGAGAACGGGTACATATGCGGAGTGCATCTCGTCAGGGTCGGTCGATCGCTGCGGGTACAGATTGAACATGAGCCAACTGTCAAACTGATTGCGGGCGGCATACCCTTGCACGCGTTTCAGCGTCTGATCTAGGTCGCCGGGTACGGCCGTGCTGGGGTTCACGCCGAAACAGATGAGTGGGTTCGAGCCTGTCGTGCCCAACGAGAGGCGCGCTGAGTTGTCTTCGTTTGGCTCGTAGATCCAGCCGGGTGGGACGGCTAACGTCGATGACTGCGTGGCGTCTCCCGCTGCCAGGTTCTGAATCTCTTCTGTACCGCTAGAACACATGGGTGGCTCCGTTCCTGTCCGGGCGTGCGCCGAAGTTTGGCGCATCAGCGTGAATTTCTGCGCGTTTATTGCATGAGTCTCTTATATCGCGACTCGAAGGCAGACTCGCCGCCCTCCATGATCAAACAGATTGACTTCTTCACGTGGGGCACCTGGATGGATCCGTGGACTTCAACTTCCGGCACCTTCCCGTGCCGAAGGATTGTGACGTGTTCGGCGTCGGCGTTGACTACGACATTCGCATTATGAGTTACGACAATCACTTGGCGATTTGCCTTAATCCGCTTGAGGGTGGAGACCACCAGATCGTAAATCAGCTTGTTGTCGAGGTCGTCTTCTGGCTGGTCGAGCAACAAAGGAACGTCACTTAGCTGCAGAACTACAGCGAGGAGCGCGGCCGTTTTCTCGCCCGGGGAGCCTTCGTCGATCTCACGCATCTTCGCGTCACTGTCCTGCTTGTACTGCACCCGTAGTCTGTCTTCAGGAAACCACAGGTCCACTTCGGTGCTGAACATATGCGCATCGAGATTCGCGAGGTGAGAAAAGAAGCGCTGGTCGATCGGAGCCTTGACGTACTTCTTCAGAGAAGGTGCCTCTGCGCCAAGTTCTCGGAGTTCTTTGAGTAGCGACTTCAGGACGCCGATTCGTTTGTCCCGCCCCGGTTTGAATGGGTGCTCGAGAAGAGAAGGCAAGCCGTCATCAGCAAATACCTGGTCAAATGAGTTTGACTTTTGAAGAAGCTGTCGAAGGTCACGCTCTACGGTCGTGTCATCCGCTTGGGCCAGCACCTGAAGCTTCAAGTCCTTACCGCTAAGATCCGCTGCCAGGGTGCGTCGGCGATCCGAGAGCGCAACGCGATGGTCGACGATCTGTTCGAGCGTGGCCTCAGCTTCGGTCATCTGACGCGAGATTTTCAGCTTCGCCTTCTCGATCTCAGCCAGCGTGGCTTCTCGCTCAGCCTGCGCCCTCAACAAGCGTGCATTCGCTTCGTGCGGGTCTTCGCCGTTTCTCTCTGGCTCCGGAGTGTTCTCGGCACCAGGCGCATCGAGAAACTTCCTGAGGTCAAGAATGCGCTGGCGGCGTGGTGACTCGGCAGCGTGAAGTTCCCAGGTTTTCCTTGCTTCGGCAAGCGCCTCTAGGGCTGATGCGACCGACCCAACGCCCGCGATCATCGACGACCGCCAGCTCCGTTCTGCCTCCCAAACATCTGCGGACTCTGCGTCCTGCGTCGCGTCTGTCAAATCGCGGAACTCTTCGAGCAGCTCGCCAAGTCCCTGTTCGAACCGTGCGGTCGCCGTTTCGAGGCGGGAGAGCTCCTGTTCCTGCTTCGTGAGACGGTCGAGCTCGTGAGCCTCCGCGGAGTCGCGGGTTTTGGCAATTTGCTTGAGGTCGGCCGCGATGTCGGACAGCTCGCCAGTTACACGATCCTCGGAATCGATTTTTGTCTGGAGCTCTCGGATTTCCGACCTCTGGGTGCGATACTTCCCGCACAACTCATCGAAGGTCTCCTTCCAGTCCACGTAGCCAACTTGAGGCTGGTCATCGATCGCTTTGAGCAGACTCTGCGGATCGCGGGCAGTCTCATAGATCTGCTTCTGACTGTTAATGAGCATCGCGAAGCGATCTCGAGCCGAGCCGCCCTGCTCTTGCCACTGCCCATCCTGCATTACCTCGATTGTGGACATGCCTGGCGTTGACCCATTCCAAACGACGCGATACCTCCCCCCGCTCCTGCTGATGTACACTTCGATCCTGGTATGGCTCGACCAGAACCGTGACGTGGCGTTGCGGCCAGGCGTTGGTGAGAACCAATGAGTATCACTCTGAAGTTCCTCGGGGAGATCCGTGAAGCGGCCCATCGCGAGACGAACAAGTTCGACTATCGTGGACTTTCCAACGCCGCGTCCACCAATGATGGTGTTCATCCAGGGGCCGAAAGTGTAGGCAGCCTCCACCCCGTCCTTGAACACGGCTACGCGTTCAATCATGGAGTGGGAGAAGTCGTTGGGATCATCTGAACCAGCCTTCGCCGGTCGCACCGATTGCGCGCCGTCTGAGAGAGCAAGCTTTAGACCAGATAGATTTGGGACTTCCATCTTGACCCACGTGAAGTGGCTGCCTGGATATTTTGCTTCTACGCCTTCAGGGCACCCATTGCCATCAAGATGATGGGCGTCTGAACCGAGGATTGGGACCCAGCCGCGTTCGAGTGCCTTAGCCGTGCCAGCAGCACTTATCGCCTCAACTGCGATGATCTGGAGCGATTTCTCCAGATCCGCCTGATTGCGCCGGTCGTGTTCGAAAAGTCCCTTCGGGCCGTCGACATGGGCGGGGATCGCCAGACCGTCGTGGAGGACAATCTCCTCCACCACTTCATGGAACGACATTTTCGTCGTACCGAGGCTGCTTCCTCTCTCAGCCTCATACTTACATTTGTGCAGAAGTCCGTTGACATGCTCGCCCGGGGTATCCACGTCGAAAACTGCAAGCAAGTGATAGCCGCCGTCAACGGTGATCTCGACGCCGGCGAATACATGCAGTTCTCGAAACTCATCGACTGCGGACTCCCGAATGCGTGCGACCTCGGCTCGAGCTTCGTCGATGCCGGCATGGGAGTTGTGGTCCGTCACGACTATCGCGTCGATGCCGTTTCGCATATAGGCGAGCAGCCAATCGCGGTAGGATGTCGTGACTGTGGCGACGCTGCCCTCGTCCGCGCCGAAGTCGAACGAGGCCGGGCTGTGCGCGTGAAAATCAATCTTCCACCACCGAGCGCCTGGAAACATGGGCAGCGTCGTGGACGGTACTGTTGTGGTCACCGGAATCCTCCTGCCGGTGACGGCCGTCACCTAACTCATACGGATGTGTAGATCCTCCCATCGACATCAGACACGGCGAGCGAGACACGCAGACTGTCGTCAATCGTTTGCGTCTTCGGCACACGAGCGGTTCCGTCGAAGTTTTATCGAGCCAGATCACCAAGATGGAGATAAGCCCTATCCGACATGAATGCATATGACGAGGTTAGAGCGGCTACTTCGCGCACTCGCTGAACGCGTACGGGCGCGGGGGAGAAGCGTGTCCGCGTTGCGGCGGAGCGATCAGGCGCGACGCGTTCATGAACCGGTCGTCGCACTACTGCCCTCGGTGCCAGCGCAGACGCGAGGCACGCTGACTCATCCCCGCCGATCAGTGCGCGCGGTGAGCGTGCGCTCGTGGCGGTCGACGGCGAACGCCAGGTGCGGCATCTCGACTCCGCGGTAGTGCTTGATGAAGCGTCCTCGCACCGTCATTCCGAGACGGATCGCAACGTTCATCGACGCGATGTTCGTGTCACGGATCTGCGCGTACACCCGCTCGGCACCGAGCACGTCGAACGCATGATCACGGCACGCTGCGGCGGCCTCGACCGCATAGCCCCGATGCCAGAACGCCCGCTGGAACAGATAGCCGACCTCGATCACGTCCTGATCCAGGATGTGCTGCATCGTCAGCCCGCACTGGCCGATCATCTCTCCGGTCTCGCGCAGCACCACGGCCCACAGGCCGAAGCCATCCGTGCGATAGCGGTCGTGCATGCGCGCGAGCCATGCCTGCACCATCGGCTCGTCGAAGGCACCCTCGTAGGCGCGCATCGTCTCAGCATCCTGAAGGATGGCGCGCAGCGCCGGGAGGTCGTCCGCGGTCAGCTCACGCAGGGCAAGACGGGGCGTGCTCAGGATCATCGCCCCATCTTGCCCTGCGCTCACGACAGCTTCTTCTGCCACGCCCCGGCGTAGGCGATCGGTCGGAAGCCCATCGCCTCATTGATCCCGAGCATGGGCCGGTTCTCCTCGGCGTTGAACGTCACGATGCGCGGAGAGTGCGGCGCCAGTTCGCGCCAGCGCAGGATGTTCGCGCACTTGACGATCTGGCCCAGCCGGTGCCCGCGCTGCTCCTTGAGCACCAGCGTGTTGTACTGGTGCGTCACACCCGCGGGATCGTCGCCGATCACGAGCTCGTTGAACGCGGCAAGGGTGCCGGTCGGAACATGTTCGACCCCGACGACTGAGACCGTCTGACCGCCGTCGAGCAGTTGCTGATCCCGTCGGGCAACGCGCTCCGCGTCCCAGATCTCCTCGTCGATGGCCAGACCACCGCTCGGCACATCGGTCGACATCCGTGACAGCACCCACGCATACCCGTCTTGCAGATGACTCGGCGTCGGCAGTGACCAGGCAACGACCCGGTAGTCCTGGCCGGCAATGGCCGTCGCCTCAGCGAGCATCCGCTGCAGTGGCGCCGGGTCCGCCTGCAGATCGAACGCGCTGCTGCGCTCGACCTGCTCGAGCACGTATCCGTTGCCGCCGAGTAGACGAGCGAGTGGCGACGTCGAGATGCGTCCCCACCCCGTGGCCGGGGTGAGCGGTGACGTGCCGGGGTCGGGACGGTGCAGGGAGTACGTCTGCATGACGTGGCGCCCGAGGGCCCGCACTGCGTCCTCGGCGGCGTCGACGAGCATCTGCTCGATTCCACGCCCCCACTGGTTGGGCAGCACGAGCACCTCGATCTCGGCGCTGGTCGGCTCGGCGACCGCATGGCCGATCGTCACCGCGCCGACGATCTCGGCGTTCTCGCGCGCGAGCAGCGTGCGTTTGACCGTATCGGTGCTCTCCCGCCAGTGCGGCAGCAGTTCTTCCGCAGTGGTGTCGTAGTCGTCCAACCCGGTTTCGGCCCGATAGACGGCGTTGCTCAACGCCACGACCGCGTGGAAGTCCGCGGCATCGTGGGCGTCGAGCCGATCAGGGACGTGCATCGGTGAGATCGTCACGCCAGGTGAGGCGATCGTGCTCATGTGAGATCCTTCCGCCAGGCGCCCTCGTAGGCGACCGGGGTGAAGCCGATGGCTTCGTTGATGGAGAGCATGGGCCGGTTCTCCTCGGCGTTGTACGTCACGACGTACGGTGATTCGGGGTAGCGGGCGCGCCACGACAGCAAGCCCGCCGTCTTCACCAGCATTCCCAGGCGGCGCCCGCGATGCTCAGCGAGCACGAGGGTGTCCTCTTGATCGGTCTTCGCGGCGTCGGTGCCGATGATCGCGAGCTCGTTGAACGCGCACAGCTCGCCCGTGGCGATATGCTGCGCGGCCGTCACCAGCACGCGGGCTCCGCGTGCGGCGTACCGCGCGTCGTGTCGGTGCACGCGCTCGGCATCCCAGCGTTCGACCGGCATGTCCAGCGCCGCATCGGGCACGTCCGTCGACATCCGCGACTTCAGCCAGGCGTAGCCATCGAGATGCTCCGACGGGGTCGGCAGCATCCACTGCACGACGCGGTAGTCGGGGGCGTGCGTCTGCGCCTCGTGCTGCAGCGAGCGCAGGTGGTCCTCGCTGTCAGACGTCCAACGCAGTTCGCTCGCGCGCTCGACCTGCTCGAGGCGGAAGTCGTGACGCTGCAGAAAGCGCGCCGCGTGGTCATTCGGCACGGCGCCGAAACCCGTCGGTGAGGCCACCTCGCCGCGCGCATCCGCACCGCGGTGCTGATTCCAGCACAGCAGCCGCCGTACACCCGCGGTGCGGGCCTGCTCTTCGACGAACCGCAGTACCGCGGTGCCGATGCCGCGCCCCCAGTGCTCCTTGAGCAGGGCGATCGTGCCGATGGCCATGCCGCCGTCGCCGTCGTGCGAGATGTTCAGCGGCACGCATCCGACGATGCGGCCGTCGAGCTCGACGTACCACTGCGTGCGTGTGACGTCGGTGTCGCCGCGCAGCACCGCGAGCATCGCCTCGGGCGTCTGCGCTTCGTCGTCGCGGCCGGTCTTCTCAGCCACACAGGCGTTGCGCACGGCGGTGTACTCGCGGATGAGAGGGGTGGGTGCTGCGTCGACCCGAGCAGGAAGCTCGAGCCGACGCAGCACGGCACCGGCAGGGAGAAGGATGCTCATCGCCGTCCTCCTCAGTACATTCCGCGTTGCAGGCCGTAGGTGAGCAACGCGATTGCCTGCCGCTCGTTGAGTGCCTGGAGCTGCGCATACTGCAGGTCGGGTGCTCCGGCGGCAGGGGAGCGGTTTCCCCGCAGGCTGCGCTCGAGCAACCAGAGCGCGAAGCGCAGCCCGAGCCGGTCGGTGAGGGTCAGCCGGCGCAGCTCTTCATTGCCGGGCAGGGTGAGAACCTCGCGACCGTGGGATATCGGTGGGTGGGTGGACAGGGAACGCTGACCTTGGTCGGTCAACACAGTGATGCTCACGATGCGTGTGTTTTCTGGTGATGAGGATGATGGCCCGGTGGTGACGCAGAGTCGCGTCAGCGAGCCGAGGAACCTCGCGAGATGGCGAGGGAGAAGACCCCGTGGCGGGGCTGTGCATCGTGAGCGCCCGACGGGCACAGGGATGCGGATCATCGATCAGGCCACGAGGGCCCGATAGATCGGGAGAGGCGGTGCGGTTCTAGCCGAGCACGTAGACGGAGGCCGCGGAGACGGCGACAAGCGCTGACACGTGCGACGCGGTATCGAACCGGGCGTCAAGCTTCGTGATCATCATCGGCGGCCTCCTCTCATAAGTCCGGTGTGTCACGTTAGTGACGCTGAGGCGAGACGTCAAGACAACTTCGCTTCTCTCGGCGTGTCGCACCGAAATCCATCACGCCTGACACCGCGCGGGCTCCACGCCGTCGTCGACCGTTCCGGTAGCGTATGGGCGTGATTCACCCGACCGCGAAGGCGCCCGCATGCACCTGAAGAGCCTGACGCTCAAGGGCTTCAAGTCGTTCGCGCAGCCGACGAGCTTCGTCTTCGAGCCTGGTGTGACGTGCATCGTAGGTCCCAACGGCTCGGGCAAGTCGAACGTCGTCGATGCACTCGCGTGGGTGATGGGCGAGCAAGGGGCCAAGACCCTGCGCGGCGGAAAGATGGAAGACGTCATCTTCGCCGGCACCTCGACGCGCGGACCGCTAGGGCGTGCCGAGGTGCAGCTCACCATCGACAACAGCGATGGAGCTCTGCCCATCGACTACGCCGAAGTCACCATCAGCCGCACACTGTTCCGGAACGGCTCCAGCGAGTACGCCATCAACGGCTCGACCTGCCGACTGCTCGATGTGCAGGAACTGCTGAGCGACTCGGGGCTCGGACGCGAGATGCACGTCATCGTCGGGCAGGGCCGGCTGGACACCGTGTTGCAGGCCTCACCCGAGGATCGTCGCGGCTTCATCGAAGAGGCCGCGGGCATCCTCAAACACCGCCGGCGCAAAGAGAAGACCCTGCGCAAGCTCGACGCGATGGAGACCAACCTCACGCGCCTCAGCGATCTCGCCGGCGAGATCAGGCGCCAGCTCAAGCCACTCGGACGGCAGGCCGAGATCGCCCGCGAGGCGCAGACGATCGCGGCGGTGGTGCGTGATGCCAAGGCGCGGATCTTCGCCGACGACGTGGTCACGCTGCGCACCGCGCTGGCCGACCATACGCGCACCGAGCAGGAGCGTCACACCGAGCGGCTCGTGCTCGCGGAGCAGGCGGATGCAGTGCGTGCGGGCATCCAGCGCCTCGAGAAGGAACAGACGTCGGCCGCCGTCGATGAGGCACGGCGCGTGTCGTTCGGCCTGGAGCAGACGCAGGAGCGCATGCGCAGCCTGTTCACCCTCGCCAATCAGCGCCTGGCGCTGCTGGGGGCCGAAGAGGACGACGTCGTGACCGCGATCACCGTCACACAAGACACGATCGACGAGGCCAAGGACGAGATCACGCGGATCTCTGAAGGGCTCGGCGACGCGCAGGACGCCGCCGCAGCGGCGAGCCGTGACGTCATCGCCGCGCGCGCCGAACTGGACACGCTCGACGTCGATATCGCCGAGCAGAGCGCACTGGTCTCGGCCTACGACATGCGGATGAACACGCTCCGTGGCAACGCCGATTCCGCAGCATCCGCCTTGGCCGCGGTACGCGGCGGTGTCTTGCGGCAGGAACAGGCACTCGAATCGGCGCATAGCCGTCGTCGAGAAGCCGCCGCCGCACTGGAATCGATCGACGATGCCGAGGCGCCGGACGGCACCGCGGCAGAGTTTGCCGCCGCGTACGACGAGGCACAAAAGGCGCTGACCGCCGCCGAAGCCGATCGTGATGCGCTGCGCGAGAAACTGCACGACTCCGAACGCGAAGCCGACGCCCTGATGGCGAAGGCCGCTGCCCTCGGCAGTGCGCTGGCCCTCTCCGGCGGTGCTGCCGAGATCGTCGCGGCGGGCGCAGAAGGCGTGCGTGGACTCGTCGGCGACGCCGTACAGGTGCGTGCGGGCTACGAGGCGGCGATCGCCGCCGTGCTGGGATCGCTGGCCGAGGGCGTTCTGGTGGATCGTGCCGATCAGGCCTACGCGCTCGTCGCGGCCGGCGCGCGCGGCACCGTCGACTTCGTGATCGCCGAGGGCGGCGTCGCCCGTGAGGCGGTCTCTCAGATCACCGGCACCACGCGCGCCGTCGATGTCGTCGAAGCGCCCGCAGGCGTGCTCGCGCTACTCGCCCCCGTGCTGATCGCCGATGACCTGGACGCGGGGCGCGCCGCGCGAAGCACACTTGATGCCGCGGGCGACACGCTGACGACGATTGTGACCGGCAGCGGTGAGGTGATCACGGCACACACCCTGCGCGCCGGTTCGGGTGAGACCTCGCGGCTCGAGCTGGCGGCCGAGCGCGACGCGGCCACGGAGCGACTTGCCGAGGTGCAGATCACGGTCGAGGAACTGCGCGGTTCGCGCGTCGATGCGACCGACCGCGTCGAGGCGGCCAGGCGCACGGCGAAAGACGCCTTGCGAGCGCTGCGCGAACACGACGCCGCGCTGGCCTCTCACGCCGAGCAGCTCAACCGCGTCACCGTGCAGCACGAGGCCGCCGTCGCCGAATGCGAACGTCTGGAGGCCGCACTCGCACAGGCGCAGTCCGCAGTGTCGGATGCTGAGCAGAAGGCCGACACGGCGAAGGCAGAAGTCGCAACAGCAGAGGCCGAACCCCGCCCAGTGCTCGACGCCTCGGCGCGCGACGGGCTACTCGAAGCGCTCGAGACCGCACGCGAGGGCGAGGTGCGCGCTCGACTGGAGATCGAGACGCTGCGCGAGCGCGTGCGTGCCGCTCAAGCCCGGGTGGCGTCACTGGAACGCCAACGCGAGCAGGAGCGCGACGCCGCCGCTGAGGCCGCACGACGGGCTGTGATCCGGCGTGCTCAGCGCGAGGCTGCATCGGCGGTGGCGGACGAACTGCCCCGGGTGCTCGACTCGATCGACCGCTCGGTCAGCGAGGCCCGCGTCGCGTTGGCATCCGCTGAGGCCGAGCGCTCCGCGCAGAACGAGGAGCTCACGGTGCTGCGCTCCCAGGAAGGATCGCTGCGCGAACGCCTCGCGGGCCTGACCGAGAGCGTCCACGGTCTCGAACTGCAGATCCACGAGAAGAAGCTGCACCTGCACGGGCTGCTCGAACGCGTCGCATCCGAACTCGCGCTCGACGAAGATATTCTCATTGCGGAATACGGTCCGGATCAGCCGGTTCCGCGCGATCCGGGCGCTGAGGACGGGGACGATGATGCGGCTGTTCCGTTCGACCGCCGCATCCAAGAGCGACGGCTGAAGGAGGCCGAGCGCAAGCTCGCCCAACTCGGTCGTGTCAATCCGCTGGCGCTGGAGGAGTTCGCGGCGCTGGAGCAACGGCACGCGTTCCTCACCGAGCAACTGGCCGACCTCACCAAGACCCGCCAGGACCTGCTGACCATCATCGCCGAGCTCGACGAACGCATGGAGACCATCTTCGCCAGCGCTTTCGAAGACACCAAGCAGGCCTTCAGTGAGGTATTCCCGCTGCTGTTCCCCGGAGGAACCGGCAGCATCTCGCTGACCAATCCGGACGACATGCTCACCACGGGCATCGACGTCGCTGTGCGGCCGGTGGGCAAGAAGATCGAGCGATTGTCGCTGCTGTCGGGCGGCGAGCGGTCACTGGCCGCGGTGGCGTTGCTCGTCGCGATTTTCAAGGCGCGTCCGAGCCCGTTCTACATCCTCGACGAGGTCGAGGCGGCGCTCGACGACGCGAACCTCGGCCGCCTGCTGACCGTGTTCGAGCAGCTGCGTGAGAGTTCGCAGCTCCTGGTGATCACGCATCAGAAGCGCACGATGGAGATCGCCGATGCGCTCTACGGCGTCTCCATGCGCCAGGACGGCGTGTCGGCCGTGGTCGGACAGCGCGTGGGCGACCGCGCCGCGGCCGGCGCCTGAGTTCGCCGGCGCGTGCCCGCCGGGGTTTCGCTTGTCGGAAATCCCAGAGCCTTCGCTCGCCTGACGGCGTGTCTGCAGCATCCGCCCTGCGACGCGCCGTGCGGGTCTGAGATTTCCGACATGTGGCTGCGCGGCTCAGGCCAGTGCCCGCCCACGGGCGCACGGCCAGACGTCGGCGGCGCCACGCCCGGGGCAGCCACGTGCAGGCGTCAGAGGGGCATGCCGTCATCGTAGGCTGGAGGCATGGCGGAGAAGTCCTGGTCCCTCGGTCGCGCGCTGCGCGGCATGTTCGTCAAGCCCACGATCGATGAGACGACATGGGAGGACCTGGAGACCGCGCTGATCACGGCCGACTTCGGTCCGGACATCACTGAACAGCTGCTCGATGAGCTGCGCGAGCAGGTCGAGCGCTTCCGCACGACCGACCCGCGCGACCTGCAGCGGATGCTGCGCGAGACTCTCGAAGAGCGCTTCGCGAAGTTCGACACGACGCTCAAGCTCACCGAGCGGCCGGCCGTCGTGCTCGTCGTCGGGGTCAATGGCGTCGGCAAGACGACCACGATCGGCAAGTTCACCAAGTTCCTGCGCGGATACGAGCGCAGCGTGGTCGTCGGCGCCGCCGATACCTTCCGCGCCGCGGCCGTCGAACAGCTCGCCACCTGGGCACAGCGCGGGGGAGCGGCGATCGTGCGCCCGCAGCACGAGGGGCAGGATCCCGCCTCAGTCGCCTTCCAGACCGTCGAGTACGCGAAGAACCAGGGCGTCGAGATCGCCATCATCGACACGGCCGGCCGTCTGCACACCAAGAGCGGGCTGATGGACGAACTGTCCAAGGTGCGCCGCGTGGTCGAGAAGCAGGCGCCGATCAGCGAGGTGCTGCTCGTGCTCGACGCCACCACGGGTCAGAACGGCGTCATGCAGGCCGAGTCCTTCCTGCAGCACGCCGGCGTCACGGGGCTGGTGATCACCAAGCTCGATGGTTCTGCGAAGGGCGGCTTCGTGCTGGCCGTGCAGGAGCGCACTGGCATCCCGGTCAAGCTGCTCGGCCAAGGTGAGGGCATCGACGACCTCACCGGTTTCACCCCGCACGTGTTCGTCCAGTCGCTGGTCGGCGCGTAGGACTACCGCGGCGACACAGAGGCTGGTTTCATAGCGATATGGCGATCGAACACGACTATTTCGGAGTTCTCTCTTCCGGACCCGACGGGGCCATCTTCTGGACCGAGCGGGTCGAGTTCGGCGACCAGTCGGTGACGGTCGACCTCACCGCCCCCGACCAGGACGACGTCTCCGCGGCGGCATTGGACGCGGCGGCAGCACTGATCGGCAGCATCGAAGGGCTCGACGACATCGTGCGCCGCGCCATGCTCACCGAGGTCGATGACCGCACCAGTGAAGTCACCGAGTACGTCCTGCAGCAGCAGGAAGCGTATGGCGACGAACTCGAGGACGTCCTGGTCGACATCAGCGGTGACGCGGCGGTCGACATCATCCGCTCGCTGCGCCTGTCGAGCATGACGATCCTCGCCGACGAGCACGGCGGTAGCGAGCCGTTCGCGGTCCTCGAGTACGCGCTGGATGCGGATGCCACCGACGATGTGCTGCTGGTCAACCTCGGCTCCGACGGCGCCGTGATGTCGGTGATGAGCGCAGACTAGACCGCCTGTGCGAACCCGAGCTCAACGCCCTCGGCGATGTGGGCCAGGTGCGGCGGGATCTCGCGCCCCTTCGACATCATCGACTGGGCCCACAGGCGGCCCGCGCGGTAGGACGAGCGCACCAGCGGACCGGCGAGCACGCCGAGGAAGCCGATTCGCTCGGCCTCTTGCTTGAAACCGACGAACTCATCGGGCTTCACCCACCGCGCGACCGGCAGGTGACGGGGCGAGGGGCGCAGGTACTGCGTGATCGTGATGATGTCGCATCCCGCGCCGCGCAGGTCCTGCAGAGCCTGGATGACCTCCTCGGGCTCCTCGCCCATGCCGAGGATCAGGTTCGATTTCGTGATGAGCCCTGCGTCATGACCCTGCGTGATCACGCCCAATGAGCGCTCGTACGTGAACGCAGGGCGGATGCGGCGGAAGATCCGCGGCACGGTCTCGACGTTGTGAGCGAACACTTCGGGGCGCGCCTCGAAGATCTGCCCCAGGAAGTCCGGGTTGCCGCCGTGATCGTTGGCGAGCAGTTCGACCCCCGTGTTGGGGTTCTTTGCGTGGATCTGTCGCACGGTCTCGGCGTTCAGCCAGGCGCCCGTGTCGGGCAGGTCGTCGCGCGCAACACTGGTCACGGTCGCGTAGCGCAGGCCCATCCGGGTCACGCTCTCGGCCACCCGGCGCGGCTCGTCGGTGTCGTAGTCGGCGGGCTTGCCGGTGTCGATCTGGCAGAAGTCGCACCGACGCGTGCACTGCGATCCGCCGATGAGGAAGGTCGCCTCGCGGTCCTCCCAGCATTCGTAGATGTTCGGGCAGCCCGCCTCCTGGCAGACCGTGTGCAGGTCCTCGCTCTTCACGAGCGAGTGCAGAGCCTGGTACTCCGGCCCCATCTTCGCCTTGGTGCGAATCCACTCCGGCTTGCGCTCGATGGGGGTCTCGGCGTTTCGGATCTCCAGGCGGAGCAGTTTGCGTCCCTCGGGGCTTGCGGCGCTCATGCGGCCGCCTCCTTGTCTGCATCGGCGGTGTACTCGGTGGTGAAGGCGGTCGCAACGGCGTCGACGATGTCGTGGGGCGAGACGCTCTGACCGACGACCTCGCTGATCGTCGTCACGCCGGCATCGGTGATGCCGCACGGCACGATGCTGCGGAAGCCGGCCAGCGTGTTGTCGCAGTTGATCGCGAAGCCGTGCATGGTCACGCCCTGCTGCACACGCACGCCGATCGCGGCGATCTTGTCCTCGCCGAGCGGACGGCGCACCCAGACGCCGCTGCGCCCGTCGACCTGGTAGCCGTCGACGCCGAGCGGACGCAGGATGTCGATCAACACGCGCTCCAGCCGCCGCACATGCGCCACGACGTCCATCGGCGCGGGCAGGTGCACAATCGGGTATCCGACGAGCTGGCCCGGGCCGTGCCAGGTGATCTTGCCGCCGCGGTCGACGTCGACCACGGGGGTGCCGTCCTGCGGGCGCTCGTGCGGCTCGGTGCGCTTGCCGGCGGTGTAGACCGCGTCGTGTTCGAGCAGAAGGAGCGTATCGGGGCGGATGCCATCGACGACGTCGCGGTGGATGCTGCGCTGCAACTCCCACCCGTCGACATAGGGCACGTAGTCGGGGGCGAGTCCGGGTGTCTGGATATCGAGCATCTCGCGGTCCTCCATGTAGACGGCGCCATCGCGCGTGTTGTTGGATTGCGTCCAAGAATAGGGCGTGCCCCAGCATACGCTCATTCGAGGTTGCCGCGACGCGAATAGCACGGGCTACGCTGG
Organism: Microbacterium esteraromaticum; assembly: GCF_028747645.1. Classification (NCBI taxonomy): domain Bacteria; kingdom Bacillati; phylum Actinomycetota; class Actinomycetes; order Micrococcales; family Microbacteriaceae; genus Microbacterium; species Microbacterium esteraromaticum. The sequence goes on from NZ_CP118100.1 coordinate 1,451,022, forward strand.
GCGCTATGCAGAACGCGTCGCGCGCCGGGCGTCCACGGGCATCCTCACGCGAGACTCTGGCCGAGGCGGCGTGCGAGCTGTTCCTCGAACAGGGCTATGACGAGACATCGGTCGCCGACATCACCCGACGTGCCGGCGTGAGCCGGTCGAGTTTCTTCAACTACTTCTCATCCAAGAGCGACGTGCTGTGGTCGGGGCTCGATGCGCGCATTGAGGCGGCTTCGGTGGCGCTCGCGTCGTTGGGCAGGAACGCCGACGGCCCGGCCGTGCGGGCAGCGCTCGAACCCGTCGTGCGCGGCTTCGCGCCCGACCCGCTCGTGCTTGCCCTGCGCAATGCCGCCGCAATGGGGGTCGAGGAAGAGCTTCTGCGCGACACCGGGATCCGGCACGCGCGCATCGCCTCGGCCGTCGCCGGCGCGGCGCGCAGTGCGGGAGTCGACGAGATCCGTGCAGACATCCTCGGTGCGGCGCTGGCCGCGGCCGTGCTGTCCGCGCTGCGGGTGTGGGCTGAGCAGGGGGCGGGGCAGGCGTCTTTGGAGGCTGCGTTCGACCAGGCGCTGCGCAGCATCCACGACCTTCCGTGGGGTTGAGTGTGGCGACGCGCGGGCGGGCCCCGGCGCTCGCGTAGAATTAGAGGCACCATGGCTACCTTTGGCACGCTCTCCGATCGGCTCACCGAGACCTTCCGCAATCTGCGCACGAAGGGAAAGCTGACGCCCGCCGATGTCGACGGCACCGTCCGCGAGATCCGTCGCGCTCTGCTCGACGCCGATGTCGCGCTCGTCGTCGTCAAGGACTTCACCGCGAAGGTGCGCGAGCGCGCACTGGGCGACGAGGTCAATCGCGCTCTGAACCCCGCGCAGCAGGTCGTGCAGATCGTCAACGAGGAGCTCGTCGCGATTCTCGGCGGTGAGCAGCGCCGGCTGGAGTTCGCCAAGACGCCGCCGACGGTGATCATGCTCGCGGGTCTGCAGGGCTCGGGTAAGACCACGTTCGCCGGAAAGCTCGCCAAGCAGCTCGAAGGCGAGGGGCACACGCCCCTGCTCGTGGCCGCCGACCTGCAACGTCCGAACGCTGTGAACCAGCTGCAGGTGGTCGCCGAGCGCGCTGGGGCGACGATCTACGCGCCCGAGCCGGGCAACGGTGTCGGCGACCCGGTCAAGGTCTCCAAGGACGGCGTCGAGTACGCACGCCGTCACCAGCACGACGTGGTCATCATCGACACCGCCGGCCGCCTCGGCGTCGACGCCGAACTGATGAAGCAGGCATCCGACATCCGCAAGGCGACCAGCCCCGACGAGGTGCTGTTCGTCATCGACGCGATGATCGGTCAGGATGCCGTCAACACGGCCAAGGCCTTCCAGGAGGGCGTCGACTTCACCGGTGTCGTGCTGTCGAAGCTCGACGGTGACGCCCGCGGTGGTGCCGCGCTGTCGGTGGCGTCCGTCACCGGCCGTCCGATCATCTTCGCCTCGACGGGTGAAAACCTCGAAGACCTCGAGCCCTTCCACCCGGACCGCATGGCGAGCCGCATCCTCGACCTCGGTGACATCCTCACCCTCATCGAGCAGGCCCAGCAGGCCTTCGATGAAGAAGAGGCGATGAAGGTCGCCGAGAAGCTTGCCAACGAGGCCTTCACGCTTGAGGACTTCCTCGAGCAGCTTCAGCAGATGAAGAAGATGGGCTCGATGAAGAAGATGCTCGGCATGCTGCCGGGCATGGGCCAGATGAAGCAGCAGCTCGATGACTTCGACGAGCGCGAGATCGACCGCACCGAGGCGATCATCCGGTCGATGACTCCGGGCGAGCGCCGCAATCCGAAGGTCCTCAACGGCTCGCGTCGTCTGCGCATCGCCCGCGGTTCCGGTATGACGGTGACCGACGTCAACCAGCTTGTGCAACGCTTCGACCAGGCCGCCAAGATGATGAAGACCGTAGCGCGTGGCGGCACGCCGCAGATCCCCGGCATGGGCCCGATGGGCAAGCCCGGCGCATCCGCCAAGCGTGGCAAGAAGGGCGCCAAGAGCAAGGGCGGTTCGCGTTCGGGTAACCCCGCCAAGCGGGCTGCCGAGAATGCCGGCATGGCCACTGCGAACACCACTCCCACCGGCTCCGGGTTCGGTCTGGGTGGTCAGCAAGCGCCGAGCGAGGCAGACCTCGCCGAGATCCAGAAGCTGTTCGGCAAGGGCTGAGCGCCCCTCAGGGTGTCGCCACCGGCCGGGGCGCGCTGGGTGTGACGGCACGCGGCTGCCGTAGCACGGCGAGCTGACCGGCCACGAGCGCGCTCAGTACGACCAGCAGGCCGGTGAGCTGCACAGGTGTGAACGCCTCGTGTGCGAGAGCGACGCCGAGAATCGTCGCGACGACGGGGGAGAGCAGGGCGAGAAGCCCCGGAGCTGCCACCGGCAGTCGCTCGATCCCGCGGAACCACAGGGCGTATGCGATCAACCCGCCGGCGGTGGTCAACCACAGGTACCCGAGCACATTGTCGGGGTGGATCTCAGCGGGGATTCCTTCGAAGATGAGCGTGAGTGGCAAGAGGAAAAGCCCTCCCGCGGTGAGCTGCCACCCCGCGTAGGCCACCGCACCGGTGCGCGGTGGGCGTCCCCAGCGCTTGGTGAGGATGATTCCGACGGCGGTGCACGTCACCCCGCCCACGGCGGCGGCGATCCCCAGCGGATCCAGTGCGGCCGAGGGCCCCAGCACGATGGCGGCGACACCCGCCGCACCGGCGACCGCGGCGATCGCAGTCACGGCGCGAACGCGCTCACGCAGAACGACAGATCCGAGTGCCAGCAGGATCAGAGGCTGCGCCCCCGCAACGGCTGCTGCGACCCCACCGGGAAGGCGCTCCGCCGCGATGAAGAGCAGCGGAAAGAAACCGCCGATGTTGAGCGTTCCGAGCAGGGCCGCCTTCATCCACCACGTGCCGTGGGGAATGCTCCGACCGACGACGACAGCGATGACACCGGCGGGCAGCGCGCGTATGAGGGCGGCGAAGAGCGGATGCCCGGGAGGGAGGAGCTCGGTGGTGACCAGGTAGGTCGTTCCCCAGATGATCGGGGCGAGCGCTGTCAGCAGAAGCGTGCGAAGCAGGGGCATCTTTCGATGGTGGCTCCCACCGAGCAATGAGTCCAACGCATACTTGTCATGGGATCCATGAACTGTGATCATGGCCGAATGGATCTGCAGCAACTGCGCTACGTGGTTGAGGTGCTCGACACAGCGAGTTTTACCCGCGCGGCTGAGCGCTGCTTCGTGACGCAGTCAGCGCTCAGCCATCAGATCGCGGCGCTGGAGCGGGAGATCGGCCAGCGGCTGTTCATCCGGTCCAGCCGGAGCGTGCGCCCGACCGAAGCGGGTGAGGCCTTCGCTCTTCAGGCACGGATCGCGGTGGAAGCCGCCGAGAATGCGGTCGAAGAGGCGGCTGCGGCCGCCGGACGCATCGTCGGTACGCTCACCCTGGGCGTGATTCCCACAGTCACCGCCGTCGATCTACCGGCGCTGCTGAGTGGGTTCCGCGAGAAGTACCCGGACGTTCGGGTTGAGCTGCGCGTCGGGAGCAGCGACATGCTGATGCGTCAGGCGAGCACCGGCGAGATCGATGTCGCACTGCTGGGCCTGCGCGATGACGTCCGTCCGCAGGGAGTGGCGTTCCGCGCGCTGCGCCGCGATCGCCTGGTGGTCGTTTTGCCCACAGAGCATCCGCTGGCATCCCGAAGCGAGATCTCGCTCGCCGATCTCACGGACGAGACGTTCGCGGACTTCCCGCAGGGCAGTTCCGGGCGGGCGCAGAGCGACGGGGCCTTCGCCGACGCCGGCATTCCCCGTGACGTCGCGTTCGAAGTCGACACGGTCGACATGCTTCTTGGTCTCGTCGAGGCGGGACTCGCCGTCACGCTGCTCGCGCCAGGAGCGGTACGAGGCGTGCACGCGGCTGTCGTCGTGACCCCCATCGTCGACGGACCTCACCGTACCGAGTACCTCGCCTGGCACGCGACGGGTGCGCGTAGCGCGGCGCGCGCGTTCGTCGCGCAGATCGAATCGGATGTTGCCCGTTGACGATCACGCTCGGCAGCGTTCATGGTGGGCTCCCGCCGGGCCCGATGGCCTCCTGTACGTTCTGCCAGATCTCACGCGCGTCGTCGTCAACCCAGCCCGCCTGCGGCAGGATCTGCTCGTGCTCCTTCTGACCGGTCGCGACCACCGTGCCGTCGTGACCACCGTGCCGTCGCGACCACCGTGCTGTCGCGATCGAAGGTGATCGCGCGACGGAATGTAGTCCCCTGATCGATCGACAGGATGAAATCGCCGAGGAAATCCCTACAGACGGCGGATGAAGATGTCAGCGGGCGATCGGAACGTCGATGTCGACTCCGTGCGCCTCGCTGAGCAGGTGCGCCGTGGCCTCGATCTCGGCGTCGCGGCGATCGGACGTCCAGTTCAGCATCGGCGCCAACGCCTCGGCGATCTCTTCGAGCGCCTCCGCCGTCACGGCTCCGACGAAGGCGATGCTGGTGCGGCGCAGAACCACATCGGCCAGGCGCACGACCATCTCGTTGTCGACCATCCACTCCAGCTCGCGCGTGGACAGCTCGCCACCGGCGAGGTCATGGTCCTCATGCTGCTCGATGTGGGCCCAGACCTCGGCCGCGCGGGTGCCGTAGCGCGCCAGCAGTGCGTCGCCGCGGGCGCCGGCGCCCGCAAGATGCGTCTGCTTCCAGGACGCGCGTGCACGCGGCGTGCGGGGGAAGCCCCGACCGCCACCGATCGGGGCATCCGCGGTGCTCACCGCGCGGGTGCGGCCGAGAAGGTCGAGCACTCGGTCGGCGAGCGACTCGCCGAGTGCGCGGAAGGTGGTCCACTTGCCACCGACGAGGCTCAGCATCGGCACGGGTCCGCTGTTGTCGAGTTCGACGCGGTAGTCGCGCGAGACGAAGCCGGGCGCCGTGTCCTCGTGCCGGGGGAGCGGTCGGATGCCCGAGAAGCGGTACACGATCTGATCGCGCGACACGGCGATCGTCGGGAAGACGTGGGCGATGAGCTCGAAGAAGTAGTCGACCTCGTCCTCTGTGCAGCGTGCGGGCTCGCGCGGGTCGGCGTCGATGTCGGTGGTGCCGACGAGCACACGTCCCTTGAGCGGGTAGATCAGCACGATGCGGCTGTCAGAGTGCTCGAAGAAGATCTCGCGCCCCTGGGTTGCCTCGAGAAGCTCATCGTTGTCGAGCACGATGTGCGAGCCCTTGGTGCCGCCCATGTAGCGCGTCACCTGACCGAGGGCTTCGTTGGTGAGGTCGGTCCAGGGCCCCGACGTGTTGACGACGACGTCGGCGCGGATGCGGAACTCTTCAGCGGTCTCGCGGTCGCGGAGCACGACGGTGTCGCCGTCCCGCCCGATGGCCTCGACGTAGTTGAGTGCGTGCGAGTGGTCGTTTGCCGACCGGCCGTCCTGCAACACGTCGAGTGCGAGGCGCTCGGGGTCATGCATCGAAGCGTCGAAGTAGGTGGCGGTGTACTTCACCTCGGGGTCCAGTGCGGGGAGTTCCTCGAGCGAACGCCGCCGGCCGAGGAAGCGGTGGCGAGGGACTGAACCGCCGTCGCGCGAGAACAGGTCGTACAGCGTGAGACCCGCCTTGATGAGCACGGCGCCGCGCTCGGTCGGCTTGCCCGAGCGGTGCGTCAGGAAGCGCAGCGGTGCCGAGAGGATGCCCGAGAACGTCGAGTAGATCGGGATCGTCGTCTGCAGCGGCTTGACGTAGTGCGGAGCGATGCGCAGCAGGCCGTTGCGCTCTTGCACGGATTCGCGCACGAGGCGGAACTCGCCGTTCTCGAGATAGCGGATGCCGCCATGGATCATGTGACTCGACGCCGCTGACGCGCCGCTCGCGAAGTCGCCGCGATCGACGATCACGGCGTCGATGCCCTGGTGGGCGAGATCGCGGAACAGCGAGATGCCGTTGATGCCGGCGCCGATGATGAGCACCGTGGTGCGTTCGGTCTCGCGCACGGCCGCGATCTCGTCGGCACGGCGTGCGGCACGGGTCATGACTGACATAGTGTCTCCTCGCTGTCGCTTCCAGCATCCGTCGATTGACAGGATCTCGCAAACGTTCTGCACGTTTGTGCAAAGCTGGTGAGGGAAAGGTGAGGACGATGGTCACAGAGAGCGGCGCGATGGACGCGCGGACGAACGCGGCGCTCACCGCCGCCAAGCTGTACTACCTGCAGGACATGACGATGGATGCCATCGCCGCCGAACTCGCGACGTCGCGTTCGACGGTGTCGCGGTTGCTGTCGCACGCCCGCGAGAGCGGTCTCGTCGACATCCGGGTCAACTCCCCGTTCGCGCACGCCGGCGAGCTCGAGGAGCAGCTCCGGTCGCGACTGAAGGTCAACGCGCACATCGTGCCCATGTCGGGTGTGGTGAACGAGGTTGAGCGTCTGGAGCGGGTGGCGCTGACGGCTGGGCGTCAGGTGTCGCAGTTCATCGATTCCAACATGGTGGTCGGCGTCGCATGGGGCTCGACCTTGGGAATGGTCAGCCGCTCGCTGGTGCCCAAGCAGACACACAGTACGACGATCGTTCAGCTCAACGGCGCCGGGAACACGCAGACCAGCGGCCTGGAGTACTCCAGTGACATCCTGCAGCGCTTCGGGCAGGCATTCGGTGCGCAGGTCGAGCAGTTCCCCGTGCCCGCGTTCTTCGATGATCCGCGCACGCGCGAAGCCATGTGGCAGGAGCGGAGCACCCGGCGCGTGCTGTCGTTCCAGGCGAAGATGGACGTTGCTGTCTTCGGCCTGGGGTCCCCGCAGGCCGAGGTGCCGAGTCGCGTCTACGTCGGCGGCTATCTCGGGCGCGACGACTTCCGCAGCCTGCGCGAGGATGGGGCGATCGGCGACGTGGCGACGGTGTTCTTCCGCGCGGATGGTACGTGGCGCGACATCCGGCTGAATGCTCGTAGCACCGGCCCCGGCCTCGATCGGCTCCGACGGGTGCCGCGGCGGGTGTGCGTCGTCTCGGGTGCGGCGCGCCTGACGTCGCTGCAGGCGGCCATCGCGGCCGGGATCGTCACCGACGTGGTTCTCGATGAGGGCTTGGCGCGGATGCTCGCGGATGCCGTGCGCTGAACAGTGCTGCGCTGAACAGTGCTGCGCTGAACGGTGCTGCGCTGAACGGCGTTGGGCTGAGTTCAGTCGGGGAGAGGTGCCGCGGGCCCGTTGCGGAACTCGTCGATGAGGTGGTGCACCACCGCGCGCAGGTCGCCGTCGGCATGGTGAGCGGCGGCCAGCTGGCGCTCGTAGCTTGCCCCCTCGCTCACGATCGAGTGCACGCCGGCGAGCTCATCGGCGCAGCGCAGATCGCGCGCGATCGGCATCAGATCATCCACGACGGCATCAAGGTGCTCTCGGACGGGAACTTGGGATCCGGCGCGATCCACGATCACATCGGCGTCCAAGCCGTAGCGGGCCGCACGCCACTTGTTCTCGCGGTGGAACCAGGGCGGCAGCATCGGCAACGCGCGCCCCTGATCGAGCTCTCGCGAGAAGAACTCCACCAGCGACTGGGTGAGTGCCGCAACCGATGCGAGCTCGGCCAGCGTCGACATGCCGTCGCAGGCCCGCACCTCGATCGTTCCCCACCGTGGCGCCGGACGGATGTCCCAGCGGATCTCGGAGGCATCCGACATCACGCCCGTGCGCGTCATGTCGTCGACGTACCTCTCGAACTCTGTCCACGATTCGAGCGCCCAGGGCAGACCCGCGGTCGGCAGTTGCTGAAACACCAGCGCGCGATTCGAGGCGTAGCCGGTGCGTTCGCCGGCCCAGTAGGGGCTGGACGCCGCCAGCGCCTGCAGATGCGGAAGGTACGACGTCAGAGCACCGACGATGGGCAGCACCTTGGCGCGGTCCTCGACGCCGATGTGCACATGGATGCCCCAGATCATCATGTTGCGGCCCCACCACTGCGTGCGTTCGATCAGCTTGCGATAGCGCGTCTTGTCGGTCACGCGCTGGTGGAACCACTGCGCGAACGGGTGACTGCCGGCGGAGAGCAGCTCGATGCCCGCCGGATCCGTGGCACGGCGCACCGCGTCGATCGCCGCACCGATGTCGGCGACGGCATCCGCCACGGTCGTGCCGATCCCGCTCGTCACCTCGATCGTGTTCGTCAGTAGCTCACCCGTGACGGTGTGGCGCTCGGCGGCGCTCTGCGCTTCGAGCGCGGTCAGCAGCTCGGGGGCGCGCCCGACGAGGTCGCCGGTGGCGGGGTCGGCCAGCATGACCTCCCATTCGAGGCCCACCGTGCTGCGGGCCGAGGAGGCGAACTCGATCGTCACGCGCACAGTCTGACACGTGGGGCACCGCGCGACGCGCATCGCCGTGTCGTTTCGCGGTCGCCCCCGGAATCTGGCAGAATAGAGGGTCGGACGGCCGCTCGACCCTCTATCCAGCATCCGTCCCCCCGCAGAGCTTCCGCCGGGTGTGCACCCCACGCTCCAGGCGACCGGTTCAACTTCCTTTCCACACCATTCAGGAGAATCGTGGCTGTCAAGATCCGTCTCAAGCGTTTCGGCAAGATCCGTGCGCCGTACTACCGCATCGTCGTCGCCGACTCGCGCACCAAGCGCGATGGTCGCGTCATCGAGGAGATCGGCAAGTACCACCCCACCGAGCAGCCCTCGTTCATCGAGGTCGACTCGGAGCGTGCGCAGTACTGGCTGTCGGTTGGCGCGCAGCCGACCGAGCAGGTTGCCGCGCTGCTCAAGCTGACCGGCGACTGGGGCAAGTTCAAGGGCGACAAGGACGCCAAGTCGACCGTCCAGGTCGCCGAGGCCAAGGCCGCCTTCGAGGTCGACGCCGACAAGAAGTCGGTCGTCAAGCCCAAGGCCGAGAAGAAGGAGGCTCCCGCTGAGGAGGCTCCCGCCGCTGACGCGGAGGCCGCTGAGGCTCCCGCCGCAGACGCAGAGTAATCCGCTGTGCTCGCCGCCGCGCTCGAACACGTCGTCAAGGGGATCGTCGATCACCCGGACGATGTCCGCATCACCGCATCCGCATCGCCCCGAGGCGATCTGCTCGAGGTGCATGTGCACCCGGATGACCGTGGTCGCGTGATCGGGCGCGGCGGCCGCACCGCCAAGGCGCTGCGCACGCTGATCTCCGCCCTCGCCGACGGACGTCGCGTCCGTGTCGACGTCGCGGACGACTGACGTGTCAGCGGATCGCAATCAGCTCCGCGTCGGACGTCTGCTCAAGGCACACGGTCTCAAAGGCGCGTTGAAGCTCGAGCTCTACACCGACAACCCCGAGCGCCGCTTCGTGCCGGGGGCCGAGTTCACGTTGCAGGTGCCCGAGGCATCCGCGTGGCACGGCAAGACCGTGACCATCCGCGAGTACCGTGTGATGAACGGCAACTCCGTCGTCTTCCTCGAAGGCGTCGATGACCGTACCGCAGCGGAGTCGCTCGTGCGGGCCATCCTGTGGATGGACGAAGACGACGAGGTCGAGGACGACGCCTGGTACGCGCACCAGCTCGCCGGTCTCGACGTGGTCCGAGACGGTGCCGTGGTCGGCCGCGTCGTGCGCGTGGAGCACCTGCCCGCCCAGGACCTGCTGATCGTCTCCACCGAGAGCGGCGAGGTGATGGTCCCGTTCGTCGAGGCCATCGTCCCGACCGTCGACGTGGCCGCCGGTCGCGTCGTTGTCACGCCGCCGCCCGGTCTCTTTGAGGAGCTCCCTGCGCCCGGCGCGGGATCGGATGCTACCGCGCCCGCTATCTCGGATGCCGCCGCCTCCGGCGGCGAGTGACACCTCGTTAGCATCGACGCATGCGCATCGACGTCGTCTCCATCTTCCCGTCGTACTTCGATGGTCTGACGCTGTCCCTGCTGGGCAAGGCGCGCGATTCGGGCATCCTCGACCTGCACGTGCACGACCTGCGGGATTGGACCCACGATCGTCATCGCACGGTCGATGACACGCCCTACGGCGGCGGTGCCGGCATGGTGATGAAGCCCGAGCCGTGGGGGCTCGCGCTCGATGACCTCACCGCCGGCCTCGACACGCGACCGACCATCATCTTCCCGTCTCCCGCGGGCGAGCTGTTCCGCCAGTCGACGGCCCGCGAGCTGGCACATCGAGAGCACCTGCTCTTCGGCTGCGGCCGCTACGAGGGGATCGACGAGCGCGTCTTCGAGTACGCGTCAACACTCGGTGACGTTCGGCTGATGAGCCTCGGAGACTATGTGCTCAACGGGGGAGAAGTGGCCGTCATGGCCATGACCGAAGCCATCGGCCGCCTGATTCCGGGCGTCGTCGGCAACCCCGAGAGTCTCGTCGAGGAATCGCACGAGGATGGTCTGCTCGAGTACCCGTCGTACACGAAGCCCTCGACATGGCGCGAGCGCGAGGTGCCCTCCGTGCTGCTGAGCGGCAACCACGGCGCGATCGCCGCATGGCGCCGCGAGCAGCAGATCGAACGCACCCGACAGCGACGCCCCGACCTGCTCGCCGAGTAGCAACGCGCCCCACTGGTACGGTCGTGGCATGGTGGACCAGACGCTTGCCCGCTCGTTTCTCACTGCCGGTGCCGACTACGACCGCTACCGTCCCGGGTTTCCCGCAGAGGCAGCGGATGCCATCGTTCCCGCCTCAGCGCGCGTGGCTCTGGACCTGGGCGCGGGCACGGGGAAGTTCACCGAGCTGATCGTCGGCCGAGCCGACCGCGTGATCGCTGTCGAGCCGTCCGAGCAGATGCTCGCCGTCCTGCGGGCGAAACTGCCCGGCGTGGAGACGATGATCGGCGCAGCCGAGTCGATTCCCGCATCCGATCACTCGATCGACGTCGTGACCGTCGCGCAGGCGTTCCACTGGTTCGATCGCGAGCCGGCGTGTGCTGAGATCGCCCGTGTTCTGGTTCCCGGTGGGGTGCTCGGCCTGCTGTGGAATCGATCCGACCCTCGTTGCGCCTGGGACCGCGCGTGCCATCGTGTCGCTCACCCGGCCGTGGAGGACACAAACGAGACGGCGAGTTCCGCGGCGGAGCAGCTCCCGGGCTTCGACGTCGTCGGACGCGTGACCGTTCCCTGGGCGGAGAGCATCTCCCGTGCCGATTACATCGCGCGCTGGCACACCGTGAGCAGCTTCATGACAGCATCCGATGCCGAGCGCGCACGCATGACCGCTGATGTCGAACGCATCCTCGACGCCGACCCCGCGACTGCGGGGCGCGAGATCTTGGACCTGCCGCAGATCACGGACGTGTACGTCTACCGAGCACGCGTCTGAGAACAGGGAAGCGCACCAGAACAGGATGATTCCCCGAGAATCATCCTGTTCTGAGCAACGAGCCTGTTCTCGGTGACGAGGTCGCCTGCCTGAATCGTCAGTCGACGCCGAGGAAGCTGCGGTCGGTGAGCACGATCGGGCCCTCGTCGGTGACCGCGACCGTGTGCTCGGAGTGCGAGCCGCGCGACCCGTCGGCGCTGCGCAGCGTCCAGCCGTCCGCGTCGGTGATGAGCTCGTCGGTCGTTGCCAGCAGCCACGGCTCCAGGGCGAAGACCAGACCCGCGCGCAACGGGAACCCGCGGCCGGCGCGGCCGTCGTTGGGGATGTGCGGGTCACCGTGCATGATGCGACCGACGCCGTGTCCACCGAAATCGGTGTTGATCGAGTAGCCCCCGCCGTGCGAGACCTCGGCGATGGATGCTGAGATATCGCCGATCCGGTTGCCCACGACCGCAGCGGCGATCGCGGCGTCCAGGGCACGCTCGGTGGTGTCGATTAGGCGCAGGTCCTCATCGCGGGGTGTTCCGACGATGAACGAGATCGCCGAGTCCGCCACCCAGCCGTCGACAGAGACGGCGAAGTCGAGCGAGACGAGGTCGCCGTCGCGCAGCACGTAGTCATGAGGGAGGCCATGCAGCACCGCGTCGTTGACCGAGGTGCAGATCACCTTGCCGAATGGGCCGCGGCCGAACGACGGGGCGTAGTCGATGTAGCACGACTCCGCACCGGCACGGCGGATCAGGTCGTGTGCGCGCTTGTCGATGGCGAGCAGGTTGGTCCCCACCTTCGTCTCGTCGCGAAGCGTGGCCAGCGTCTCGGCCACGAAGCGGCCGGCGGCGCGCATCTCGTCGATCTCGGCCGGGGTGCGCAGTTCGATCATCGGGGGTGTCCTCTCGTCAGCATCCCATTCTCCCCGATGCCGGCTGGTCGGATGCCCACAGCGAACGCGCGGCCATCAGCGCCGTCGGGGACGTAACATCGAAGCATGGTTTTACGACGGGCGTTCTTCCACTGGCTGCTGCCATCGGCGTTCCTGCTGCCGCTGTGGATGGTCGTCGGATGGGCGATCTTCGGGCAGTCCGGCTGGGCGTTGCTGTGGGTGCTGCTGATCGCCGTGCCGTCGCTGTTCATCGGGCAGCTCGTGCTGACCCTTCTCACCCGATCGCGTCCGTCGGTGCGCGCCGAACGCGCGGTGTCCTGGTGGGACGTCCTGGGCTTCGCGGTGTGGCACGGCCTGACGATCGCCGTCGCCTGCTTCATCGACGGGGCCTTCCCCTGGCTGCTCACCGGCGCGATCGCCGCCGCGCTCGGTCTGTTCTGGCTGCAACTGTGGCAGTTGTGGAACGAGGCCCGCGGCTCCGGCGCGCGAATCCGCGAGACCATCACGTGGTCGAGCATGTCGCGCTCGGATCCCGCATCTTCGTGCGAATCCGAGGTGTTCATCGTCGAGGAGCGCCGGCCGCAGGATTGAGCGCGCCGCGCGGTTGGAAGCGCACCGGAGTTCGTGGCAGAATAGATGCTTGTGCCGTGAACCGGCTCTGCCTCAGGGGAGCCCGCGGATGCCTCGTGCTCCGCTTGGCACACACCCACTCTTGACCCTTTGAAAAATGCCCCCGACCTGTGGCGGGTGCAGAGAGAGACGATCATGCAGATCCTCGACGCCGTTGACGCGGCATCGCTCCGTTCGGACATTCCTGTCTTCCACCCCGGTGACACCGTCAAGGTGCACGTGAACATCACCGAGGGCAACCGCTCGCGTGTCCAGGTGTTCCAGGGCGTCGTCATCGGCCGCCAGGGCGACGGTGTGCGCGAGACCTTCACGGTCCGCAAGATCAGCTTCCAGGTCGGCGTCGAGCGTACCTTCCCGGTGCACTCGCCGGTGATCGACCACATCGAGGTCGTCACCCGCGGTGACGTGCGTCGCGCGAAGCTGTACTACCTGCGCAACCTGCGTGGCAAGAAGGCGAAGATCCGCGAGAAGCGCGAGAACTGACACGCCGAATGCGCAGAGAACCCCGGGACACAGCGTCCCGGGGTTCTCTCGTTGCGGTCGCGATATGCGAACCTGGTAGCGGCCGCCCCGGGCGGTGAGCCCGACGAAGAAGGATGCACATGACACACGCCGCAGAGGCAGCACCGCGCCCATCACGAGGCAGGGGCTTTCTCATCTTCCTGCGTGACGTGATCGTCATCATCCTCATCGCAGCGCTGGTCTCGTTCGTCGTGAAGACGTTCGTTGTGCGCTCGTTCTACATCCCCTCCGGCTCGATGGAGCGCACGCTGCTGATCGACGACCGCATCCTCGTTGACGAGCTGACTCCGCGCTGGGCCGGCTACGAACGCGGCGACGTCGTCGTGTTCCAGGACCCGGGTGGGTGGCTGCCTCCGGCGCCACAGCGCCCGGCACGTCCGGGCCTCGTCGAAGCGACCGATTGGGTGCTCACGTTCGTGGGCATCTCGACCTCGGACGCGCAGGATCACCTCGTCAAGCGTCTGATCGGGATGCCCGGTGATCACATCGTCTGCTGCAACGCTCTCGGACAGCTCACTATCAACGGTTCGCCGGTGAACGAGCTCTCGTACCTTAATCTTCCCGAGGGGGACACCGCGGCGTCCAACACCGAGTTCGATGTCACGGTGCCGGAAGGCGCCGTCTGGGTGATGGGCGACAACCGCGATCGCTCGCAGGACTCCCGGGCGCACCAGGAGCTCCCGGGGGGCGGGTTCGTACCGCTGGAGAACGTTGTCGGACGGGCGTTCCTGACGACGTGGCCCCTGAACCGCTTCGGCATGATCGACACGCACGACGACGTGTTCCAAGCCGTTCCGGAGCCGTGATGGCCGTCGTCGAACCGACACTGCGGCTGGAGCGACAGCTGCTGAGAGATTTTGACCTGATCATCGCGCTCGATGAGGTGGGGCGCGGTGCGCTGGCAGGTCCCGTCGCCGTCGGCGCGGCGGTGATGGATGCCCGTGGCTCGCGGCGCCGAGTGCCCGAGGGCCTGCGCGATTCGAAGATGATCACCGAGAAGCGGCGCCCTGAGATGGCGGAGCGTGCGCACGCATGGGTGTCCGCATCGGGTGTCGGATGGTCAACGGCAGATGAGGTCGATGAGGTCGGCATCATGCGCGCGCTCGGTCTGGCGGCCTCCCGCGCCGTGCAGTCCGTGGTAGATCACGGGGCATCGCTGGACCGGACGCTCATCATCCTCGATGGCAACCACGACTACCTCAGCGCCGTGCACCCGGCATCCGTCACGGTCAGGACCGTGATCAAGGGTGACCGCGACTGCGCTTCGGTGTCGGCTGCCTCGGTGATCGCGAAGGTGGCCAGGGACGGCCTGATGGCGTCTCTGCACCCCGAGCACCCGGCCTATCAGTGGGATCGCAACAAGGGGTATGCGAGTCGTGAGCATCGCGAGGCGATCCGCGCGCAGGGACTTTCGCCGTTCCACCGTGCCTCGTGGGCGATCGCCGAGGCGCCGACCCTGTTCTGAGCGCGCTCTCGCCTAGACTGGAGCCATCATGGATGACGACGCCTTCGACGACTACGACCGCGAGCTCGAGCTTGCGCTGTTCCGCGAGTACCGCGATGTCGTTCAGCAGTTCCAGTACGTGGTCGAGACCGAGCGCCGGTTCTACCTCGCCAACGAGGTGAACGTCGTCCGCCGCGACACCGAGCACGATTTCTACTTCGAGATCTCGATGTCGGATGTCTGGGTGTGGGATATCTACCGCGCAGATCGCTTCGTCAAGGCGGTGCGCGTGCTCACGTTCAAGGACGTGAACGTCGAGGAGCTGCAGCGGCGCGAGTTCGAGATCCCGGACGAGCTCTCGCTCGACGGGCAGTGACGCACCGTTTGTCCCCAGATCTCCGATCTCGGTGACCTCTCCACAACGCACGGGATAGTGGCGTTCGAGCGTCTCCGCCGCGCGTCAGGCTGTCGTCATGGCAGCGAAAGACGACTTTGGGCGAGCAGGCGAGGAACGCGCCGCGCAGCATCTGCGAGCCAGCGGGTACGCGGTGCTCGATCGCAACTGGCGATGCGCCCAGGGCGAGATCGACATCGTCGCGGTGCACGATGGGATGCTCTGCATCGTCGAGGTGAAGGCTCGGCGCAGTGAGGCCTTCGGGCACCCGTTCGAAGCCATCGATGAACGCAAGCGACGGCGGCTGTGGCAGCTGGCGTTCGCCTGGGCCGCCGAGCATCCTGATGCCGCTCGCCGCCGTCCGGTGCGTCTGGAGGCCATCGGTCTGATCGGAGCGGATGCCCGAACGGCGCGCCTTGAGCACCTCGTGGACATGCTGTGAGCACGGCACGCACCTGGGCGGTCGCCCTCACCGGCGTCGACGGGCACCTGGTCGAGGTCGAGGCTGACCTGAGCAACCAGACCCCGGGATTCCAGATCATCGGATTGCCCGACAAGGCTCTGGGGGAGTCCGCGCAGCGGGTGCGCAACGCCTGTGTGAACGTCGGGCTGCCGTTTCCGCGTCGTCGCGTGACCGTCAATCTGTCACCGGCGAACCTGCCCAAGCACGGGTCAGGTTTCGATGTGAGTATCGCCGTCGCGACGCTGGCGACGGAGGGAACCGTATCGGCGGATGCCATTCGCGCGACCGTGCACATCGGTGAGCTCGGTCTCGACGGGCGGCTGCGTCCGGTTCCCGGCGTGCTGCCCTCGGTCTACGCGGCGGCCCGGGCCGGCTTCGAACGCGTCATCGTGCCGCACGCCAATGCCGACGAGGCGCGCCTGGTGCCGGGTATCGAGGTACGGGCAGCGACGTCGTTGGCCGAGGTCGCGGCGCTCCACGGAGCCGAGATCGACCCGCTCGAGGTCGATCCGGTCGTGTTGCCCGGGGAAGACGACCGCGAGGAGGACGCTCATCTGGAACTCGCCGATGTCGTCGGGCAGGATGACGCCGTCGACGCGATGATCACGGCGGCCGCCGGGGGACACCACATGATGTTGAGCGGCCCACCGGGTGCGGGCAAGACCATGCTGGCGCGGCGGTTACCTGGCATCCTTCCGCCCCTGACCGACGCGGAGGCGCTCGAAGTGGCCGCGATTCGCTCGCTGACCGGGCGCGCCGTGACGCGCCTCGAGTCGGTGGCACCGTTCGAAGCACCGCACCACAGCGCGTCGGCGGCGGCGCTGGTCGGTGGCGGGTCGCGCGTGGCGCGGCCCGGCGCCATCGTGCGCGCGCACCGGGGCGTGTTGTTCCTCGACGAGACTCCGGAGTTCCAGCGTGTTGCGTTGGACGCGTTGCGACAGCCGCTCGAATCGGGACGCATCGAGCTGATCCGCTCCGGATTCAGCGCGTCGTTCCCCGCGAGGTTCCAGCTGATCCTGGCCATGAACCCCTGTCCGTGCGGTCAGTACGGAGTCCGTGGGTCGGACTGCACATGCCCGCCGATGGCGATTCGCCGCTATGCGGGCCGGTTGTCCGGACCGCTACGCGACAGGATCGACATCGATCTGCGGGTGGCGCGCGTCGCCGCTTCGCGTGCGACGTCGGGGGAGCGATCCCGGATGAGCTCCGCGGTCGCGCGCGAGCGCGTGCTCATGGCACGCGCCGCCGCACAGGAGCGCTGGCAGGGCACACCGTGGCGAGTGAACGGCGATGTGCCCGGGGAACGGCTGAGGCAGGGGGATCTGCGACTGCCCGCATCCGTGCGCGCGCCGTTGGATCGCGCACTCGAACGCGGCACGGTCACTCTGCGCGCCTACGACCGCGTCTTGCGCATCGCGTGGACGCTCGCCGATCTCGACGGACTCGGGATGCCCGGCGCTGACGAACTGGGACGAGCCCTGTTCCTGAAGAAAGGACTGCTGCCATGACGCAGACCCTTGTCCACCTCATCGATGACATCGATGTGCGCCGTGCCGCCGAACGGTTGCGGCCCGATGCCGACACCGTCGAGACAGCAGCCCGTGCCGCGTGGTCGGTGCTCGTGGAACCCGGCGACGGCGTGGCAGGTGCGCTCATCTCAGCCTTCGGCGCACCCCAGGCGTTGCGGATCGCCCTGGGTGAGCCGCGGCTCCTCCCGCCGAACGTGATCTCACCGCGCGAGCTCACTGAAGCACTGGCCCGCTGGAGACCGCGTGCGAGGCCAGAAGCAGTGCATGAGGCACTCACATCGTGCCAGCACGTTGGCGGCGGCCTGTTGCTGCCGCGCGACGCGCAATGGCCGGCCGGACTGGACGACCTCGGCGTGCACGCGCCTGTCGCGCTGTGGACACGTGGCGACCTCACCGCGCTCGAGTGCACCACGAGCGCGGCCATCGTCGGGGCCCGCGCTGCGACCTCATACGGGGAGTCGGTGGCAGGCGAGATCGCCGGTGACCTCGCCGGTGCGGGAACGCTCGTGATCTCAGGAGGCGCATACGGCATCGACGGCGCGGCCCACCGTGCCGCCCTGGGCGCGGGAGGCCGGACGGTCGCGTTTCTTGCCGGCGGTGTCGACCGTGCGTACCCCGTCGGGCACCAGCAATTGTTCGACCGCATTCGGGCTGCAGGAGCCGTACTGAGTGAGGTGCCGTGTGGGGCCGCGCCGACCAAGTGGCGGTTCCTGGCGCGCAACCGCATGATCGCCGCTGCCGGTATGGCGACCGTGGTCATCGAAGCGGGGTGGCGCAGCGGTTCCCTCAACACGGCCGGGCACGCTGCCAGCCTCGGGCGACCGCTCGGCGCGGTGCCCGGGCCGGTGACCTCTGCCGCCTCGGCCGGTTGCCATCGCCTGCTGCGTGAGTACGACGCGGTGTGCGTGACCAGCGCGGAAGACGTCAGAGAGCTCTGGGGTGAGGCGTCGACACCCCGGACATCGTCCGACTCCGAGCATCCCGACCGGATCCGCCTGCGTGATGCGCTCAGTACGCGAACGCCTCGTGATGCGCAGGAGATCGCCCGCAACAGCGGCCTGTCCGTGGAACGCGTGCGCGGACTCCTCGGGC
The DNA here is from genome assembly GCF_028747645.1 of Microbacterium esteraromaticum. Classification (NCBI taxonomy): domain Bacteria; kingdom Bacillati; phylum Actinomycetota; class Actinomycetes; order Micrococcales; family Microbacteriaceae; genus Microbacterium; species Microbacterium esteraromaticum. Next base: position 1,469,262 of record NZ_CP118100.1, read on the forward strand.
TTCTCGCGCTCGACGGCGAGGTGTCGCAGCGCAACGGAGGGTGGCTACGCAGTACATGACGGCGCGGCAGCCCGCGGCGAGTTCGGGTCCGCGGCATCCTGGACTGATGCGGTACTCAGCGGCTGTGCAGGCGTTCTGCGACCACCTCGAACACGTGCGTCGCCTCTCGTCGGCGACGGTGCGTGCGTACCGCTCCGACCTCGCCGATCTCGGACGCGTGCTGGCCGCTGACGATCTCACCACGATCGATCTCGAGGTACTGCGCGAATGGTTATGGCAGGCCACCCAGCGCGGTGACGCCCGGTCGACGCTCGCCCGGCGGGCCGCGGCCGTGCGGTCGTTCTTCGGCTGGGCACAGGAGAACGACCTGATCGACACCGACCCCAGTCTTCGCCTCGTCACCCCCAAGCGCGCCAAGACGCTGCCGGTCGTCGCCTCGAGCGAAGGGATCCGCGATCTGCTCGATACCCAGCGCACGATCGCTGCGGACGGCGACCCGATCGCACTGCGCGACCACGCCATGCTGGAGCTGCTGTATGGCTCGGGAATGCGCGTCTCCGAACTGTGCGGGATCGACGTCGATGACATCGACCTGCAGCGCCGCACGGTACGGGTGCTCGGCAAGGGAGCCAAGGAGCGTGTCGTTCCATTCGGGGGGCCCGCGGCGGATGCCATTGGCGCGTATCTCTCCCGCGCGCGCCCCGCCCTCCACGCCCGCGCCGAGCGCCCCGGACCCGCTGCGTTCCTCGGGTCGCGCGGCGCACGGATCGGCCCTCGCAGCGTGTACGCACTCGTCGCACGGGTACTCGCCCCGATCGTGGGCGCCGAGCACGTCGGGCCCCACGCGCTACGACACTCCGCCGCGACGCATCTGCTGGACGGCGGCGCTGATCTGCGCGCGGTCCAGGAGATCTTGGGGCACGCCAGTCTCGGTACCACCCAGATCTACACCCACGTCTCGGCCGAACGCCTCACCGCGAGCTATCGCCTCGCCCATCCGCGCGCGTGAGTCTGCGGCGCGACGCGCTCCGCGGCGATCGAGCACTCACGGCACAGCTGAGCAGCACGGCAGCAGAACCGCCCGCGGCACCTGCCCGAACAGCGGCAACGGATTGACGTACTCCCCGTCGACGCGCACCCCGATGTGCATCGCGCCGCGCACGGTGTGACCCCCCTCGGCGACCGCACCGATCACGGCGCCCGCGGTGACGACGTCGCCGGGCGCCAGCGATGACGACACCGGTTCCCAGGTGCTGACGAATCCGGACCCGTGGTCGATGGTCACCAGCGGACGATCCACCACGGTGCCGCGGAATGCCACCACGCCACCCGCCGGAGCATGCACATCCGCACCCGGGACGACGGCGATGTCCATACCGCGGTGGCCCGGCCCGTAGTCATGCGCCGGTGCTCGGAACGGCTCGACGACGCGCCGCGCACCGCCTACCGGCCACCGCCACGGGAAGCCCGGCGCATCGACATCGGTATCGGCGGACCCCGTAGCATCCGCCACACGCGCCGCGTCGGCAACGACGGCGTCGGCGCGCACCGTTCCCAGGCAGCCAAGGCCCAGCAAGGCGCCGATGAGTGCGACCCGCACCAGCAGGAGCATCCGGCCGTCTGCTGCGCGTCTCTGCCACCGCACGGGCGCGCGGACGGGGGAGCGGCGGATCGAGTGCGGGACGAGAGCAGATGAACGCATCCGTCCACACTGCCCGCGTTGCGCCGCGGTGCGAGCGCCACTTCCGGCGGCGGTGGACAACTGCGCTGGCGAGCCCTTCCGGGGACGACAGGCTCGCCGCCGAATCTCACACCAAGCGGTAGCCGACCCCGCGCACGGTCTCGATCAGATCCGACCCGAGCTTCTGACGCAGATATCCGATGTACACGTCGGCGACGTTCGACCCCGGATCGAAGTCGTAGCCCCACACGCGACTGAGCAGCTGCTCACGGCTGAGCACCTGTCCAGCGTGTCGCACTAGCTCTTCGGCCAGGGCGAACTCGCGGGCCGACAGCTCGACATCGTGCTCACCGATACGGGCGCGTCTGCTGCGCACATCCAGGTGGAGTTCGCCGTGGCTGAGATCCAGCGATGCACCCGGCGCGTCCCGCCGCATGCGCAGGCGAATGCGAGCGAGTAGCTCGTCGAAACGGAACGGCTTGCCGAGGTAGTCATCGGCGCCACCCTCCAGACCCGCGATCGTGTCGTGCAACTCGACGCGGGCGGTGAGCATGATCACGGGCAGGGTCGAGCCCGAACCGCGTAGCTGCTCCAGAACGTGAAAGCCGTCGAAACCGGGCAGGTTCACATCGAGCACGAGAAGGTCGAACTCGTCGGTGAGTGCCAACGCGAGCGCGTCGGGGCCGGTCGCGGCAACCCGGGTGGCGAACCCCGCCGCGCGCAATCCCTTGTCGATGAACCCCGAGATGCGGGGTTCATCGTCGGCGATGAGGATGGATGCCATCGTCACTCCTTCTCGGCCGGCACGATGCCAGCGGGTGTTGCTTCGCGATCGATCTGCGCCTCGTCGACCGGCCCGCGTGGCAAGCGGATGGTGAACAGGGCCCCGCCGCCCGCGGCGTCGTCAACGCGGACGCTGCCGCCGTGTGCGTGAGCGATCAGGCGCACGATATTGAGGCCGAGCCCGCTGCCGTTGACGCCGTCCGAGGTGGCCGCGCGACGGAACCGCTCGAAGATCTCGTCTTTGTCTTCGTCGGGAACGCCGGGGCCGAAGTCGCGCACCCACAGTTCGACATGCCGTCCGGTCAGTCTGCTGCCGAGCACGATGCGGCCGCCACCGTAGGCGACGGCGTTCTGCGCGAGCTGCAGCATCGCCTGGGTGACGCGGGCGGCATCGATCATCGCCCTCCCGCGCGCACGCGCACCGACGCTGATCTCGGCTCCGGTGATGCCCTGCGCCTTGCGAGCGATCTGAACGAGCAGATCTGCGAGATCCACCGACGTCGGAGTCACGGGCGATGACCCGTGCAGCGAAGCGGCGTCGGAGAGATCCTGCACAAGGCGCCCCATCCGCTCGAGCTCATCCAGTGTCAGAGCCTGAGTCGCACGCACGTCCTCGACGTCGGTCGGGTCCATCACCTCGATATGCCCGTGCACGATCGTGATCGGCGTCTTCAGTTCGTGTCCCACATCGCTGAGCAGACGGCGCTGCGAATCGAGAGCCGCGTCGAGCCGATCCAGCATCGCATTCATCGTTCGGGCGAGGTCGGCGACGTCGTCGTTGCCGACAACGGGAATTCGCTCGTCCAGCGAACGCGCCGATACGCGCGTCGCGATCTCGCGCATCTGCCGAAGCGGTCGTAGCAACCGTGTGGCGACGATGCCGCCGACGGCGGCGACGAGGACGAGGGCGATGAGCGAAGCGATCACGAACACCCGCGCGGTGTCTTCGAACTCTGCCAGCTCGGCGTGGATGTCATAGACCATGACGAATACCGCGGGATCATCGCCTGTGCTGCTCTCGACGACGATGGGGGCTGCGAGGTAGCGCCAGGCGAGGTCGTCGTCGACGTACGTCCCGATGACTGGTTCACCGGCGGCAGTCTGCTCTTGGATGTACTCCGCAAACACATCCGCGCCACTCAGATCGAGGTCCAGCCGGACGCCGGGAACCATGTTGATCTCGTTCGCGACCATTCCCATGACACCGGTGTTGTCATCGGCGCTCATGCGCTCAACGACCGAGCGCAGCGCCGCGGTCGGGGTGCTCCACGGCTGACGCTCGGGAGAGTCGGATGCCACGGGCTCGCCCTCCGCGACGATGAACCGGGCGGTGTTGAGGTTGGCACGCAGCCGGTCGTCCATCTGGTCGAGATCCGATTTTCTCTCGACGAAGTACACCGCGCTGCCGACGACGAGCAGGCCGATAGCCATGGTCACGGTGATGGCGGCGACGATGCGGGTGCGCACGGAGACCACACGCGGATGCAGCGCGCTCGCGAGACGGCTCCGGTGATGCGAGGAGTCTGCGGGGCCGGTCACCACCCCAGTATCCCGCAATCGTCACAACGCACTGACGCCCTAAGAAAGGTCTCATCGAGTCGATGGGCGCCTCGTGATGCAATGTGTGGATGCACGCTCACGCCCGATCGCACCCGTTGCGCAGCGACTCCGACCTCATGCTGTTGCGAGAGGCGCTCGGTGACGTTGCCGCCGAGACCAGGGGTGACGACACGGCGCTGCGCCTGATCAGCAGAGAACCCCTCGGTGAAGGTTCGGTCTCGGGATTCGCCACGACGGCGGACTCACCGGAGCAGATCTGGTATGTGGACACGTCGCGCCTTGCGGTACGGGCCGAAACGGGGTTGGCGACAGGGGATGACCCGGCGCGCCCCGAGGCGCGGATCTGGGCGCACCCGGCGGATCCCCACCTGCCCGCCCTCGCCGCGACGGCGTTCGGACACGCGGCCACGGCGCTCCTGGCGCGACTGGGACTCGTCGCCACGGGTGAGCTGACCATGGTCGGGTACCGCCCTGGACGCCGCGCAGTGCTGCGCGCCGCAACCGATGGTGGCGATGTCTGGCTGAAGGTGGTGCGTCCGCGGCGTCTGGACCGGATTGTGGGTGCGCATCTTGCCTGCACGGAAGCCGGCCTGCCCGTTCCGACCCTGCGTGGCTGGGCGCCGGACGGGCTGCTTGTGCTGGACTCGGCGGTGGGTACGCCGGCGGCGGATACCCGGTGGAGCCCCCGATCGCTGCTCGATTCGGTCGACGCGCTCCGTGCGCAGATCTCGGGCGTCGTCTGGGACCGACCGGCCCCGTCGATCGCTGGCCGCCTCGACTGGTACGCGGGTCACGCGGGGGACGCCGTCGGGGTGGGGCGTCTGGTGGCGGGCATCCGAACACTGCTGGCGAACGCGACGGTGCGAGAAGACACCGTCGTGCACGGTGATCTGCACTTCGGGCAGCTCTTTCTTGCGGGTGAGGGTGCTGACATCAGCGGCATGATCGACGTCGATACGCTGGGGCGCGGTGACGCGGCTGAGGACTCCGCAGCTTTCATCGCCCATGCGGTCGCGAGCGCGCGCCTCACGGGTGTTGAGCATCGTGCCCGCATCTGGAGGCTCGCTGACGCGGCGTTGGAGCGCTGGGACGACCCCCGTGTCCGCGGATTCACGGGCATTCATCTGCTCGGTCAAGCCAACAGTGCGCGGGCTCACGGCGATACGACAGGAGCGCAGACGCTGTGCGCCACGGCGCAACGCATCGTCGACGGCGGCTCGGCGGGGGACCAGACCGAAGAAACATAAGAACGCCCTCATGATCTCTTTGGATACTGCTTAGGAGGCGTCGAGACGATAGATACACAGGCGGAACGGCGCACGAGCCGGTCCCATGAGAAGCGAAGGACTGCACGATGACGAAGAAGAAGTGGATCGCATACGGCGTCGGCGGACTGGTCGGCCTGAGCGTGATGGCCACCGCAGCGGCAGCCGCGGCTGACACGATGCGCCTCGAGACCACCGAGGGGACCGTCGTCCCCGGTGGTGAGGTGACCGAGCGTGGCGGTGTCATCGACGGCGCCACGGTTCACCTGCAGCAGACGAACTCGTCGGTGACTGTCGTCAGCGCGCCGAGCGCGGTGACCGTAGCATCCGCCGCCTCCCCCTACTCTGCACCCAGTGCCGACTCGGCGCCCAGCGTCGCATCCGCCCCCAGCGTCGCATCCGCCCCGTCGGCCGTCTCTCCGCCGAGCGTCGCCTCGGCAGCGTCGGCGGCATCGGTGGCGTCCGCAGCATCGGACTGACTTCGGTTGCAGAGCGAGCGAGCCCCGGGAACTCTCCCGGGGCTCGCTCGTGTCATCTGGGAGTGAGGGCGATCCTGTACACTGGGAAGGCACCTCGAAGTCGGGGTGACTACGCGTGCCCATAGCGAATCTCTTCGCGGCATCCACTCCCAGCGGTCCTGCTCTACGGCAGGCGGGTGTGCGCCGGGCACCAGGATCGTAGGTCGCAAGGCCGACGAGAACAACCTCAACGGCGCCACGCGCCAGAACCAGGAGACGACCATGGCTGTGGTCACCATCCGCCAGCTGCTCGACAGCGGCGTTCACTTCGGACACCAGACCCGTCGGTGGAACCCGAAGGTCAAGCGCTTCATCCTCACCGAGCGCAGCGGCATCCACATCATCGACCTGCAGCAGTCGCTGGCGTACATCGACAACGCCTACGACTTCGTCAAGGAGACGGTCGCACGCGGCGGCACGATCCTGTTCGTCGGCACCAAGAAGCAGGCGCAGGAGATCCTCGCCGAGCAGGCCGAGCGTGTCGGTCAGCCCTTCGTCAACCAGCGCTGGCTGGGTGGCCTCCTCACCAACTTCTCGACGATCGCCAAGCGCCTCGCTCGTATGAAGGAGCTCGAGGAGCTCGACTACGAGAACCCGGCAGCATCCGGCTTCACCAAGAAGGAGCTGCTGCTCAAGAAGCGCGAGCTCGACAAGCTGCACAAGTCGCTCGGTGGTATCCGCAACCTGTCGAAGACCCCTTCGGCGCTCTGGGTCGTCGACGCCAAGCGCGAGCACCTCGCCATCGACGAGGCGAAGAAGCTGGGTATCCCGGTCATCGGCATCCTCGACACCAACGCCGACCCGGACGACTTCCAGTACCCGATCCCCGGCAACGACGACGCGATCCGCTCGGTCTCGCTGCTGACGCGCATCATCGCCGACGCTGCCGCTGAGGGCCTGCAGCAGAAGCACAACCCCGATGCCGGCGACGCCGAGCCGCTCGCCGAGTGGGAGCGCGAGCTTCTCGAGACCGGCGCCGAGGCTGCTTCGACCGAAGAGACCCCCGCCGAGGCTCCGGCCGCGGACGAGGCTCCGGCCGAGACTGCCGCCGACGCCAAGTAAGCCACCCCGTACGCACAGACACGAAGCAAGGAGCCACCACAATGGCCAACTTCACCATCGCCGACATCAAGGCACTGCGCGAGCAGCTCGGCACCGGAATGGTCGACACCAAGAAGGCGCTCGAAGAGGCTGACGGAGACGTCGCGAAGGCCACTGAGATCCTGCGCCTGAAGGGCGCCAAGGGCAACGCGAAGCGCGCCGACCGCTCGACGAGCGAGGGCCTGATCGCCGCTCGCGAGACCGAGAACGGCGTGACGCTGCTCGAGCTCGCCTGCGAGACCGACTTCGTCGCCAAGAACGAGCGCTTCATCGCTCTGGCCGACAAGGTTGCCGACGCGCTTGCCGCCGTCGGTGCCGACTCGCTGGAGGCTGCTCTCGCAGCTTCGTCAGGTGACCAGACCGTCGAGCAGCTGATCTCGGACGAGGCCGCCATCATCGGCGAGAAGGTCGAACTGCGTCGCGTCCGCACCCTGAAGGGTGACGCGTACTCGGTCTACCTGCACCGCACCAGCAAGGACCTGCCGCCGCAGATCGGTGTTGTCGTCGCCTACTCGGGTGACGACGCCGACACCGCGCGCAGCATTGCCCAGCACATCTCGTTCGCGAACCCCTCGTACCTCACGCGTGAGGACGTGCCGGCGGCCGACGTCGAGAAGGAGCGGGAGATCGTCACCGAGATTTCGCGCAACGAGGGCAAGCCCGAGGCTGCTCTGCCGAAGATCGTCGAGGGCCGCGTGACCGCTTACTTCAAGCAGGTCGCACTCCTCGAGCAGGACTACGCGAAGGACAACAAGCTGTCCGTGGCGCAGGTCGCGAAGGACGCCGGCATCGCCGTCACCGACTTCGCGCGCTTCAAGGTCGGCGCGTAACTTCCTTCAAGGGGGTTCGGATCCACACGATCCGAACCCCCTTATTCATGCCCATGAGGCGCTATCTTGAGACGGGATGAGAGGACACACCCCATGACTGAACGCACCGGACGCCGTCGCGTCCTTCTGAAGCTCTCCGGCGAGGCATTCGGCGGCGGACAGCTCGGCGTCAACCCCGACGTCGTAGGCCAGATCGCTCGCGACATCGCGGCGGCTGTCGATCGCGTCGAGGTCGCCATCGTCGTCGGCGGGGGCAACTTCTTCCGCGGTGCGGAGCTGAGCCAGCGTGGAATGGACCGCGGGCGCGCCGACTACATGGGCATGCTTGGGACCGTCATGAACGCACTCGCCCTGCAGGACTTCTTGGAGCAGGCAGGTGCGGCGACGCGCGTGCAGTCGGCGATCTCGATGACGCAGGTCGCTGAGTCGTACATTCCGCTGCGCGCGGAGCGCCACATGGAGAAGGGGCGTGTCGTCATCTTCGGCGCTGGCGCCGGCCTCCCGTACTTCTCGACCGACACCGTCGCGGCGCAGCGCGCGCTCGAGATCCGCGCTGATGAGGTGCTCGTCGCGAAGAACGGCGTCGACGCGATCTACACCGCGGACCCGCACAAGGACGCCAGTGCGGAGCGCATCGACCGCGTGACGTACCGCGATGCGCTGCAGCGCGGTCTCAAGGTGGTCGACTCGACCGCCTTCAGCCTGTGCATGGACAACAACATGGACATGCGCGTGTTCGGGATGGAGCCCGCGGGCAACGTCACCCGGGCACTGCTGGGCGAGCAGATCGGTACGCTCGTCACGTCCTGACGGTTCGTCGCTCGCGAATCGGCGCGCACGCGCCGGATAGAATTGCTGAAACCCCCGACCTAAGGAGCCCCCGTGATCGCGGATGTCCTCACTGATACCACTGCACGAATGACGCGCGCGGTCGACGCCGCCAAAGAGGACTTCGCCACGGTGCGCACCGGTCGTGCCAACCCGCAGCTGTTCCAGAAGCTGATGGTGGACTACTATGGCTCGCCGACGCCGATCGCGCAGCTCGCCTCGATGGCCAACCCCGAAGCGCGAACGCTCATCGTCACGCCGTACGACAAGAGCGCTCTCAAGGCGATCGAACAGGCTATCCGCGACATGCCGAACCTGGGTGCGAACCCGACCAACGACGGCAACATCGTTCGCGTGACGATGCCTGAGCTGACGGAGGAGCGCCGCAAGGAGTACGTCAAGCTCGTTCGCTCCAAGGGCGAGGATGCCAAGGTGCAGCTGCGCGGCATCCGCCGGAAGGCGAAGGACCAGCTTGATGCGCTCAAGGCCGAGGTGGGCGAGGATGAGATCGCGCGGGGTGAGAAAGAGCTGGATGCTCTCACCCGTCAGCACGTCGATGCCGTCGACGAGGCGCTCAAGCGCAAAGAGGCAGAGCTCCTCGAGGTCTGATCCATGCCTGGTGATAGCGACTCCGAGGAACGTCCGCTCACGCGGCGTGAAGCACGCATGAGCGAGCAGTCCTCGTCCCCGGAGGCCCCGGAGGCCGCTGCTTCGTCGGCGGAGGACACCGACACGCCGGTGCGCGGCACGAATCCGGTCGCGCCGGCGGCGGTGCCGCTCACCGACGCCGCCTTTCCGGCGTTCGACGCGAGCAGCGTGCCGCCCCGGCCGCCGATGCCTGATTCGACGACGCCGCGGCCCGGTGCCGACGAAGAGCACCACCACGATCACAACGTGATCCGTGACCAGTGGCGCGCGGCGCGGGATGAGATCGAGTCGCAGGTATCGCAGGCACGAGAGCAGTTCGACCAGGCGAACGAACGCATCAAGCAGCGCACGGGCCGCGATCTGATCGTGGCGATCCTCATCGGTGTTGCGATCGGCGCGGTGCTGCTTGCCTCACTGCTGTTCAACAAGGTGCTGTTCGTTCCGTTCGCGGTTGCGGCCGGCCTGCTGGCTACCTACGAGATCTCGCGCGCGCTGCGTGCGGGCGGACGACGGATCGACGTCGTCCCGCAACTGCTCGGTGGCGCAGCGATACTGCTCGTCGGATACTTCACGTCACTGTGGGTCAGTTGGGTCGTGCTGTTCGCTGCTATCGCGTTCGTCGCGGTCTGGCGAATGGTCGCACAGATGGTCGCGCAGGATGGCCGGACCTATGGCGACGTTCTCGCTGACGTGCTGGTGAGTGCGTTCGTGCAGGTGTACGTTCCGTTCCTCACGTCCATGGCCCTGATCCTGCTCAGTCGCGACAACGGCGAGTGGTGGGTGCTGTCCTTCGTGGCGATCGCCGTGGCGGCAGACACCTGCGCGTATGCGTCAGGGCTGGCGTTCGGCAAGCATCCGATGGCACCGCGCATCAGCCCGAAGAAGACCTGGGAGGGCTTCGCAGGGGCCGTGGCCGGTGCTCTGCTCGTCGGCGTGCTGATGTCGATCTTCGCACTCCACATGCCCTGGTGGGCAGGGCTCATCCTCGGCGGGTCGATCCTGCTGTCGGCGACGCTGGGAGATCTGGGCGAATCCATGCTCAAACGCGATCTCGGCATCAAGGACATGAGCTCCTGGTTGCCCGGTCACGGCGGAGTGCTCGACCGGTTGGACAGCCTGTTGCCTTCGACGGTCCCGGCTCTGGCGCTGTCGTTCCTGCTCGCACCGTGGATCGGAGCATGATGAGAGACGATGACGCTGTTTCGACGCCTACTGAGGAGGCGCCTGCGGCGTTCCCCCTGACGTCCGGCCGCACTCGGGGGTATCACCGCGCCGCGGTCGACACCTTTCTCGAGTCGGCGCGTGCCGCATTCGAGAGCGGACGGGCGGACTTCGGTGCTGCGGACGTGCGGTCGGCATCGTTCCCATTGGTGAAGCACGGCTATGTCGTCTCCGACGTCGATGCCGCTCTTGCCCGCGTGGAGGATGCGTTCGCTGCGCGATCGCGTGAGCGCACGGTGCACCAGAGCGGGGTCGATGCATGGGTCGCCGGCGCGCGTGAAGAAGCGCAGATCGTGCTCGACCGTCTCAGCCGCCCGGCGGGCCAGCGGTTCGCCCGTACCGGCTTCCTCACTTTCGGATACCGCATCGACGAGGTCGATCACGCGGCTGACCGGATCGCTGCTTTTCTGCGCGACGGCGACGCGCTGACCGTTGCGCAGGTGCGTGGCGCCGCGTTCCGCATGCAGCGCGGCGGTTATCGCGAGGAGCAGGTGGATGCTGTGCTTGATGCCACCATCGAGGTGATGCTCGCTGTCCGTTGACGCGTTCATCGATGATTCAGACAAGTGCGCATAGACTGGTGCCCATCGTGACTCCCGATAACCAATTGATCTCGAAGCGACCTGTATCGCAGCGGCCGAAGGCGTCCCGCCCTCAGCGGCGCCGTGGGAAGACGCTACTGGCAGGCCTCGCGGTCGTTGGGCTGTCCGCGGCGATGATCGCCCCGACAGGCATGGCGATGGCAGAGCCTCAGACGCAGGAGGCGCCGCTGACGGCGTTCTCGGTGGCCGCCGGTGAGACGCAGAGCATTGCGGTCAGTGCGGACGGCGCGAAGATCGAGGCGATGGTGCGCAGCGGCTTCGACGTGTATGTGAAGCCGAAGCCGAAGCCGAAGCCCGCCCCGGTTGCCGCATCCACCAGCGGTGGTGGAGGCGGAGGCGGCAGCGCCGCGCCGCCGCGCTACTCGGGCGGCGGTTCGAAGCAGGATTGGATGACGGCAGCGGGCATCGCGCAGTCCGACTGGGGATACGTCGACTACATCGTCTCGCGTGAGAGCGGATGGAACCCGAACGCGACCAACCCGTCTTCGGGGGCATGCGGTCTGGTGCAGGCGCTGCCGTGCAGCAAGGTGCCGGGGAACGGGTACAACCCGGTCGACAACCTCCGTTGGGGCAACGGCTATGCGACCGGGCGCTACGGTAGCTGGGCTGCGGCGTACGATTTCTGGACCCGCAACCACTGGTGGTAATCCACCGGCATGGCACGTTCACGCAAGAGAAGACCCGAGCGCTCTGACGCCGAGGACTCGTTCCAGCGCCTGTTGGCGGGTTGGAAGCGAACCGAGACCCGGCGAGGCCGCGAATGGGTCGTACAGCCCGTTTCCGCGGTACAGGCCGTCAAGGACTACACGTGTCCGGGATGCCACCGCGCGATCGTCCCGCAGACGGGGCATGTCGTGGTCTGGCGCGCGGACGGCGTTCTAGGTGAGACGGCTGACCTGGCGGCTCGACGGCACTGGCACACGCAGTGCTGGCGCATCGCTTGAGACTGGGCGCTAGCTGTACTTCCCCGTGAGGTTGTGTACACGGGCTGATGGGGTTTGGCCGCTGATGCCGGTGTGGGGTCTGTGGTGGTTGTAGTGATGTAGCCAGGCCGCGTAGGCGGCGGTCCGTTCCGCTTCGCTGGTGTAGGGCTTCGCGTAGGCCCATTCAGTGGCTAGGGTGCGGTTGAATCGCTCGACCTTCCCGTTGGTTTGCGGCCGGTAGGGCTTGGTCCACTTGTGCTTCACTGTGTCGCCCAGCGCTTCGGCGAATGCGTGTGATCGATAGCACGCGCCGTTGTCGGTCATCACGGCGGTGACGGTTACGCCGATACCGGCGAAGAACGCGTTCGCGCGAGTCCAGAACCCGGCCGCGGTTTCCTTGCGTTCGTCGTCAAGGATCTCCGAGTACGCCACCCGTGAGTGGTCGTCGACGGCATGGTGCAGGTAGCGGTAGCCGCGGGAGCCCGTCGCGCCGGCGCGTGCCGCTCGTCCTCTTACGACGCCGGCAGCTCGGTCGTGCATCGACCCCTTCCCATGGATACGCCAACCGCCACCGTCCGGGATCCGTCCCTGCTTCTTGATGTCCACATGCACCAACTGCCCCGGTGCAGCAACCTCATATCGCTTTGGCTTTGACCTACGCACCGGCAGCCCGGTGGCCTGATCGACGGTGGTCAGCTTCGGCATCCCATACCGGGCCAGTACCCGTCCGACCGTCGAGCGATGCAACCGCAGGTGATATGCGATCCGATGCGGCCCCCACCGACGCGTGAACCGCAACGCGACGATGCGCCGCTCCGTCTTGCGCGGCAACTGATTCGGGGACCTCCGCGGCTTCGAACTGCGATCCGTCAGCGGCAGCCCAGCCCGACACCGATCGACCCACCGTTTCGCTGTCGCCGGCGAGCACTGAAAACGCTCCGCAGCACGGCGAAGCGACCATCCATCACGAGTTATCAACAGGGCAAGACGCCGGCGCCCCTCAGGCGTCAACGGAGCATTAGCGTGAGTCATGGAGACCTCCGGTTTAGAGATGCGAGTGTGGTAACCCACATCCTTGCCGGAGGTCTTCTCTATGTCACGCGTTCACAACCTCCCGAGGAACTACAGCTAGCGGCTGTCCATCCGTGGGATGACGACCTGTCGGTAGATGATCAGAATGCTGGCCGCGACCGGGATGGCGATCAGTGCGCCCAGCAGACCGAGTAGTGCGCCGCCGGACAGCGCGGCGATCACCACGACGGCACCGGGCACGGATACGGCACGGCTCATGATGCGCGGTGCGATGAAGTACGCCTCGACCTGCATGTAGATCAGATAGTAGATGGCGGCCGCCAGTGCGGTGGCGGGGGAGCCCACCCCGGGCAGCAGGCACGCGAGCACGATGATTGTCGACCCGGTGAGCGTTCCCACGAGCGGGATCAGCGAGAAGAAGAACGCGATGACGGCGAGCACGGCGGTGAAGGGTGCGTCGATGATCGACAGATAGATCGCGCTGAGGATGCCGTTGATGACCCCGAGCGACACCTGGCCCATGACGTAGTGCCCGACGGAGTCAGTGATCTGATCGGCGATATCGATGAAGCGCTCACGCTTCGACGCCGGCACCAGCTGATACACCGAGCTCTTGAGCGACGGTGTCGACGCCGTCAGATAGATCGTCAGCACGAGCACGATGAAGGCGCCGAACAGTCCGGCCAGAACCGCTCCGCCGACGACGAGCACGCCCGCGCCGATGGTCTCGGTCCAGTCGGCGACAGTGCTCTGCCAGTCCTCGCGCTCCATCCAGTCGGTGACGTACGCGAAGACGTCGTCAACAGCGAGATTCGGGAATGTATCGGTCATCCACTGTTTCAGTGAGTCGATCGTGCGTTCACCGTTCTGTACGAGAGGCGTCATCTGCTCGACCAGCTGCGAGATCTGTTCGATCAGCACCGGCAGCACGATGAGAACCACGGCGGCGAAAATGCTCAGCACGGCGAGGATCGTCACGACGACGGCCGCCCAACGAGGCAGACCGCGCCGTTCGAGCATGCTGACGACCGGATCCAGGCCCAGGCTCAGGAACAGTGCGGTTCCGATGTAGAGGATCACCGTCGACAGCGTCTGCATGCTCGTCAGGATCAGAATGCCCAGCCCCACCCCGAGGGTCGCCACGAGCGCGGTGCGGAACGTGTTGTGGATCTTCATTGCTCTCCTGATCGCCGTGCAGAGAAGCCTAATCGCTCGCGTTCGGTACGACGCGCGACGGGCCGACCCAGACGTGTGCCCGTACCTCGTGGGCAACGCACAGGTGGTTTCGCTAAAATCGGAAGTCGAACGGAGACCATCGGCGAATGCCCGGGGTCACGTAAGGAGCTGATTCGTGCGTTTCGTATGGGCCGTCGTGGCCTTCGTGCTGGCCACGGTTCTCATCGGAGCCGGGATCGCCCAGGACACCATCTTCAAGGGGCCTTCTGCCGAGCAGATGGAGCTCAGTGTGAGCGAACCCGCTCCATTTGTGCTCGTCGATGCCGAAGTGCTCGCGTCCCGCGAAGGACTGCAGACGATGATCGTCACCGGCGAGGGTGACATCTTCGTCGCGTACGGACGCACCGCCGACATGGAGGCGTGGCTCTCGGATGCTGAGTACACTCACGTCGCGCTCACGGCGGAGGGTGAACCGGAGTCCACTGCCGTGGATGCGGCGCAGGAGCCTGCCGTCGGTGGGGAGACCGCTGGGCGTAGCCCGGTCGGCTCTGATCTCTGGCTGGATTCGTTCAGTGAGCAGGAGAAGCTGGTCACCGAACTGCAGCTCACCGAGGGACACAGTGTGCTCATCGCCCGTGACGGTGTGGAGCCGGCACCCGAGAACATCCTGATCTCCTGGCCGCTCGACAACAGCACTCCGATGGTCGGCCCGCTCATGACGGCCGGCGGCGCGTTGCTCGTCGTCGGTCTGGTGCTGTACATCCTCGCGATCCGGCACCAGCGGCGAGGTCGTGGCCCGCGCCGCAAGGGCGTCGGCCCTCTGCCCGAGACGCAGCCGATCAGCGTGGCTGATTCTGCAGCAGCGGCAGCGATCGATGGCGGCGTCCAGGCGCCGACAGACCCGTCACAGGGCAGCGACCGGGCCTCCGGTGGGGAACGCGCACAGCAGAGCCGTTCCGCCACCAAGCGGCGCCTTGCCATCGGTCTGCCCGCGCTGGTGATGACCGCTGTCCTTGCCACCGGGTGCACGGCGGACTCGTGGCCCGAGTTCGGCGCTGGCACGCCCACGCCCACACCCACACCGACGATCGTCACGCCCGAGGACCAGAAGCCGCCCGTGGTCAGCGAGAAGCAGGGCCAGCGGATCGTGTCTGAGATCGCAGCGACCGTCGCACAGGCGGATGCCGATCTCGATATCGATCTGGCTGAGACGCGCCTGAGCGGGCCGGCTTTGGAGAGCCGTCGCACCGAGTACGTGCTGCGCGACAAGATCGCTGAGCGTGAGGGGACATTGACGGCACCGCGCGACAAGGTGCGGATCCTGTTGCCCGAGGCTACGGACAGTTGGCCCCGCACGGTTCTGGTCCTGACAGCTTCGGAAGAGGACGACACGGTGCCTCCCGTGTTGCTGACCATGACGCAGGCCGACCCGTGGGCACCCTACAAGGTTGCCGAGATGGCCGACATGCCGGCCTCGTCGGAGTTCCCTGACGTCGCGCCGGCGTGGCTGGGTGCTACGCGTGTGCCCACCGAGTCGCCGTTCCTGTCGTTGCCGCCAGCGGAGCTGGCAGACGCTTTCGCCGACTACGTCGATGCCGGCGACAAGAGCGAGTACGCTGGCATGTTCGATGAGATGTCGCAGGCTCTCGCCCAGACCATCCGGGACAGTCGAGCCGCTGTGGTGCAGGGGCTGAAGGACAAGGATGCCGCAGAGACTTCCCAGGCCGCCTTCGATATGACCGGCTCGACCGATGAGCCGCTTTCGATGGCGACGCTGGACAGCGGCGCGGTGGTCGCCGTGAGTGTTCTCGACACCGAGCGGATCACGCCGACCAACAAGGACGCCGTGATCAGGATCGGCGACAATGAAGAGGCGAAGGTCTTGACCGGCGCTAAGGAATCGGCGAAGGGTTTCGAGACGACCTACGCGATCCAGCTGTTCTTCGCCGTTCCGGCACAGGGCTCGAATGAGCAGATCCGTCTGCTCGCGTACGACCAGGACCTCCTCAGCGTGAAGGTGATCAAGTGACCGAAATCTCTGCCGCGGCTCTCCGCGGAGCCGTCGACCTCTCTTCTCTGCGCGGACGTGACATGCAACCGGCGTCCGACGCCACAGCCGCCGCATCGGCGGCCGCCCCGGGCGTCGTCGTCGATGTCACCGACGCCGCGTTCGGCGAGATCCTCGAACTCTCGCGTACCGTTCCCGTGGTCGTCGATCTGTGGGCTGAATGGTGCGGCCCGTGCAAGCAGCTCAGCCCGATCATCGAGAAGGTGACCCGCGAGCAGAATGGTCGCGTCGTGCTCGCCAAGGTGGATGTCGATGCCAACCCGCAGATCGCGCAGGCGTTCCGTGCGCAGTCCATTCCGATGGTTGTGGCTCTGATCGGCGGGCAGCCGGTGCCGATGTTCACCGGCGCCGTCCCCGAGGAGCAGGTGCGCGAGGTCTTCGCTCGGCTGCTCGAAGTGGCCGCGCAGAATGGCGTGACCGGGAGCGTCCCCGCGGACGGCGCCGAGTCGGGCGAACAGGCCGTCGAGCCGGAAGAGGCGCCGTTGCCGCCGCTGCACGCAGAGGCATTCGAGGCCATTGAGGCCGGCGACTACCCGCGGGCGATCACCGCCTACGAGAAGGCGCTGGCGGAGAATCCGCGTGACGAGGAGGCCAAGGCCGGCCTCGGGCAGGTGCGTCTCCTCGACCGCGTCCAGGGACTGGACCTGCAGCAGGTGCGTGCGGCTGCTGCCGCCGCTCCGGCCGACGTCGACGCCCAGTTCGCGGTGGCCGATATGGACATCGCCGGGGGACACGTCGACGATGCGTTCGGTCGACTGCTCGACCTTTTCGTCGCATCCGATGGTGACGACCGACCGCGCGTGCGCGCACGCCTCGTCGAGCTGTTCGACCTGGTCGGACCCGCCGACCCGCGCGTGGCGTCCGCACGCACGCGCCTGGCATCGCTGCTCTTCTGAGGTCTGAGTCGAGCTGCGCTCCCCCGAGGAGCGCAGCTCGACTCATCACCACTGACTGGGCGTCGGCAGGTGCGGCTCGGGCTGATACCGGAACCACAGCGTCGAGAGCGCAGGAAGTGTGACCGTTGCGATAGCGGGCGCGTCATCGGCATCCTTGTGCGCCGAGATCATCCCGAGGTTGCCGGTGTCGCTGCCGCCGTACTCGGCGGCATCCGTGTTCATCACTTCCTGCCAGGCGCCAGGAACGGGCAGCGCGAGGCGGTAGCCGGTGCGGACCGCACCGGCGAAGTTGGTGACCACCGCGAGGCGTCCGCCGTGCGCATCCCGACGCTCGAACGCGATAACGCTGGGATCCCACGTCGGCGCACCCAGGCGCGAGAACGAGGTGCCGTCATTGTCGCGCTCCCACAGCGGCGACTGCGCACGGAACACCTCATTGAGCGCCCCGACGAAGTGCTGCAGCTGCCGGTGGGAGGGCTGATCCAGTAGCCACCAGTCGAGCTCGCGGTCGACCGACCATTCGGCGATCTGCCCGAACTCCTGTCCCATGAACAGCAGCTTCTTGCCGGGGTGCCCCCACATGAGGCCGAGGTAGGCTCGCACGTTCGCGAGCTTGTGCGCATGGTCGCCCGGCATCCGTGAGACGAGGCTTCCCTTGCCGTGCACGACCTCGTCATGGCTGATCGGCAGCATGTAGTTCTCACCGAAGGCGTAGACGAACGAGAAGGTGATCTCGCCTTCGTGGTGCGAGCGGTGCACCGGATCGCGCTGCATGTACTGCAGCGAGTCGTTCATCCAGCCCATGTTCCACTTGAAGCCGAAGCCCAGTCCGGCGTGGTCGGTGCGGGCGGTGACCCCGGGGAATGCCGTCGACTCCTCGGCGATCATCACCACGCCCTTGTGCAGTCGATAGGCGGTGGCGTTGACCTCTTGCAGAAAGCGGATCGCTTCAAGGTTCTCGCGACCGCCGTGCACGTTCGGTTCCCATTCACCGTCGTTGCGTGAGTAGTCCAGATACAGCATCGAGGCGACCGCGTCGACACGCAGACCGTCGACGTGGAACTCGCTGAGCCAATACAGCGCGTTCGCGACGAGGAAGTTGCGCACCTCGTTGCGTCCATAGTCGAAGATCAGTGTGCCCCAGTCCTGGTGCTCGCCACGTCGTGGGTCCGCGTGCTCGTACAGCGCGCGTCCGTCGAACTGAGCGAGGGCGAAGGCGTCCTTGGGAAAGTGCCCTGGCACCCAGTCCATGATCACACCGATGCCGGCCTGGTGCAGTTGGTCGATCAGGTAGCGCAGGTCATCGGGGGAGCCATAGCGGCTGGTTGCGGCGTAGTACCCGCTGACCTGGTAGCCCCAGGAACCGCCGAATGGATGCTCAGCCAGCGGCATGAACTCCACATGGGTGAAGCCGGTTGCCTGCACGTGCTCGATCAGAGGAGCGGCGGCGTCGCGGTAGCCGAGACCACCGCGCCACGAGCCGAGGTGCACCTCGTACACCGACATCGGCTGGGCGACCGCGTGCCGTGCCGCACGCCGGGTGAGCCAGGCGTGGTCGCCCCACTGGTAGGCACTCAGCGCGACGACGGATGCTGTTGCGGGCGGCAGCTCTGCCTGCTGAGCCATCGGATCGGCTTTGAGCACCCAGTCGCCGTCCGGCGTGAGGATCTCGTACTTGTACCGGCTGCCGACTCCGACGCCGGGGATGAACAGCTCCCAGATGCCGCTCGCCCCCATCGACCGCATGGCGTGGCCTTCACCGTTCCACTCGTTCCAGTCGCCGCACACGCGCACGGCCTGCGCGTTGGGCGCCCAGACGGCGAAGTCGACGCCGGTGTCACCGTCGAACACCCGCGGATGGGCGCCGAGCACCTCCCAGAGCCGTTCGTGGCGGCCTTCGGCGATCAGGTGCAGGTCGAGGTCGCCGATCGCCGGCAGGTGGCGATAGGGATCGCCGGCGAGGGCCTCGTCATGCCCGGCGTAGGTGGTGGCGATGCGGTACGGCACAGGCGGGCCTGGGTGGGTTCCCTCCCAGATGCCGTGCGCCGTGTGGCTGAGATCCATGCGATCTCCGTCGGCGAACACCACGGTGACCGATTCGGCGAGCGGCCGTCGGGTGCGGATCACCGTGCTGGTTCGCCCGACGGCGTCGGTCATCGGATGAGCGCCCAGCAGTCGATGCGGATCGTGGTGCGTGCCGCCGGCGGCCTTTCGCCACTCGTCGGAAACGGAGACGCTGTCGGTGTGACTCATGATCGCTCCTTCACCTTCAGGATGTGCACCGGCTCGGCGAAGGCGTCGAGCCGCACATAGTTGTGGTCGTTCCAGGTCCAGACCGCTCCGGTCAACAGGTCTTCGACCTCATAGTCGTCACCGGGCTCGATTCCCCAGATGCGGGTGTCGAGGTGCACGGTCGTCTCGCGCACCGAGTGTGGGTCGACGTTGGCGACGATGATCAGGGTGTCCGCGGTGCCGGTGCCGGTGAAAGCGGCATCCAGGTGCTTGGAGTAGACGAGCACGGCATCGTCGTCGCTCCAGTGCATCGACAGGTTGCGCAGCTGCCCGAGCGCCGGGTGCGCGTGACGGATCGCGTTGAGCCTGCGCAGCAGCGGCGCGAGTGACTCGCCGCGTTGTTCGGCGCCGTCCCAGTCGCGGAACTTGTATTCGTACTTCTCGTTGTCGATGTTCTCTTCAGAGCCGGGGCGCGCCACGTTCTCGATGAGCTCGTACCCGGCATACACGCCCCAGACGGGTCCTGCCGTTGCGGCGATGCATGCGCGGATGCGGTAGGCGGCGCGACCGCCGAACTGCAGGTATTCGGTCAGGATGTCGTGCGTGTTCACGAACAGGTTCGGGCGCATGTAGTCGCTGGTCTCGTGCGAGACCGAGGTGAGGAACTCCTCGAGCTCGGGCTTGGTGTTGCGCCAGGTGAAGTACGAGTAGCTCTGTTGGAACCCGATCGCGGCGAGCGCGCGCATGACCGCGGGGCGGGTGAACGCCTCGGCGAGGAAGATGACGTCGGGGTCGCGTCGGCCCACCTCGGCGATCAACCACTCCCAGAACTGCAGTGGCTTGGTGTGCGGGTTGTCGACGCGGAAGACCTTCACTCCGAGATCGACCCAGTGCATGACGACGCGCAGCATCTCGGCGTAGATCCCGGCGGGATCGTTGTCGAAGTTGAGCGGGTAGATGTCCTGGTACTTCTTCGGCGGGTTCTCGGCGTACGCGATCGTGCCGTCGGGAAGGGTCGTGAACCACTCGGGGTGCTCGGTGACCCAGGGGTGGTCGGGGGAGGCCTGCAGGGCAAGATCGAGGGCGACCTCGAGGCCGGCGGTGCGCGCCGCGCGCACGAATGCCCGGAAGTCCTTCTCGGTGCCAAGGTCGGGGTGGATCGCGTCGTGTCCGCCGTCGGCTGAGCCGATGGCGTACGGTGATCCGGGGTCGCCCGGCTCTGTGGTGAGCGTGTTGTTGCGCCCCTTGCGGTTGGTCGTGCCGATCGGGTGGATCGGCACGAGGTAGATGACGTCGAATCCCATGTCGGCGACGGCGGGCAGCCGCTTGGCGGCCGTGCGCAGGGTGCCGCTGCGTACCGATCCGTCCTTGCGGCGCACAGCGCCTTCAGAGCGGGGGAAGAACTCGTACCACGCGCTGACGCCCGCGAGCTCGCGGTCGACGCGAAGCGTCAGCCACTCGGTGTGCGATCCGAGCGACGCGTGCGGTCGGGCGGCGAACGCGGATGCCAGTCGCTGGTCGATCGCCGCGGCGTGCAGGGCGTCGGCATCCGCTGTGGAGAGGGCGCGAGCGGCCTTCTTCAGCATCCGGCGTTCGGCGTCGGGACGGTCGGTCTCGGATGCCGCAGCGGTGAGCAGCGCGGTGCCCAGCTGGCTCATCACGGTGACGTCGATGCCCGCCTCGGCCTTGACGGCGGCGTCGTGCGCCCAGGTCGCGAAGTCGTCGGCGAAGGACTCGAAGCGATACTGCCAGTCGCCCTGTCGGTCCAGGGCGATCCGGGTTCGCCAGCGGTCGGTCCCATCGGCCAACGCCGTCAGCCGGTGCAGCGTCTCGTTGCCGGCAGGATCGGTCAACCGCAGGTGCACGCCAATCCGGTCGTGCCCTTCGCGGAAGGCGACCACATCGAACGGCACCACCTCGCCCACGAAGGCCTTGGCCGGGTGACCGTGGGGCACGCGCGGTGCGGGGTCGAACAGGGGCAGTCGGCCGACCGTGCCGCCGATCACCGGAGTGTCGACCGCAGGGCGTGCGGGGATGAGTGCGGGGCTTCTCAGCCCCGCGGATTCTTGAGCCGTCGGTGCCGCCACACTGAGAATGTACCGCGCTCCGGGGCGGGATTGCACCGCGCCGTTACGCGGGCCGCGTTCCGGGGCCAGACAGGGTCACTCCACGCGGAACAGCTGCATCGACGTGCCGGTGATCGGCAGCACGTCACCGGGTGCATACCGGTGCTCCGCGTCGGTCGGTGACTCGTCTGCGCTCGACCACAGCGAGACGAACGAGGTGGCGTTGTCGATGTTGTCGGGCAGGCGCACGTCGATCGGCGCTTCATTGCCGTGCACGATCAACAGGATCCGGTTGCTCTCACCGTCGTGAGGCACGCTGGCGGCGACGTACTGCAGTGTGCGGTGCCGCGGATCGTTCCACTGCTCCGCGGCCATCGTCTGGCCGTTCTGGTCGTACCAGTCCATCTCGGACGCCTCGGGCACGTGCTCGCCGAGTCGGGCGTACCGTGCGGGACGCAGCGCCGGATTCTCGGCGCGCAGCCGGGTCAGGAGTGAGATGTGCGCGTGCAGATCCTGTTGCCAGGGTTCGTGCTCCCAGCTCAGCCACGTGAGCGCGGAATCGTGACAATAGGCGTTGTTGTTGCCGCGCTGGGTGCGGCCGAACTCATCGCCGGCCGTGATCATCGGAATACCCGCCGACAACAGCAGGGTTCCCATGAGATTGCGCATGGCCTTGCGGCGTGCGGCGAGCACGTTCGGACGGTCGGTCTCGCCCTCGACGCCGTGGTTGAAGGAACGGTTCACGTCGGCGCCGTCCCGGTTGTGCTCGCCGTTGGCGTCGTTGTGCTTCACGTCGTACGAGACGAGGTCGTGCAGGGTGAACCCGTCGTGTGCCGTGACGAAGTTGATGCTCGCCAGCGGGCCGCGTTCTTCGCTGTACGTGTTCGCCGAACCTGCGAGGCGGTTGGCGAAGCCGCCGACGCCGACCGGCGCCGAGGCCCGGCGGGCGTAGTCGATGTCGCTGAGCCAGAAGTTGCGCGCGCGGTCGCGGTAGCGGTCGTTCCATTCGCTCCAGCCGGGCGGGAAGTTGCCGGTCTGCCAGCCGCCCATTCCGACGTCCCAGGGCTCGGCGATGAGCTTGACGTCCTGTAGCGCGGGGTCGTCGCGGATGGCGAGCAACAAGGGGTGCTGCGGGTCGTACTCGTGCGAGGCATTGCGCCCGAGCGCTGCGGCGAGATCGAAGCGGAAGCCGTCGATCTGCATCTCGTTGGCCCAGTAGCGCAGCGAGTCGAGCACCAGTCGGGCTGCGGCGTCGGTGGCCGTGTTGACCGTGTTGCCGACGCCCGTGGTGTCGATGTACGCGCCGTCTGCCTGCTGGCGGTAGTAGCCGGCGTTGTCGATGCCGCGCAGGCTGGAGCGTGGCCCCCCGATGCCTTCTTCGCTGGTGTGGTTGTAGACGACGTCCAGGATCACCTCGAGGCCGGCCTCGTGCAGCCGTTTGACCATGCCCTTGAACTCGGCGAGTACGGCTTCGGGGCCCGCGTTGCGGCTGGCCTCGGTGGCGTAGGCGGTGTGCGGTGTGAAGAAGTTCAGGGTGTTGTAGCCCCAATAGTTGGTCAGGCCGCGTTCGAGCAGTCGTGGTTCGGGTACGAACGCCTGCACGGGGAGCAGCTCGACGGCGGTGACGCCCAGGTCGCGCAGATAGTCGACCATCACGGGGTGCGCGAGTCCTGCGTAGGTGCCGTGCAACGCGGCGGGCACTTCGGGATGGCGCTTCGTGAGGCCCTTCAGATGCCCCTCGTAGATGACGGTCTCTTCGAGCGGCGTGCGCGGTTTGCCGACGCCCTCCCAATCGAACCCGTCGGCGATGACCACGGAGCGCCACTCCTGGTATCCGGAACCCTCGGCGAGGCCGCGCGCGTAGGGATCGAGAAGCAGTGTCTCGGGGTTGAAGACGTTGCCGGGCCCGTGGGGGCCGTCCACCCGGAGGGCGTAGCGAGCGCCCGGCTGCAGCAGTTCGGTGGTGGCCTCCCACACCCCGCCGGCGCGACGGACGAGGGGCAGGGTCGCCGTCTCCCAGTCCAGGTCGTACTCATCGAAGAGGACGAGCTCGATGGATGACGCGTTCTGCGACCACACCCGGAGGGTGCCGACGCCGTCGTGCAGGCGCACGCCGAGGTCGTCGAGGGTGGGACCGCTGAAGGAGGGCGTGCGGGTCGCGGGCATGGGGAACAGCCTAGAGGCGCCGGGTGCACGGCGGTGAATCCCCTTGGGGGCTCCGGTGAACCGCTCGCGACGGTGGACGCGGTGGAAGAATGAGAGGGTGCGGTACTACCTGGATCATGCGGCCACCACTCCGCTGCGCCAAGAGGCGCGCGACGCTTGGCTGAGCGCGACCGAGGTCGTCGGCAATGCGGCGTCCACGCACGCCGCCGGTCAGGACGCCAGGCGGTTGCTGGAGGAGTCGCGCGAGCGCGCCGCGGCCGTGCTCGGCTGCGAACCGATCGAGATCGTGTTCACCTCAGGGGGCACCGAGTCGATCAACACGGCGCTGCACGGCCTGTGGCGTTCGCGTGCGCCAGGATCGGATGCCATCGTGCTGCCTGATGGCGAGCATCACGCCACCATGGACACGGTTGCCGCGCTGGCGGCGGGGGATGCCGCCGATTCGGCGGTGGTGCGCAGCACCCCGATTGATGAGCTCGGACGCATTCGCCTCGACGCATTCGCGCAGGCGCTACCTGGCGCCGCGCTGGCGACGGCGCTGGTCGCGAACAACGAGGTCGGCACCGTCAATGATGCGTCCGCTCTGGCCGCCGCCGCGGGAGCTGCGCACGTGCCGCTGCATCTGGATGCCGTGGCCGCCTGCGGCCACCTGCCGCTGTCGTTTCGCGGGCTGCGCGGGAATGCTCCGCCCGGGGCTGGCCTGGTGGCCATGAGCGTCGCAGGCCACAAGATCGGCGCACCGGTCGGCACGGGCGCGCTCACGGTCGCGCGCAGCGCGCGCATCGCGCCGCTGCTGCACGGCGGCGGTCAACAGCGCGGGCTGCGTGCCGGGACGCAGGACGTCGCCGGAGCCGCCGCGTTCGCGGAGGCGCTCGAGGCGGCGGAGCGCGAACGCGTTGACGAGCACGCACGGCTGAGCGCTCTGCGCGACCGACTGGTCACGGGCATCCGCTCCGTCGTGCCGTCGTCGGTGCTGCTCGGCGATGCGGACGACCGACTCCCCGGCAACGCGCATCTGCTCTTTCCCGGCGCGGTGGGCGAGAGCCTGCTGTTCCTTCTCGATATGGCCGGCATCTCGGCATCCACGGGGTCGGCGTGCCAGGCCGGCGTGGCCGAGCCGTCGCACGTCGTGATGGCGATGGGGCGCGGCGAGTCCGACGCGCGCAGCGTGCTGCGCTTCACGCTGGGGCGATCCTCGACGGACGCCGACGTCGATGCGGTTCTCGCCGTGATCGCCGATTCCGTTCACCGCGCCTCTCCAGCCGGCCGCTCGTAGACTGGAGACCATGCGAGTTCTGGCGGCGATGAGCGGTGGAGTCGACTCCGCGGTGGCGGCGGCGCGCGCCGTCGACGCCGGACATGACGTCGTGGGTGTGCATCTGGCACTGTCACGCGCCGGGGGCACGTTGCGCACCGGCAGTCGCGGATGCTGCACGATCGAGGATGCGATGGATGCCCGCCGTACCGCCGATCTGCTGGGCATCCCGTTCTACGTGTGGGACTTCTCAGAGCGCTTCCGCGAGGACGTCATCGAGGACTTCATCTCGGAGTACCAGGCCGGACGCACCCCCAACCCGTGCCTGCGGTGCAACGAGAAGATCAAGTTCGCCGCGCTGCTCGAACGGGCGATCGAACTGGGCTTCGACGCTGTCTGCACCGGGCACTACGCCACCCTGATCGAGGGGGAGGACGGCCTGCAGCTGCATCGGGCCTCCGACGCCGCGAAGGACCAGTCGTATGTGCTGGGTGTGCTCAACGCCGAGCAGATTGCGCACACGTACTTCCCGTTGGGCGACACGCCGTCGAAGGCGCTCGTGCGCGCGGAGGCTGCCGAGCGCGGCATCAGCGTGGCGCAGAAGCCCGACAGCCACGACATCTGTTTCATCCCCGACGGCGACACCCGCGGCTGGCTCGCCGAGAAGGTCGGTACGGCCACCGGCGACGTCGTCGACCGCACCGGTGCCGTGGTCGGCACGCACGAGGGCGCGCACGCGTTCACGGTGGGACAGCGGCGCGGACTGCGTCTGGGCGTGCCCGCCGACGACGGCAAGCCGCGTTTCGTGCTCGAAGTGCGACCGGTGTCGAACACCGTCGTCGTGGGGCCGAAGGAGGCGCTTGCGATCGCCGAGATCGCGGGCGAGCGCTTCTCGTGGGCGGGAGCCGCGCCGATGGCATCCGAGTTCGCGTGTGAAGTGCAGATCCGCGCGCACGCCGACCCCGTGCCGGCCCGCGCGTTCGTGTCGGATGCCGGTGTGCGCGTCGTGCCCGATTCGCCGCTCGACGGAGTCGCGCCGGGTCAGAGCGCCGTGATCTACGTGGGCACGCGGGTACTCGGCCAGTTCACGATCGATACGACGGTCTCGGCGGTTCCCATCGAAGCCTGAGCCCTGAGCCTTGAGCCCCGGGGATCGGCTTCGGGCGAGGGATGTCGTACCCGGCTCGTAGACTCGAGCTGTGTCAGAGAACATCACGCTGTCAGACGCCCGCGTCGAGGTCGAGGAGCTGACTGCCCGCATTCTCGAGGCGAAAGAGGCGTACTACGGCCGCGACACCTCGATGGTGGACGACGCGACGTACGACGGATGGATGCGCAGGCTCGAAGAGCTCGAACGTCTGCATCCCGAGCTTCGGGGGCAGGACTCGCCGACGCAGATGGTCGGCGCTGCGGAGGCCACCGGTCTCGACACCATCGAGCACGCCGAACGGATGCTGAGCCTCGACAACGTGTTCTCTCTCGACGAGTTGCGCGAGTGGCAGCAGAAGACGCAGGGTGCGGCCGGCCGCGACGTCGCCTGGCTCACCGAGCTCAAGATCGATGGCCTGGCGATCAACCTGCGGTACGAGAACGGCGTGTTGACGTCTGCGGCGACCCGTGGCGATGGACGCGTCGGCGAGATCGTGACCGAGAACGCGCTCAGGCTCGCCTCGATTCCCGAGCGGCTGAGCGGGGCGGGACATCCCGAGATCGTCGAGGTGCGCGGCGAGGTGTTCATCCCGGTCGCGGCATTCGAAAGACTCAACGCGGCGCAGGCGGACTTCCGCGAACGTGCATACGCTGAGACCCTGCACCGCTGGGAAGCGCGCAGCGGGGCGAAACGTCCGTTCGACGAAGAAAAGGCGCGCACCGCTGCGGCGCGCCGGTTCCCCTCGTTCGCGAACCCGCGCAACGCCGCCAGCGGGGGACTCCGGCAGCAGATCGACAAGAAGAGCGGCCTCGAGCTCGAAGCCGGCCTACTGCGCATCGATTCGCTGGCGCTGTACGTGCACGGCATCGGGGCATGGCAGGACCCGCCCGTGCAGGCGCAGAGCGAGGTGTACGAGCTCCTTGCCGGCTGGGGTCTGCCGACCAGTCCGCACACGAAGGTCTGCCACAGCATCGACGAGGTCGCCGACTTCGTGGCGTACTTCGGTGAGCACCGCCACGACATCGAGCATGAGCTCGACGGCATCGTCGTCAAGGTCGATGAGCTTGCGCTGCACGACGAACTGGGCATGACCAGCCGGGCGCCCCGCTGGGCCATCGCCTACAAGTACCCGCCCGAAGAGGTGCAGACCCGGCTGCTCGACATCGTCGTCTCGGTGGGGCGCACCGGGCGCGCGACGCCCTTCGCGGTCATGGCACCGGCGCATGTCGCGGGATCGGTCGTGCGTCAGGCGACCCTGCACAACAGAGACGTCGTCAAGGCCAAGGGTGTGCTCATTGGCGACACCGTGGTGCTGCGCAAGGCCGGAGATGTGATTCCCGAGGTGCTCGGACCGGTTGTCGACAAGCGCGATGGCAGCGAGCGGGAGTTCGTGATGCCCGTCGAGTGCCCCGAGTGCGGTACGCCGCTGCGGCCGATGAAAGAGGGCGATATCGATCTGCGCTGTCCGAACGCGCGCTCGTGCCCGGCCCAGGTGCGGGGGCGCGTAGAGCACATTGGCTCGCGCGGCGCTCTCGACGTCGAGGTGCTCGGCGAGGTGACCGCGGCCGCGCTGACGCAGCCGAGCTTTCCGGCCACGCCGCCGCTGGTGACCGAGGCAGGATTGTTTTCGCTGACGCTGGAGCAGATCGTGCCGATTGAGGTGATCGTGCGCGACGCCGAGACGGGGCAACCCAAGATCGACGAAGAGACCGGTGAACCGGTGCGACGGTGGCCTTTCCAGAAGCAGGGCCCCGCGCAGTACCCGCCGGGCAGCGAGCACATGGACGCCGCGGAACGGCGTCGCGCCGGAATCCGCAAGGACTATCGCGAGACGTTGCCCTCGGGCGCGGCGGTCAAGCTGCTCGCCGAGCTCGAGAAGGCGAAGGGCAAGGAGCTGTGGCGGCTACTCGTGTCGCTGAACATCCGCCATGTCGGCCCTGTGGCCGCACGCGCACTCGCGCAGTGGTTCGGATCGTTGGATGTCATCCGCGCGGCAACGCGAGACGAGCTCGCCGCGGTCGAGGGTGTGGGCGAGATCATCGCCGACTCGCTTCGGGACTGGTTCGAGGTCGATTGGCACCGCGACATCATCGAGCAGTGGACCGCTGCGGGTGTGCAGTGGGCGACGCCCGGGCATCCGGGTCCCGGCGCGGTCGCCGTCGAAGGGGGCGTTCTGGACGGCCTCACGGTGGTGGCCACGGGCTCGCTCGATGGCTTCACGCGGGAAGGTGCGCAGGAGGCCATTCTCGCGGCGGGCGGCAAAGCAGCCTCCAGCGTCTCGAAAAAGACCGATTTCGTGGCCGCCGGCCCCGGTGCCGGCTCCAAGCTCGCGAAGGCCGAGGCGCTGGGCATTCGTGTACTCGACGCGGCCCAGTTCCGCGTGCTGGTGACAGAAGGGCCGGACGCGCTGGATGGCTGATCCGCTGATCGTCGTCTGACGAGACCCGCCACGCACTACCCCTAGGCTCGGGGCATGACTGAGAACGCTGCTGACGTGACCCTGGTGGATCTCACGACGGGCGATGCCCGTTGGGCGCAGGCGCTGCCTGTGCTGCAGGAGTTGCGTCCGCATCTCACTGCGGAGCTGCTCGCACAGGTGCTCCGCGAGGGGGAGCCGCAGGGGTTGCGTTTCACCGCCGTGTTCACCGAAGATCGGTGCGTCGCTGTGGCTGGATGGCGGGTCATCGCCAACACCAGCGCGATCCGCAAGCTCTACATTGACGACCTCTCGACCGCGGCATCGGAGCGCTCGCGCGGGTATGGAGCGCTGCTGCTCCGCGAACTGCGCAACCGCGCCGCCGCTGCCGGATGCCGGGTGCTCGATCTCGACTCCGGGGTGCAGCGCTTCGACGCGCACCGGTTCTATTTGCGCGAGCGGATGGACATCGTCTCGCATCACTTCGCGCAACGGCTCGGCTGAGACCTCTCGTCCGGGCACGCCGTCTGATACCCGCGTGCCGTTCTGTATAGAAGTTCGAATGTCGGTGGTCGCTGGTGTACTAGAGGCATGACGGCGGTGATGGATGTGACGGTGGAGCAGGTGACCACGCTCGATGAGCTGGTCGAGCTCGCGCAGTCCATCGAGCAGTCGATCAGCAGCATGCAGGCGGCACGTGACGGAGTGCTCGCACTGGCCAGCCGTTGGGCGCTGGACGCGGCGGGTGAGGTCGACGAGGCCGACCTCACGTTGCGGACGGTGGCAGCTGAGCTCGGCGCGGCGCTGGGTGTCAGCGACCGAACAGTGCAACGGCGCATGCTCGCTGCAGAACAGGTTGTCGAACGCTTTCCGCGCGTGTGGGCGGCTCAGGCCGCCGGCGCGATCAGCGCCGGGCACACCAGGGTGATCGTCGAGGCGGGGGAGCACATCGACGATGCGGAGTCACGTGACCGATACGCCGCGCGCGTGCTGGAGGTCGCGAGCGGTGAGTCGCCGAATCGCACACGGCCCATCGCCGAGCGGTTGGCTCAGCAGCACCAGCCGAAGTCGCTCGACGAACGGCATGAGGATGCCCGTGAACTCCGCGGCGCGTGGGTCAGCGACCACCCGGACGCCATGGCGGAACTGCACGTGTTCGGACCGTCCGTTCTTGTGCACGGCGCATTCGACAGGCTCACGTCGAAGGCGAAGACCAACACCCGTGCGGTGGCCAGCGGTCCGCATCGGCAGGCTGAGGCGTTATCTGAACCGCTGCCCGGCACTGCGTTCGGCCCGGCGGCGACACACGACGCCCACGTCGCGATAGCTGAGGATGTCCGCACGCTCGCGCAGCGACGCTTCGACCTGGCCATGTACCTGCTGCTGACCGGCGCACCGGCCGGGCACGACACGGACGACGGGCTGCTCGCCGCCATCCGGCCGCGGGTCAGCGTGACGATCCCGTTCCTTACGCTGATGGGCCGCGACGCCACTGACCTTCACCATCTGCGCGGCAAGGTTCGTTGCGACGTCGTTGGCGGCGGATGCGCTGACGCCGGTGGTGGCGCTAGTGACAACAACGCCCGTACTGGTGACGCCGCGGTCATCGGCGTGCGCGGAGGCGTCAACGCAGAACTGGACGGGCACGGCCCGATCGACACGCATTCCGCGCGCGTACTCGCCGGCGCCGCGTCGGGATGGAACCGACTGCTCACCCACCCGATCACGGGGATGCTGCTCGCCGTCGACCGGTACCGGCCCAGCGAGCAGCTTCGCCGTCATCTGCGAGCCAGAGACCAACGATGCCGGTTCCCCACGTGCGGTATGCCGGCCATAGACAGCGATGTCGACCACACACAGGACGCCGCCTTCGGCGGCGCCACCGAGGAGAGCAACCTCGGGGCGCTGTGCCGCCGACATCATGTGCTGAAACACCATTCCCCATGGATGGTGGAGCAACGGGAGAGCGGAATCCTCGAGTGGCACAGCCCCACGGGTCGGGTCTATGTCGACCGGCCACCTCCGCAGAACACTGTCACCTTCACCGAGACCGCGCTGACCGAAGCTGATACGCAGCGCAACGACAGCGGCGGCGACGGCGCGAATCCATCACCGGCACGATCCGCCGCCCCGTTCTGACCTGACCTGCCGGGGCCAGTCAATCGTTGCCCCGCCCCGCGCCGCGCCGCCGGGCCGCTCGGGCATGGCACTACGCGGATGCCGTCCGCCAGGTCATCCTGAAGTGACGGCACGCGTGGCGGCTCGCCCCGTCACTCACGTGACGGCGTGCAGACGCCCGTATCCGAGCGCCGGCGTGCAAGCGCCCTCATCCGAGCGCCGGCGCGCATGCCTCAGCACCCACGCGCCGGCGCCGCGACAGATCAGTCCTTCTTGTGGCGCGGCTTGCGGGTGCCGCCTTCATCGCGGAAGTCGCGACCGCGCCCGCCACGGTCGTCCCGCTGGTATCCGCGGTCGTCGCGCCCGCCACGGTCGTCCCGCTGGTATCCGCGGTCGTCGCGCCCGCTGCGGTCGTCCCGCTGGTAGCCCCCACGATCACGCGATCCCTGGTAGCCGCCGCGGCGGTCGTCGCGCGGCGCACGCCGGCTCGGCACTCCGCGGTCGGGCTTGATCTCGATCAGCTTCCCCGAGATACGGGTGTCGCGCAGCTTGTCCAGCACAGCGGGGCTCATCGTCACAGGAAGTTCAACAATTGAGAAGTCGGGCTTGATCGCAATGGCACCGAAGTCATCGCGTCCCAGGCCGCCCTCGTTCGCGAGTGCTCCGACGATCTGTCGCGGCTCCACCCGGTGGCGGCGCCCGACCTCGATGCGGTACGGCGTGTAGTCGCCCCGCCCGCGACGCTCACGTGGAGCACGGTCCGAACGCTCCTGCCGTTCACGCGGAGGACGGTTGTCCCGTTCAACCGACTTCGCCAGTGCGTCGTCGGCCGGATCCAGGAGCAACGGCGTTTCGCCCTGTGCCACGACGGCGAGAGCCGCAGCCACATCAGCCTCGGGCACATCGTTATTGCGCACATAGTGCGCGATGATGTCGCGGAAGCCTTCGATACGCGCCGTCTCGCCGAGCGCAGCAGTGATCGCATCATCGAAGCGGGCCAGGCGTGTGGTGTTGACGTCTTCGGTCGTTGGCAGTTGCATCTGGGCGGGCTGCTGACGGGTCGCCTTCTCAATGTGCTTGAGCAGATAGCGTTCACGCGGCGTGATGAAGCTGATCGCATCACCCGACCGGCCGGCACGGCCAGTGCGTCCGATGCGGTGCACGTACGACTCGGTGTCGGTGGGAATGTCGAAGTTCACCACATGGCTGATGCGCTCCACGTCAAGACCACGGGCCGCGACGTCAGTGGCGACGAGAATGTCGAGCTTGCCGTCCTTGAGCTGGTTCACCGAACGCTCGCGCTGCACCTGCGGAACGTCGCCGTTGATGGCCGCCGCCGAATACCCGCGGGCACGCAGCTTCTCAGCGAGCGTCTCGGTCTCGTTCTTGGTGCGGACGAACACGATCATGCCGTCGAAGTTCTCGACCTCGAGGATGCGCGTGAGGGCATCCACCTTCTGCGCGTACGACACCACCAGGTAGCGCTGCGTGATGTTCTGGTTCGTGCTGGTCTTGCCCTTGATGGCAACTTCTTCGGGCGCGTTGAGGTACTGCTGAGCGAGTCGGCGGATCGCCGGAGGCATCGTCGCCGAGAACAGCGCGACCTGCTTATCGCTCGGGGTCTGCGCGAGGATCTGCTCGACGTCTTCGGCAAAGCCCATCTTGAGCATCTCGTCGGCTTCGTCGAGCACCAGGTACTTCAGCTCCGACAGGTCGAGCGTTCCCTTGGCCTGGTGATCCATGATGCGCCCAGGAGTGCCGACGACGATGTGGACGCCGCGACGCAAGGCCGACAACTGCACGCCGTAACCCTGACCGCCGTACACCGGCAGCACATGAACGCCCTTCATGCGGGACGCGTACGACTCGAACGCCTCACACACCTGCAGCGCCAGTTCTCGCGTGGGTGCGAGCACCAGCGCCTGCGGGGTCTTCTGCGCCAGATCGAGGTTCTCGAGCACAGGTAGTGCGAACGCGGCCGTCTTGCCGGTGCCGGTCTGCGCGGTGCCGAGCACGTCGCGGCCCTGCAACAGCAGCGGAATCGTCGCCGCCTGAATGGGAGAGGGCGTCTCATAGCCCAGTTCGCGGATGGCGCCGAGCACCGGGCCACTGATGCCGAGGTCATCGAAGCCGGGCGTCGACGACTGCTCGGCGACGGCCTCTCCGGAGTCGGTGGAGGAGTCGGGGGCAGGCACAGCGGCGGCATTCTCGTCAGCAGTCACCTACCAACGATAGTGCCTCCGGATGTGAGAGTGCTGGCGGTCGCAGCAGGGCGCGATGCTCAGCGGCGTGTCGTCACCGCTGTCCGCCGCCGGTCAGCTCCAGAAGACGCTCCTTCACCTGGCGGCGCAGCACCTTGCCGATCAGTGAACGAGGCAGCTCATCGACGACGAACAGCCGTCGCGGCACCTTGTAGGGCGTGAGAATTCCGCGCGCGAACTCACGGATCGACTCGATGTCGGGGTCGACACCGGCATCCACCACGATCGCGGCGACCACCTCCTCGCCGGAGTGTTCGCTCGGCAGACCGACGACCGCCGCATCCACGACATCGGGGTGCTGACGCAGCGCGCCCTCCACCTCGGTGGGGGCGACGTTGAACCCGCCCGTGATGATGAGCTCTTTGATGCGATCTACGATTCGCACGAAGCCCTTCTCATCGATCGTCACGATGTCGCCGGTGCGGAACCAGCCGTCGACGAAGACCGCCTCGGTGGCTTCCGGCTTGCCGTAGTAGCCGGAGAACACCTGGGGGCCGCGCACGATCAGCTCTCCGGGCGACCCGGCTGGCACATCTACGGTGGGATTCTCGGGGTCGACCACGCGGCACTCGGTGCCGGGCAGGGGCAGCCCGATCGTGCCGGCGACACGGTGCTCGGCCACCGGGTTCGCCATCAGCACGGGCGAGCACTCGCTCAGGCCATAGCCCTCCACCAGGTATCCACCGCTGGCCTCCTCGAAGGGCACGACCAGCTCGTGGGGAAGCGCCATGGCCCCAGAGATCGCCACTTCGGTGCCCGCGAGCGAGACGCCCTTCTCTTTCGCGGCCGCCAGCAGACGCTCGGCGATCGGCGGCACGAGCGGCAGGAACGTCGCCGGGTGCTTCTTCGCGACCTCCAGCACCATGTCGGGGTCGAACTTGGGGAACAGCACGAGCCGCGCACCCATCGACATCGCGAACGTCAGGCACAGCGTCAGTCCGTATGCGTGGAACATCGGCAGCACCGCGTAGACGACGCAGCCGTCGCCGCGCGTGATCGAGGGTACCCAGACCCGGGCCTGCGCGGCATTGGCGAGCAGGTTGCGGTGCGTCAGCGATGCGCCCTTGGGGGTGCCTGTCGTTCCCGAGGTGTACTGGATGATCGCGAGGTCATCGGTCTGCGGACGCGGGTGCGACGCGGGCAGCGGAGCGGATGCCACCAGCTGATCCCAGCTGATCGCGCCGCGCACCTTGGCCGTCAGCGCCTGGCGCGACTCGCGGGCCTTCGCGATCGGCAGCTTCAGAGCGAGTCGCGTCATGAAGGGCATAGCCGTGGTGACATCGACCGAGATCAGGTTCGTCACCTTCAGATCGTCGGGGAACTGCTGCACGGTCTCGACGACCTTGCTCCAGACGATCGCGTGCGGGGCTCCGTGGTCCTCGAACTGCTTGCGCAGCTCGCGAGCGGTGTACAGCGGGTTGTGCTCGACGACCACCGCGCCGAGGCGCAGCACCGCGTAGAAGGCGATGATGTGCTGCGGGCAGTTGGGCAGCACGATGGCGACGGGGTCGCCGGGGCCGACGCCGAGATCGCGCAGACCGGCTGCGGCGCGCTCGATCGCGTCCTGCATGTCGCGGTAGGTGGTCTCGCGCCCGAAGAACTGCAGGGCCGGGGCATCCGGGTAGTCGCGCACCGACGCTTCCACGATGTCGATGAGAGACCCGGTCACCGGGGGAAGATCCTCGGGAACGCTGTCTGCGTAGCTGGCGGTCCAGGGGCGCGGGGGATCGAACGTCGTCACGGGTTCAGCTTACGTGTGCAGGGCCGGGGCTCTCGTAGACTGGCGTGGTGTCAGAAATCACCCCCGATCTCGTGCGCCATCTCGGCGTGCTCGCGCGCATCAAGCTCACCGACGACGAGGTGACCCAGCTGACCGGTCAGCTGGACGCCATCGTCGACAACATCGCCAAGGTGTCGGAGGTGGCGACGCCCGATGTGGCGGCCACCAGCCATCCGATCCCGCTGAGCAACGTCTTCCGCCCCGATGAGGTCGGCCTGACGCTCACGCCCGAGCAGACCCTGCAGAACGCACCGGATGCCGCCGACGGCCGCTTCCGCGTCACGGCCATCCTGGGAGAAGAGCAGTGAGCGACATCATCCGCATGACCGCCGCGGAACTCGGCGACAAGCTGAGCGCCGGCGAGATCTCCAGCGTCGAGGCCACCCAGGCGCACCTCGACCGCATCGCCGCCGTCGACGGCGATGTGCACGCGTTCCTGCATGTCAACGAGCACGCCCTTGCGGCCGCCGCCGAGGTCGATGCCCGGCGCGCCGCGGGTGAGCAGCTCGGCCCGATCGCCGGTGTGCCGCTGGCCATCAAGGACGTCCTGGTCACCACCGATCAGCCCTCCACGAGTGGTTCGAAGATCCTCGAGGGCTACATGTCGCCGTTCGACGCGACCGTCGTCGCACGCTCACGTGCTGCGGGACTGGTGCCGCTCGGCAAGACCAACATGGACGAGTTCGCAATGGGCTCGTCGACGGAGCACTCCGCGTACGGCCCCACCCGCAACCCCTGGGATCTGGACCGCATCCCCGGCGGATCCGGCGGCGGCTCGGCGGCGGCAGTCGCTGCCTTCGAGGCTCCGCTCGCGCTCGGTTCCGACACCGGTGGGTCGATCCGTCAGCCCGCGCATGTCACCGGCACCGTGGGCATCAAGCCGACCTATGGCGGGGTCAGCCGCTACGGCGCGATCGCCCTGGCATCCAGCCTCGACCAGGTGGGCCCCGTCACGCGCACCGTGCTCGACGCGGGCCTGCTGCACGATGTCATCGGTGGCCACGACGCCAATGACTCCACCTCGCTCGACGAGCAGTGGCCGTCGTTCGCCGAGGCCGCACGTGAGGGCGCGACCGGTCAGGTGTTGAAGGGCCTGAAGGTCGGTGTCGTCAAGGAACTGCCCGACTCGGGATTCCAGCCCGGCGTCGCCGCCTCGTTCCGCGAGTCGCTCGCCCTCATGGAGGCGCAGGGCGCGGAGATCGTTGAGATCTCGGCCCCGCACTTCGAGTACGGCGTCGCCGCGTACTATCTGATCCTCCCGGCCGAGGCCTCCAGCAACCTCGCCAAGTTCGACTCGGTCCGCTTCGGGCTCCGCGTCACGCCAGAGGGCAACTCCACGGTCGAGGACGTCATGTCCGCCACTCGTGAGGCCGGTTTCGGCCCCGAGGTCAAGCGACGCGTCATCCTCGGCACGTACGCGCTGTCGGCCGGCTACTACGACGCCTACTACGGCAGCGCCCAGAAGGTGCGTACGCTCATCCAGCGCGACTTCGATGAGGCGTTCGCGCAGGTCGACGTGATCGCGACGCCCTCGGCACCGACCACAGCGTTCAAGATCGGTGAGAAGATCGACGACCCGCTGCAGATGTACCTCAACGACCTGACGACGATTCCCGCCAACCTCGCCGGCGTGCCGGGCATCTCGATCCCGTCGGGGCTCGCATCCGAGGACGGGCTGCCCGTCGGCATCCAGTTCCTCGCCCCCGCGCGTCAGGACGCGCGTCTGTACCGCGTCGGCGCCGCTCTCGAAGCCGCGCTGCTGGACTCCTGGGGAGCACCCCTCCTGGAGAAGGCCCCCACCCTGGGAGGAACCCGCTGATGGCCACCGCAAAGCTCATGGACTACGACAAGGCCCTCGAGCTGTTCGAGCCGGTGCTCGGATTCGAGGTGCACGTCGAGCTGAACACGCGCACGAAGATGTTCTCGGGCGCACCCAACCCCGCGCACGAAGAGTTCCACGCCGCCGAGCCGAACACGCTGATCGCGCCGGTCGACCTCGGGCTTCCGGGTTCGCTCCCGGTGGTCAACGCCACCGCGGTGCGCTCGTCGATCAGCCTGGGCCTGGCGCTCGGATGCTCGATCGCCGAATCGAGCCGCTTCGCGCGCAAGAACTACTTCTACCCTGACCTGGGTAAGAACTATCAGATCTCGCAGTACGACGAGCCGATCGCCTTCGAGGGCTCGGTCGAGGTCGAGCTGGAGGACGGCACGCTGGTGACCATCCCGATCGAGCGCGCCCACATGGAGGAGGACGC
Organism: Microbacterium esteraromaticum; assembly: GCF_028747645.1. NCBI lineage: Bacteria > Bacillati > Actinomycetota > Actinomycetes > Micrococcales > Microbacteriaceae > Microbacterium > Microbacterium esteraromaticum. The sequence continues at coordinate 1,506,093 of NZ_CP118100.1, forward strand.
CGGAAAGCTCACCCACATGGGTGGTGCCACCGGTCGCATCCAGGGTGCGGAGTACTCGCTGGTCGACTACAACCGTGCGGGTGTGCCGCTCGTCGAGATCGTCACCAAGCCGATCTTCGGTGCCGAGCACCGTGCGCCTGAGATCGCCAAGGCGTACATCGCGGCCATCCGCGACATCGTGCGCGGACTCGGTATCTCTGAGGCGCGCATGGAGCGCGGCAACCTCCGCTGCGACGCCAACGTGTCGCTGCGTCCCCGCGGGCAGGAGAAGCTCGGAACGCGCACCGAGACGAAGAACGTCAACTCGATGCGCTCGGTCGAGCGTGCCGTGCGCTACGAGATCCAGCGCCAGGCGCAGATCCTCGCCGACGGCGGCGTCATCATCCAGGAGACGCGCCACTGGCACGAGGACACCGGCACGACCTCGCCGGGGCGTCCGAAGTCGGATGCTGACGACTACCGCTACTTCCCGGAGCCCGACCTGCTGCCGGTCGAACCGGCGCGAGAGCTGGTCGAGGAGCTGCGTGCTGCTCTTCCCGAGCAGCCGATCGCCCGCCGTCGCCGGCTGAAGGCCGACTGGGGCTTCACCGACCTGGAGTTCCAGGACGTGCGCAACGGCGGTCTGATCGATGTCGTCGCCGCGACAATCGACGCCGGATCGACGCCGGCTGCGGCCCGCAAGTGGTGGACCGGCGAGATCACGCGCGTCGCGAACGCGCAGGAGCGCGACGTCGCCGATCTCGTCAGCCCGCAGAACGTCGCCGCGCTGCAGCAGCTCGTCGACGCGGGAACGCTGACCGACAAGCTGGCCCGCCAGGTGCTCGAGGGCGTCATCGCCGGCGAGGGGACGCCGCAGGAGGTCGTGGATGCCCGCGGACTGGCCGTCGTCTCGGATGACGGTGCGCTGATCGCAGCGATCGATGACGCCTTCGCCGCGCAGCCCGATGTGCTCGCCAAGATCAAGGACGGCAAGGTGCAGGCGGCCGGTGCCGTGATCGGCGCCGTGATGAAGGCGATGAAGGGACAGGCCGACGCCGCACGCGTGCGAGAGCTGATCCTGGAACGGGCCGCGCAGGACTGACCGTGATGTCCCATGCCTCCACGAGAATGGAGGCATGGGACGCGGTGACGGATCGGGACGACTGGTCTCGCCCGAAGGGGCGGACGACAGCGGCACCGGCATCCTGCATGTCGACATGGATGCGTTCTACGCCGCTGTCGAAGTGTTGCACGATCCTTCGCTGCGGGGGCTGCCCCTGATCATCGGTGGACGCGAAGGGCGCTCAGTCGTGTCCAGCGCATCGTACGAGGCGCGCCGATACGGTGTGCGCAGCGCGATGCCGGTGGGGCAGGCGCTCCGTCTGTGCCCGACGGCGCGGGTCGTCCCACCCGATTTCGAACGTTATCGTGCGGTGTCCGCACAGGTGATGGCGATCTTCGAGAGCATCACCCCGCTGGTCGAACCGCTGTCGATCGACGAGGCGTTCCTCGATGTGCGAGGCGCACGCCGGCTGTGGGGGAGTCCCGGCCGTATTGCCGTGCTCATCCGCCGCCGTGTGCAGGACGAGGTGGGCATCACGTGCAGCGTCGGAGTGGCCGCGACCAAGCACGTCGCGAAGATGGCCTCGACCGTCTCCAAGCCCGATGGCATGCTGATCGTTCCTGCCGCCCGTACGCAGGAGTTCCTCGACCCGCGCCCGGTGGGTGCGATGTGGGGTGTCGGCCCGAAGGCGGCGGATGCCCTCGCCCGCCGCGGCATCCGCCTCATCAGCGATGTGCGCACGTCGCCTCCCGAGACGTTGGAGCGCGCGCTCGGTCCGGCGCTGGGACAGCGGATCCGTGCGCTCGCGACGGGGCAGGACGCCCGCACCGTCGAGACCGAGCGGATCGAGAAGAGCATCGGACATGAAGAGACCTTCGACCGCGATGTCGAGGACCGCGAGCTGCTCCGCTCCGAGCTGCGACGCCTTGCCGATCGGGTGGGGGCCCGCCTGCGCGCCTCGGGCTGGCATGCCGGCGGTGTGGCGATCAAGATCCGCTTCGCCGATTTCACCACGGTCAACCGGTCGGTGTCGCTTGCCGAGGCGACCGATGTCGGACAGCGGCTGGGCGAGACCGCACTGTCGCTGTTCGAGCAGATCGACCGGCGTGATCCCGTGCGTCTGGTCGGCGTCCGCGCAGAGCGCCTTCGCCCGGCGGCTGCGGGCGCGCTGGCACTGTGGGACGACGACGAGGACCAGCGCCGGCTGGAGGGCACGCTCGACGATGCGCGGGCGCGATTCGGTGTCGGCATGATCACCCGTGCGCGCCACATGAGTCGAGGGGAGAGCCGGTCGCCGGGGCATCCGCCGGTGGACTAGCGTGGGGTCATGCCGAACATTGCACTGGAACTGGGAAAGCAGGCCGCCTCTCTCGGGGTCAAGAGCGCTTACGGTGAAACGGTCGACGTCGATGGAGTCGGCGTCACCCCGGTGGCGCTCGCGATCACATGCTTCGCCGGCGGCGAAGTCGAACAGCAGGGCGACGGCGGCGCAGGCGGCGGAATGGCTGTGCCGCTCGGCGTTTACGTGCGCCGTGAGGAAGGTCTGCGCTTCGAGCCGAACCTGATCACGTTGCTCGCTGTGGCCGTGCCCTTCGTCTGGGTGTCCGGACGCGCCATCACGCGCATCATCCGTGCCCTCAAGAAGTAGCGACCCTCTGGACGCGGTGCTCACCGGCGCCACCGAGCAGATCTGCTCGGCTGTCGCCGGGCTCGGTGTGCCCAACCCGGTGGTCGTCATCGACGGGCGCAGCGGAGCAGGAAAGACCAGCCTCGCCGCGCGACTGGTGCGTGCCTGGCCGTTGCCGCAGCCCGTGCAACTGCTCGCGCTGGACTCGGTCTACCCGGGGTGGGACGGGCTGGCGCGGGGCTCCGAGATCGCGCGCCAAGGCGGCCTGCTCCCACACAGCCGTCAGCGGATCGGTCGCTGGCACCGCTGGGACTGGCAGCATGACGAGCCCGCCGAAGCGCACGCGGTCGACCCCGATCTCGGGCTGTTCGTCGAGGGGTGCGGTGCACTGACACGGGCATCCGCTCCTCTGGCGCACGTGGCGGTATGGGTCGACGGCCCCGCCTCAGCGCGGCGCAGCCGCGCGCTGGAACGGGACGGCGACGTGTTCCGCGACCACTGGGACATGTGGGCAGCGCAGGAGGATGCGCACATCGCTCGCGAACACCCGGCACAGTTGGCGACGATGGTCTTCACGACACCCTGAGGCGTGTCACCCCGCGTCGTGCTCGTCCGCGAGCATCACCAGCTGGTCGAGCCGGTATCCGAGCCAGTCGTAGACGTGGAAGCGTTCGTCGCCGGGCTCGTGGGTGTCGGCGGTGTCGATGCCGAGTCGCGCGGCGACGACCAATCGCACCGCTGCCAGGGTTCTCAGCCAGGCGTCTACGTGCTCCGGTGGGATCCGTATCGTCCGTTGCCGCATGGCTGCGCGCGTCGACGGAGCTGAGCCGCCCTCGAGGGGTGCGCCGAGATCGGAACGCACATCGAGGGCATCCGCCGTCCGCCGATCGAACAGGCCATCGCGTGTGGCGGCGCGGAACTCGGCTGCCGCTGCGGGGTCATCGGCATAGGCAGCCGGTGCGATGCGGCTCAGACCGGGGTCGTCTGTCACTTTGCCGTCGGCGATGACGTCGAGGAACTCGTCGATGAGCCGCTGCAGGTTCTGCACCTCGATCGTCGCGAGTGAGAGCGATAGATCCGTCGTCACTGAGGCGCCCGCCTCACCGTCGCCCACAAGCCGAAGTCGTGCATTGCATGCGCATGGGCCTCCATCGTCTCGCGCGGACCGGTCGCCACCACGGCGTGCCCCTCGTGGTGAACGGCGAGCATCAACCTGTTGGCGTGCTCGGCCGGATATCCGAAGTACGTGCGGAAGATGCGTGCCACGTAGCTCATCAGGTTCACGGGGTCATCCCACACGACGAGCTGCCACGGCACCAGAGGCGCCGCCGTCAGCTGCTCATCGAGAACCGGCGTCGAGGACGGTGTGCTCATGCCCACCCCAGTTCGTGCAGTTGCTCGTCGTCGATGCCGTAGAAGTGCGCGATCTCGTGCACCAACGTCGTGTGTACCTCCGCGCGCAGCGCGGCCTCATCCGCACACGCGGCGAGATGCGTCTCGCGGAAGACGATGATGCGGTCGGGCAGCTCGCCCATCCCGTATTGGCCGCGCTCGGTCAGCGCGAACCCCTCGTACAGGCCGAACAACTCCTCGCCGGTCTCCGCGCGGTCCTCAACGACGAACACGACGTTGTCCAGGCCATCGACCATGTCGTCGGGCAGCTTGTCGAGTTCGTCGATCACGAGGGCCTCGAAGGCATCGGCATCCATCTCCATCCCGGCGCCGAGGTCGAGGCTCATGTGCACGCGCGGGCCGACGTCGGAGAGCCCAGTGCGCTGCTCGGCGTCGAGGAGAGCCGCGGTGAAGCTGTCCGAGGGCGTCGGGACCTCAGCGAAACCGAGGGACGCGTAGAACGGTGCGTTCCAGGGGATCTCGGCGAAGGTGCGCAACGTGATCTGTTTCGCCCCGCGCGCACGTGCCTCGTCGAGTGCGGCGTGCACAAGGGCCGTGCCGTGGCCGAGCCGGGCATGCTCCGGCAGCACCGACAGCTGCTCCAGGTGCGCCGCATCAGCGTGCGTGATGACGTGGACGAAACCGACGGGCGGACCGGCCTCATCGTCTGCGGCCACGAGAACGAACCCCGGATGCTGACAGCGATCCTGTCCGGACGGGGGAGAGCCCCACGCGGTACGGTCTGCGATCGCGTCGAATGCGGTGTCGGCTGCGGCCTCGATCCTCGCGATCGATGGCAGATCGGAGTCTGTTGCGATACGGACGTGCGAGGCCATGCATCGATCGTATCGAGTCGTACTGATCGCGGCCCTCGTCGAAAGCGCCGACGCGTTCCACAAGGGCTGTTGCGGGCGATCCTTGCGTTGCTAGCATCACTCGCAAAACACAGAGACGGTTCTCAGAAGGAGAACACATGGCCGAGTCAGCAGTGGTGCAAACATCGAAGTGGCGTAGTTTCTGGAACAACGGCGGATGGTGGAAGGCCCTGCTGCTAGTCGTCTTCTACTGGGTGCTCTACCAGGGCGTCGCGTGGCTCATTCACACTCTCTTCGCCGGGATGATGACGCCGGGTGGCACGTTCGCCTCCGCGCAGAACGTCCTGATCGGTCAGACGCTGTCGATCCTCGTCACCGGGCTGTTGATGCTCGCACTCGCCTGGTCGTTCGGCTGGTTGAAAGAGCTGTTCGGGCCACAGCCGATCCGCGGCAGCTGGTGGATGTGGCTGGCGGTCGTCGTCGTGCTGGGCTTCAACGCGGTGCGGTACGTGGCCGTCGACTATCAAGCGGTCGGGGTCGGGGTGACGCTGATGACACTGTTCCTCGGACTGTGCATCGGATTCACCGAGGAGCTCGTGTGCCGTGGCTTCGCGGTGCAACTGCTGCGCCGCGGCGGATACAGCGAGTGGGTCGTCGCCGCGCTATCGTCGCTGCTGTTCGGCATCCTGCACGCCGGGAACTTCATCGGCACGACGGATCTGCTTCCCGTCATCGTGCTGGTGGCGTACACGTTCACGTTCGGCGTGCTGATGTACCTCTCGATGCGCGTCAGCGGCACGCTGATCCTGGCGATCCTGCTGCACGCCTCGACCGATCCGAGCCAGTTCCTGATCACCGGCGCCATCGGCGAGCAGGGACAGGTGGGAGAGGTGAGCGCGCTGCTGCCGATCGCGAACCTCGCGAACCCCGTTGTGATCATCGTCGGACTTGTGCTGCTGATCTTCATCCGCGGGCGTGTCGGCCGCGCGCACTACGGTCTCGGCGATCGCGTGGGCTATAGGCCAAAAGGAGTGGATGGGTTCTTGATCTAGGCGCGTGTTTCCGGGGTGATTCGGGGATCATCATGGTCGGCGACGCTTAGTCGTGACCCTTCCCTCGAATTCGACGACGTGCGTGCTATGCGGTTCACAGCTGGTGAAGAACGGCCGCCACCGCTCGGGAACGCAACGCTGGCGGTGCAAGAGCTGCGGGGCATCTGCAGTACGCCGGCGCCCGGATGTGACCCGTCGTGAGCAGCTGCGTCGGTTCGTGGTCTGGCTGACGGGCAAGCAGACCCAGGCCGAGATCGACGGCACCCGCACCGGACGCTCGTTTCGTCGAGACACCGCCTGGTGCTGGGACATCCAGCCGTACCGCGAACCGACTGAGACCATCCACCATGCGGTGCTCGTCGATGGAGTCTGGATCGGGTCCTGGTGCCTGCTGATCGCGATCAGCGACAAGGGCGACCTGCTGGCCTGGCAATGGTGCGGCCGCGAGACCACCGCCGCCTGGACCGCACTGCTGGAGCAGGTCCCCGCGCCCGGGGTGATCGTCTCCGACGGCGGCTCCGGGCTTCCCTCGGCACTTGCGGGCGTGCTGGCCGGAGACGAAGCATCAGCGGTGCATCTTCCACCTGCAGATGAACACCACCCGGCACCTGACCCGCAACCCCCGCACCGCCGCAGGCAAAGCGTTGCGCGAACTCGTGATGAACCTCAGCAACATCGACGACGAAGACGCCGCGATCGCCTGGCAGCTGCAGCTTGAGCAGTGGTGGCAGACGTTCGGACACCTCACCCGCGAGCGGACCATGTTCCGCAACGGCCAGTGGGGCTTCACCCACGACCGACTCCGCAAAGCCTGGCTCCTGATCCGAAAAGTCACCCGAGACGGGGTCTTGTTCACCTGGATCACCTACGGCAACCCCCGCACCACCAGCCCACTGGAAGGCGGATACAACAGCCCCATCCGCGAGCTCCTGCGCCGCCACCGCGGAATGAGCGAGGTCCACCGCCGCCGCGCCATCGAATGGCTCCTCACCCTGCGGCAGATACCGCTCGAGCAAGCACTCACCCTCACCCTCACCCTCACACCAGCACCAGCCCCTGAGCCCAACCAGCACGACCAGGAAGACCAAGCCGAAGACATCGGCGGCCCATCCCTCTACGACACCGGCCTAGACGCCACCGAAGGCCTCTGGGAACGAACCGGATGGGCAGGACGCGGATGACACACCCGACGCCATCCACTCCTTTTGGCCTATAACCCGATCGCGTCGAGAAGTAACGGGCAACGGAAAAGGTCAGGCCCGGACTCCTTGGAGGAGTTCGGGCCTGACCTGATTGGGGTGAGTAACGGGGCTTGAACCCGCGACCCCCGCGACCACAACGCGGTGCTCTACCAGCTGAGCTATACCCACCATGTGCCCGCCTCAGCGGGCAACCCTTAGAGTCTATTACATGTTTTGAGTGAACGATGACACGGTGCGACTCGAGATGTCTTTGGCCTCGTCGGAAGAGGGTCCGGGCTCGGCTACGAAGACCGCTTCACGGTAGTAGTGCAGCTCGCGGATGGACTCCAGAATGTCGGCCAACGCACGGTGTCCGCCGTTCTTCTCAGGGGCCAGGAAGAACACCCGCGGGTACCAGCGGCGCGAGAGCTCCTTGATGCTGGAGACGTCGACGTTGCGGTAGTGCAGGTGCCCGTCGACACCGGGCATGTACTTGGACAGGAACATCCGGTCGGTGCCGATCGTGTTGCCCGCCAGCGGCGCCTTGCGCTCCATCGGAACGAAGCGCTTGATGTACGCGAGGGTCTGCGCCTCGGCCTCGGCCAGCGACACGCCGTGCGGGATCTCGTCGATCAACCCCGACGTGCGGTGCATCTCGGTCACGAAATCGCCCATATTGGCCAGCGCGGCATCGCTCGGCTTGATGACGACCTGGAACCCGGGGTCGATCACCCGCAACTCGAAGTCCGTGATGACGACGGCGATCTCGACCAGTTCATCGACGGCGAGGTCGAGTCCCGTCATCTCGCAGTCGATCCACACCAGCCGGTCGTTCTCAGACGCAGAAACCATCCCTTGATCCTAGCGGCGGGCCCGGACACGGTACCGTAGACGTACACGCCTCCTTAGCTCAGTGGATAGAGCAGCAGCCTTCTAATCTGAAGGCGGCAGGTTCGGGCCGTTCTGATCGGTCTCGCCCACGAGGTAGGCGACTGTCGTGTTGAGGGCTTCGGCAAGAGAGACGAGCTCGGCGATTGCCCAGCCTCGCTGACCCTTCAGCTTGAGGCCCAGCGAGCCGGAGCTCATACCGATCTGCGCCGCGACGTCGCCCTGCTTGCGCCGCTCGCTCCAGATGAGCATGTGAGCACGCTGCCCGATCTCGCTGTCGATAGCGAGGCTCGGAGTCTTCCGGGTCTTCTTCGCTGTTTCCATGTTCCCAGTATCGGACAAATCGGACACTTTCGCAAGTTGATGTGTCGAACTTGCGAAAGTTGCTTATTTGTCTGATACCGTCCCAGTCATGACGACGACAGATAAGGAACTTCTTCCCGAGGAAGAAACCTTGCTCACCCCCGGTGAAGCTGCGCGTCGCCTCCACGTCACAACCCGCACCCTACAGCGGATGGCGCTTCGCGGAGACGTTGAAGCGATTGTCCTTCCGAGCGGGCACCGCCGGTACAAGGCGGATGCGATCGCCGCGATTCGGGGTGTCGCATGACCGCCCTCGATGTCTTCACCTACGAGGGCACGCGCGTTCGGGTAGTGGTTGTGGACGGCGACCCGTGGTTCGTGCTGGGGGACCTGACCCGCGTGCTCGGACTGACCCAGTTCCGGACCGACCGGCTCGATGGTGACGTGATTCGGAATCACCCCATCGCCGACAGCACCGGGCGCTCCCAGATGACGAACATCGTCTCCGAAGCGGGGATGTATGAGGTCGTCATTCGTTCCGACAAGCCGGAGGCTGTCGCGTTCCGACGGTGGATCACGCACGAGGTCGTGCCGAGCATCCGCCGGACCGGTTCGTACGCCGTCCCGGAGACGCGCGAGCAGCTGCTCGCCCGTGCCGTGATCGAGGCGAACACCGCGATCAGCGAGGCACACCAGCAGATCGAAGCGCTGACCCCGCGCGCCGAGGCATGGGACGAGTTCGCCGACGCCGGCACCGACTACGCCGTCGCGGACGCCGCAGCGCTACTGAACCGCGCCGGCATCCAGACCGGCCGCGATCGCCTGTTCGCGAAGCTCGCCGAGATCCGCTGGATCTACCGCGGCGAGAAACGCCGCTGGCGCCCGTACGCCTCAGCAGTCGATGCGGGCTACCTCACCGAGCGGGCACAGCCACCGCACCGTGACGCCGACGGCGTGCTCGTCCCTTCACCACCGCAGGTGCGGATCACCGCCCGCGGCGTCGAGCGCCTCCGGGTGCGCCTCGGCGTGCTCGCACTCACCCACTGACCCCACAGACGAAAGCAGGGCGCCCGTTGCACCGGACGCCCCACCAAAGAGAAAGGCCAAGCACATGGCCCTCAACGAAAATCCTACGGCCCTGGTGGTCGAAACGCGCGACGGCCGCGCGACGCTCGCCGGGAAGCGCCGCCTCCTCGACGACGTCACCGAAGCCGCCGAGGTCGCCGACGAGTTCGACGGGCAGGTCTTCGCGATCGAACCGGTCGAGGTCACCCCGCCGTTCTCCCCGATGCCGGCACTGCGTCACGTCCGCGTCACCGATGAGCTCATCGCTGCGCTCCCGGAGATGGTCTGATGCGCCGCCCCGCTAAGACCGCACCGCTCGCCCCGTGGCGGGCCATGTTCATCGCCGCCGCGCTCGTCGTCGCCGCGATCTGCGGCATCCCCGCCGCGAACCCCGTCTTCAACGGCGCCGACCTCGGCGTCTTCATCGCCCTGGCGCTCTTCATCGCCGCATTCACCTACCCCGGAAGGGATCAGTCATGACCGTGAAACGGATCGTCGTGTTCGGGTCACTCGCCAAACGGCTCGCTGCCCACACTGATCGATCGGGAGACTGCTGGCTCTGGACCGGAGCGCGTGGCTCGACCGGGTACGGCGTCATGCGGGTGAAGGGCAAGCTCACGGGGCCGCACCGCATCGCTTACGAGGATGCCCACGGGCCGATCCCCTCGGGGTTCGTCATCGACCACAAATGCCACACCCGCTTGTGCGTAAACCCCGACCACCTGCAGGCCGTCACGCCGGATCAGAACGCGCAGAACGTGCCCGCTCGTAGCCGTTCCGGCATTCGCGGCGTCACCTTCCACGAGCCGAGTGGGATGTGGAGAGCACGAGTACGGAAAGCCGGCGTCGACATTCACCTCGGGCTCTTTACCGACATCAAGGACGCTGAGCGCGCCGTGGTCGCGAAGCGCAACGAGGTATTCACGAACAACCTTGCTGATCGGAGCGCATCATGACTGTCAAGCTGTCCGCCGCACTGCCTAAGGACTATGACGCGAACGGCATGGAGCGGCTGCATGCGCAGCTGGTCCAGCACCCGGAGCGCCGCCACCTGGTCGTGATGGTGATCGATACCGCGAAGAAGCAGATCGACTACACCGCCGGCGGAGAGGTCACTCCCGTGGCCGGTGTGCTGTTCATCGAACCGATCCAGGACCCCGAGGACCGCGACGTCGTCTCCGAGATCATGTCCCGCATCCGCGCCGAGCGCACCGGTGACGGCACCCTCGAGTTCGACTTCGGCCTCGGCGACCCCCTCGGCGACACCCTGCGGAAGATGCGAGACGAGGGGTACACGTTCCAGACGACGTCGAGCGAGCCAGAGCCAGCCGCGGACGCCGGAGGCGACACGGGCACGCGTGACGACATCGAATTGCTGGTCCAGGCGGCCGAGCTCGTCGTGACGAGCCAGTTCGCCTCGACATCAATGCTGCAGCGCAAGCTCCGAATCGGGCTGGCCAAAGCGATGCACCTGATGGACCGCCTCGAAGGTCACGGCGTCGTCGGCGAAGCCGAGGGGACGAAGGCGCGCGACGTGCTCGTCACCCAGCAGGAGCTCTTCGATGTGCTCGTGCGGATGCGCAACGCGGAGGCGGCATCGTGAGCAAGCTCGACGTCATCGAGGCTCTCGTCGCCGAGGGCATCCGGAAGAACCTCGACGCGAATCGGAAGTACCTCGCCCCGCGCGAGCGCACCACCGTCGCCGCCGACTCCGCCGCCGTCGCGATCGCCGTGCTGATCGACATGACCGGCGGGCACCACCACATCGTGCAGGCCGACGGCGAGACCTTCACCCTGCAGCACCCGCTCATCGAACGCCTCACCGGCGACCTCTTCGACTGCTCCATCCACGCGCGCATCGCCGCGGGGGAGCCGTTGGAGAAGGGCCGCTACCGCGTCTTGATGAACGACGACCCCACCGATTTCGACCTGATCCCGCTCAAGGAGTTCGCATGAGAGGCCGCGCGTACGTGATGAAGTCCACCCTCCCGGTGCCCGAAGAGGACCAGGACGCCGCACGCCGACTGGTCGCTCGCCGCGCCACCGACGACGCCGAGCGCACCGAGTTCGAGCAGATGCTGGGGCTGGCATCATGACCCCGCAGATCACTGCCCGCATCGTGGTCCCCGAGGACGCCCCGCGCACCGTGTGGATGCTCGAACGCGGCGAAGGCGTCACCGCTTCCCGCGCATGGGCGATCGCCCGCGGCGGCATCAAGACATGGCGCCGCGAGCTTGAGCAGATGATGAACGGCTCGACGTTCCGCGGGACGAAGGCCACCAAGGCCGGTTCGGCCCGTGAGGCCGCGATGCTCGATGAGGCCGCCGACCAGCTGCACACCGTCACCCCGAACGCGGCACTGTGGGCGTCCGCCGCCAACGACCTGCACCGCGCGACGCCCGACGGCATCGGCCGCAACAGCGACGGCACGATCGTCGCCGTCGAGGTGAAGTCCCACGAGCACGGGTACGAGGACAAGGGCATTCCCGCCGATCACCTCGCGCAGCTGCAGTGGCAGATGCACGTGCTCGGCGCCGTCTCCGGCCTGTACGGGTACGAGATCCGCGACGAGGACGACATGCCCCCGGCCGACGGCGCGACCTGGATCGACGTGCCCCGCGACGACGAGATGATCGCCTACCTGATCTACCGCGCCGATCTGTTCCTCGCGTGGCGCGACGCCGGCTGCCCCGACGTCGACGAGCTCCCCTCGGATGTCCAGGCCGCGCTCGATGCGTGGGCACCGCTCAAGTCGAAGCTCGACAGCGTCGCGGCCGACGAGAAGGAGGCCGCCGCGGCGCTCAAGAAGGCGATCCGGACGAGCATCCCGCACGCTGAGCGCTTCGGCGCCGTCGCGATGGGCGAGCACGGCGGGTACCAGCTCGGCGTCTCCGAGTCGACGGCGATCGACGAGGACGCATGGGAAGAGGACAACCCTGCGGTGTACGGGTCGGTACGGCGGATGCGTGAGCGCATCGCAGCGCGCGAGGACACGGCGAAGCGCATGTATCCGAAGATCACACGGCGCGAGTCGCTGCGATTCCAGGAGGTCGGGAAGTGAGCGAGCTGGTAGAGGTCAAGCAGATCGGCGAGGTCGAGCACATCGTGCACGCATCCGGTCAGTGGGATGGCACGGGCCCGGTCGAGTTCTCGAACGACGGCCAGGAGTGGACGACCGCATGGGCGCCGTCCGAAGAGCACCCGCACCCGGAGTACTCGCGCGTGAGCGTGTACCGCAAGGACGTCCGCATCCCGACTGAGGTCACGATCCGATGGGACGAGCAGTATCCCGCGGCGTCCGAGGAATGGTCCGGCATGTGGGACCGCTCGCCGACGCGACACTTCGGCCGCACGGCGCGGATGGTCGGCTTCCGGCAGACGTTCCGCGACCTGCTCAGCAACATCGTCATCGAGGACGAGGGTGACGACCGGGCAACACCGACCGCACAGCACGTCGAGAACGCGGAGGCCGCCGCGCCCGCCCCGCGGGACTGGGCTGCCGAGATCGCAGCAGCGGAGTCCGCCGAGATGCTCGATGCGATCGAGAAGGACGGCCGCGCCGTCCGAATCTTCACCGCTGACGGCCCCGGTACCGAACTGTGGCGGTCACTCCGCGCGCGCCGCCGCGAGATCGAGAAGAAGTGGGCGGACGTCGAGAGCGCTTGGGAAGAACCGGCGATCGCGGATGCAGCCGACGTCCCCGTCGTCGCGGCCGACGAGGTGACCGATTCGCCCGCGCCGAAGCCGGGCGCACCGCGCGACTACCTCCCGCCGATGAATCGGGCCGCGCGCCGCAAGGCCGCACGCAAGAAAGGCGGGAAGCGATGAACGTCGACCCGATCACCGGCGAGGTCGACGAGGTCGACGAGGATCCGGGCGTCGAGCTGGTCCCGCTCAACCTCGCGGCGCTGTCCGAAGACGAGCTGCTCGCCATGTTCCCGACGCCCATCCAGTGCGCCGGGGCGCTGATCCGCGCGCGCGCCATGGTCGCCCGCGCACCGCGTGTGCTCAACGAGTACCGGACAGCGCTCGCGACCGCCGACCGTGACCTGACGATCGCTGTCGCCAAGGGCGCCCGCGACCTGCTGTCGGAGTACCCGCGGATGCCGATGACGGAGCGCCGCGACCTCGCACGCGCCACCGACGACCGGGTGCTGAAAGCGCAAGAGGCCCGCGACGATGCATGGTTGTTGCTGCAGTTCGCGAAGGACAAGAAGGATGCGCTCTTCGAGGACGTCGGCATTCTCCGGTCGCTGAACGCCAACTTCAGAGGAGAGCACCGATGAGCGCTCTACTGACTCTGAACACGGGCAACGACGGCACGCTCGCGTACGACGACTTCCTGCGTGAGAAGGTGGCGTTCGACCGCACTTTCGGGTTCGACGTGCGTGACGAGTGGCTGTCGCCGATCATGCGCCCCGGCCACGAGCACTTCAAGCCGCACCAGGCGGACATCGTGAAGTGGGCGGTCAAGGGCGGTCGGCGTGCGATCTTCGCCCGCTACGGGCTGGGTAAGTCGGTCATGCAGTTGGAGATCCTGCGGCTGATCGTGCAGCACGGGCCCGCGCTCGGCGGCCCCCGTGACGCGTTCGGCGTCGAGACGCGCCGCGGCCTGATCGTCGCGCCTCTCGGTGTGCGCTTCGACATCATCGCCGACGGCCGCGACCTGCTCGACACGGAGGTGCGGTTCGTCCGGTCGACCGCCGACGTCGACCCGGCATGGTCGGGCCTGTACGTCACGAACTACGAGTCGGTGCGCGACGGGAAGCTCGACCTGTCGAAGTTCATCGCAGCATCGCTCGACGAGGCAGCCGTGCTGCGCTCGTTCGGTTCGGAGACGTACCAGCGGTTCCTGCCGCTGTTCGACGCGGTGCCGTACCGGTTCGTCGCGACCGCCACGCCGGCACCGAACCGGCACAAGGAGCTCATCCACTACGCCGGGTTCCTCGGGATCATGGACACCGGTCAGGCCCTGACCCGGTTCTTCAAGCGGGATTCCTCGAAGGCGGGGAACCTCAAGATCCACCCGCACAAGCGCCGCGAGTTCATGCTGTGGCTGAATACGTGGGCGTGCTTCATCCAACGGCCCTCTGATCTCGGCTACTCCGATGACGGGTACGACCTCCCACCGCTGGACGTGGTGTGGGAAGAGGTCGAGGTCGAGTTGCTGTCCGACCAGGTCGAGAAGGACGGGCAGGGCATCCTCGTCCGCGCCGGCGCGAAGTCGGCCGTGGAGTCCGCGCGCGAGAAGCGCCACACGCTCGCCGCGCGCGTGGCGAAGGCAATGCGGATCATTGCTGCGCACTGGGCTGACCCCGACGAGCGCGGGCAGGTCATCCTTTGGTGTGACCTGAACGACGAGCAGGACGCACTCGAGGCTGGCCTGCGCGACCTCGGCCTGTCGTTCTCATCGATCCGTGGTGCGCAGTCCGATGAAGAGGTCGAAGAGCAGCTGCGCGCGTGGCTGGCCGGTGAGACGTACGCGCTGATCGGGAAGCCGATGATGCTCGGCCGTGGCCTGAACCTGCAGCAGTGCTCGACGGCCGTGTTCGTCGGCGTCACGCACAAGTACGAGCAGACCGTCCAGGCGATCCACCGCATCCACCGGTTCGGCCAGACCAACGCCTGCACCGTGCACCTGCTGTACGGCGAGTCCGAGACCGACGTCCGCGACAACCTGCTGACGAAGTGGCAGGAAGATGATGCGCTCACCGACACGATGAGCGACATCCTCCGCGAGTTCGGTCTGAATGCGACGGCTGTGTCGGCCGAGCTTGCCCGCGCGATGGGCATCGACCGGGAGACATGGCAGGGGCAGGACTGGCAGATCGTCCTCAACGATTCGGTGATCGAGTGGCGCGATCACGTCGCCGCCGAGTCGATGGGCCTGATCGTCACGTCGATCCCGTTCGGCGGGAAGTACGAGTACTCGGCGAACTACGCCGACTTCGGCCACGTCGACGACAACGCCCAGTTCTGGTGGCAGATGGACTACCTGACCCCGTCGCTGTACCGGGCGCTGATGCCGGGCCGGATCCTCGCGATCCACGTCAAGGACTTCCCCCTGTACGGGTCGGTCACCGGGAAGGGCGTCTACACGTTCGACACGATGCACGCCGAAGCGATCGCGCACTACACCGGCCACGGTTTCGACTACTTCGGGATGATCACCGTCACCACCGACGTCGTCCGCGAGAACAACCAGACCTACCGGCTGTCGTACTCGGAGATGGCGAAGGACCACTCGAAGATGGGCGTCGGCTCCCCGGAGTACGTGTTGCTGTTCCACAAGCCGCAGAGCAACCGCACCCGCGGGTACGCCGACCTGCCCGTGACGAAGGACAAGGCCGACTACTCCGTGGGTCGGTGGCAGATCGACGCCGCCGCGGAGTGGCGCACCGGCGGCGACCGGCTGCTGAGCGTTGACGAGCTCGCGCAGCTGGAGGTGGGTGTGCGGGCGAAGCTGTTCACCGCGCAGTCCGAGCGCACCGTGTACGACTATGACGCGCACGTCGCGCTCGCTGACAGCCTCGCCGCGCGCAACGCGCTACCGGGCACGTTCGCGTCGCTGGTGCCCGGCTCTTGGCGCGCCGACGTGTGGACGGACGTGCTGCGCATCGACACGCTCAACAGCGAGCAGCGCAAGCGTGAGGTCGAAGCGCACATCTGCCCGTTCCCGCTCGAAATTCCCCGCCGCATCATCACGATGTTCTCCAACCCTGGAGAACTCGTCGGCGACCCGTTCAGCGGCCTCGGCTCCACCGTCCTCGAAGCAGTCCGCCAGGGCCGCCGCGGATTCGGATCCGAACTCAACCCGGTGAGCACGGCCGACTCGGTCGTCTACCTCACCCGCCACGACAACGAGGCGAACGCACCCACGCTGTTCGACCTCCTCGACATCGAAGGGAGCGCGGCGTGAACGGCGTCGGCTATCAGCATCCCGAGGTCGCATGGAACGGCCTCACCGTCACGGACCTCTTCTGCGGTGCTGGCGGATCGAGCAGCGGCCTCATCGAAGCCGGGGTGAACCCCCCGGGGAATGTCGGTGCTTCGCGAGAGGATGAGTCATGGCAGAAGAACGACGATTGCGGCGGACGCACTGCGGCACGTGCGGGGTCAAGCTCACAGACGAGACTGGTGCCCGTAAGAGCGGCCGTGAACGCGGCTGGCACACAGAGTGCAAGTCGTGCCGGGCTGTCACTCGCCGTGCGAAGCACGACGAGGCCGAAGATATCCGCCGGACGATGGTCACTCGCCAGTTCTGCGACATCTGCAAGCAGCCGGAGCGCGCGATGCGCAACGGCGTCGTCAAGTTGCTCGCTCTCGACCACGACCACGCGACCGGCGCATGGCGCGGTGTGCTCTGCCAGAGGTGCAACCAGGCGATCGGAATGTTCCGCGACAACCCGCAGCTGCTCAGGCTCGCGGCCGACTACGTCGAGAATCCGCCGGGGCTTCTCATCCTCGAGTAGATCATCGCGCACCCTCGGGGGTGCGCGATGAGGTCGGGCGAGCTGTTCGCTGGGGCTGGTGGCCTCGGCATGGCCGTCGATGAAGTGTTCGGGACGTCGCCGGCATGGTTCTGTGAGTTCGACGCCGCCCCGTCCAAGGTGCTGGCGCATCATCACCCGGATGTCCCGAACTTCGGGGACGTCACGAAGGTCGACTTCCGCACCGTCGAACACACGCAGGTTCGTAAGGGTGGCTTCCCGTGCCAGGACGTGTCCCTCGCGGGACGCCGGCGAGGCATGTCCGGCGGTACACGATCCGGCCTGTGGTCGGAGTTCGCCAGATCAATCGAGGAAGACCGCCCCGACTGGGTGGTCATCGAGAACGTGAGGGGGCTGCTCAGTGCAGACGCAAGCAACGGCGACATGGAACCCTGCCCGCTCTGTGTGGGAGACAACCCAGGGCATGTTCTGCGGGCACTTGGAGCTGTACTCGGAGACTTGGCCGACCTCGGGTTCGATGCGGAATGGACAGGCATTCGAGCGTCCGACATCGGCGCACCGCATGGACGGTTCCGGATCTTCATCCTCGCCTGGCCGAGAGAGCGCACTACTCAGGACGCCGGTAGCGGACGAGGACGGCGGGGGGCCGTTGCATCCGGACGTAGCGAGGGAGCGCGGGCAGACGCTCCGGTTGACGGGGCAGATCCTCGCCATGACCGGGCACCTGAAGCCGCCGGCCTGAGATTGCTCTCGACGCCTGACACGGTGCCCGAAGCACCGAACACCGGGTCGAACTCGCACAAGGCGGGGAACATCGTCGGGCTCGGCAACCAGGTGATGTCGCTGTTGCCGACGCCGACTGTGGGTAACGCGACGGGTGGCAATGCCCAGCGTGGCGGTGCGAGAGGTGACGAGCGCCTGTTGCCCGGTCTGGCCGTAGATGCAGCAGAAGGCAGACTCCTTCCGACGCCAACAGCCTCGGAGGGCGAGAAGGGCGGGCCGAATCAGGCATACGGATCGGGTGGTGCGACGCTCTCAGGCACTGTCCCGCATCTGTTCCCTACGCCGCGCGCATCGCGTGGCGGCTCCGCAACGGAAACGATGTACGGCCTCGGCGCGGAGCGCGTGGACGACGAGCGCGCTCAAGGGCAGGTCGTCGGTGACGTCACCGATTGGGGGCCGTACGCCGCAGCGATCCGACGCTGGGAAGCCATCATCGGGCGCCCCGCACCTGCACCGGTCAGGTTCGACGGGAAGGGCGGGAAGCCCCGCCTGAACCCCGAACTCACCGAGTGGATGATGGGCTGGCCTGCCGGTCACGTCACCAACCCGGACATCGGTCTGACCCGCGCTGAGCAGTTGAAGGCGTGCGGGAATGGTGTCGTGCCTCAGCAGGCAGCTGCCGCGTTGCGGGAGATGCTTGGCCGGCCCGGGGTGCCACCGATCGAACACGAGGTGGCGGCATGAGCGCTCCGACGAAGCAAACACGTCAGGACGTGTACGTGCGCGACGGGTACCGCTGTGTGATGTGCTGTGCGACGGATCCGCTGACGTTCCAGCATCGCCGCGCGGTCGGGATGGGTGGGTCGAAGATCCTCCCGCCGCCGGTGGACGGGCTCACCTTGTGCGCGTCCTGCAACCAGCGGTGTGAGGCAGACCTGCAGGATGCGGCGCTCGCTCATGGGTGGAAGGTGCGCCGGTGGGTGCGCTCACCCGAACGGGTGCCGGTGTTCTTCCCTGCCGAGCTGGCCTGGTACCGCCTCGAGGGGACTCGCCGTGTGCGGATCTCGGCGGCCGTGGCGATGGAGATGGGGTGCGCCGTGTATGGCGACGAGTGGATGAGGTGGCGTGCGCACGCATTGTTCGGCGCCGACGGAAGGGGAACACGATGAACGAGACCGTCAAGCGCACACAGGAGGAGCTCGTCGACGAGCTGCGTGCACGGTTCGGCGACGAGCAGAAAGACTGGGCGTTCATCTGCCCGGCGTGCAGTGACGTCGCGAGTCTTCAGGATTTCCGGGACGCTCTCGCCGCGACGGGCAGTGATGACCACCCGATGCGGCACCTTGGCCAGATCTGCATCGGCCGTGTTCTCGGTGCGCTCAAACGCGATCAGCCGACGGGGCGCTACGACGGCCGTGGATGTGACTGGGCGGCTTTCGGCCTCTTCCAGGGGCCCGAGTTCGTGGTCATGCCCGACGGTCGCGAGGTGCCGAGCTTCGCGATCGCACCGATCGAGGCGGCGGTCGCATGAAGCGCTGGATCGTCGTCGAGTGGAACCAGGCATCCGGTCAGCCTCGGGTCGCCGACGGTGGCGAGATGTTCTGGACCGAGGGCGAGGCGGAGAGCGTCGCGCAGGCACAGCGTGAGTCCACGGCATCCGTCGGCCGCCGTGAGCGGTTCACCGTGCACGAGATCGACTTGGAGGACGCATGAGCATGCCGACCTATGCGATGACGTACGTCGTCTACTGGCCCGAGCAGGGCGTGTTGAAGGTGGGCCGCGCGTGGCGCTTCCACCGCGTGCAGATGATGGTCCGCTCCGGCGGCCGCATCGTCGTCCTCGCCCGCGGCACCGACTGGACGTGGGAGGCCGAGGCGCTGCGCACTCTGCGCGCATGGTTCCCGCAGGCGTTCCGCAACGACGACGAGGCGCGAGACCTGCTGTTCATGGGCCGCGGGTGGACGGAGTGCTTCCAGGTAGGTGAGCACCACCTGCAGCTCGCCGTCGACCTGTGTTTCGAGGGATTCGCGAGAGGGAACGAGCAAGGTGTCAACGAAGAACGTGCAACGGAAGATCAGCGCGACGGATCTGCAGTTCCCGGGGTACCTGCGGGCACCGATGATCGCGAAGCCGACAGCGATCGGCCTGTGGCTGCACACGGACGGGCTGGGGCGCCGCGAGGTGGTGCCGGAGCTGATCGCAGCGGCGATCTACCCGGGCGAAGCAGCGACCGACATGGTGCTCGACCACCTGCTGATGCTCGACGAGGCCGGGTTCCTGGACTTCTACCGCGCCGACGGGACGGAGTGGCTACAGCTGCGGCGACCGTTGAAGGTCGACGCCCGGCTCGCCTGGTCGAACTGCCCGACGCCGCCGGATCGCGAACCTTCGCGAACGTTCGCGGCTGTGGGGGGAGCGCGCGAGCGGGCGGGGGAGCGGGTGCGGGCCGAGCAGGCGGCGCGGGCTGGGCAGTGGGCGGCGTGGGCGGACGAGCACGAGCGCACGACCCAGCCGCCGGCACGACCCCTGCTGTTGGATGCTCCGCCTATCGGTTGCCCGGAGCACCCCCACGGCAGGTTCGCAGACTGCGGCCCCTGCGGCACCGCCCGCCGACGTCACGACCGTTGGGTCCAGGAAGCCCGCTACGGCGAGCAGGTCACCAAGCACGAGCAGCAGAGCACACGCGAGGAGGAGTGGGATGACGGGGTCTTCTGACGGCCTGGCGGACTTCATCGAGATGACGGTTCTGCGGTTCGAGAAGGACCACAGGTTCAGGCTTCGGCTGCTGGCTGAGGCGGATGAGACACCACGAGAGACAGCACAACGGGTGAGGCGCGAGGCGTTCGTGACTGCCCAGAGGAGGACAGCGTAATGGCCGGCGAAACGATCATCACAGTGGTGGGCAACCTCACCGCTGACCCCGAGCTTCGGTACACGCAGAACGGCTTGCCGGTGGCGAACTTCACCATCGCGTCGACCCCGCGCTCGTTCGACAGGCAGGCGAACGAGTGGAAGGACGGTGACGCGCTGTTCCTGCGTGCGTCGTGCTGGCGGGAGTTCGCCGAGCACGTCGCCGGATCGCTCACGAAGGGCATGCGGGTGGTCGCTCAGGGGCGTCTCCGTCAGCGGTCGTATCAGGACCGCGACGGCAACAACCGCACGGCGGTCGAGCTGGAGGTCGATGAGATCGGCCCGAGTCTGCGGTACGCGACGGCGCAGGTCACTCGTGCTGCCCGGTCGGCTGACGCGCAGAAGGGGCCGGCGGCGCAGCCGGCAGAGCAGCCGTGGCCGGAGCCGTCCGCCGGGGAGCAGTGGGGAGCGTTCGGTGATGACACGCCGTTCTGAGCCGAAGCCGGACTGCCGTATCTGTCAGGGGCACGGGTTCTTCATGGTGTCCCGTGATCCTGACATCGATGCCGAGTGCGTGTGCACGGAGCCTGTTGAGCGGACGGCCGCGGAGCGGGTGGATGCGTTCGCCCGGAGTATTGGGGTGGATCTGATGCCGTGGCAGCGTGAGCTCGCGACGAGGCTCCTGGCCGGTGAGCACGCCACGCTCTCGGTGCTCGCCGTCGGCTGCCGTGGCGGCATGCGCACGGTCCGTCGAGTCGTTGAGGGGGCGCGCTATGTCTGATCGGGTGTGCATCCGCGGGTGCAAGCAGCGCGGCGTCCACTATGCGACGTGCGCTTGGTTCGGCATCGAGGATGGCCTGGTGTCGACGGTCGAGGCGTTGCCGAACGCGCCGGAGAAGTGCACGGGGTGTGCGGAGCGTCCGGCCCGTGACCAGGTGTTGATCTGTGATGGCTGCTACGGCCGCCTGCGGGGTCTGCTGTATGACGCGCCGGATCTGATCGGCCGGTTGCGGTCGTTGGCTGATCCGATGCGGGCGACCCCGTTGGATCAGCAGCCGTCGGGTCGGGGCGGTGCGGTGGAGCCGCCGGCGCCGGTCGATGCCGAGCTGTTAGATGCGCTCGATGATCTGGTCACGACGTGGGGTGCCTGGCAGGCGTTCACGCACCCGGACACGCTGGCCGGTGCGGTCGACCGGCTGTTGAACGATCACCAGCATGTGGAGGACCTCGGCGTCGGGTTCATGGATCGGCACGAGCTTGTCGATGGGATCCGTGAGTTCTGGTCGTTCGCGGATGCGCGGGCGAAGTGGGGTGCGGAGCGTCGGACGAAGGACGAGCCCGAGTGGGCTGACCCGGACGACTTGCTCGACCCGGTCTCGGATGCGCCGAGGCCGGTCGCTGAGCTGTCGGATCCGTTGCTGACCCGCCTGCAGGCGGAAGAGGTCGCGGGGACGGCTCGGACGTTGCAGCGGTGGCGGCAGAAGAACCTGGTCGCGCCGGTGCGGACGGTGACGATCGCGGGTGTGCGTACGGCGATGTTCCGGTTGTCGGATCTGGCGCGGGTGCGTGACGAGATGAAGACGAAGGTTGGGCGGCCGAGGTCGCTCGAGAAAGGTGCGACCGATGACTGACGAGCGGGCGCGCATCGTCGCAGAACTACGGTGGCTGGCCGACGCGCGCCAGGAGTATGTGACGGACACCTTCCCGCAGATCGAGCAGGAGGTCCGGACGGCCCGGCACCTCGCCGACATTCTCGAACGCAAGACACCGGTCGCAGACGGCGGGCAGGGCTTCGGGTGGCTGCCGTCCTGGCGCTGGGGCGAGTGGGATCAGATGGCGCTCCGTCGCCCCGTACAGGCCGAACCGACCGACGCGCAGGTGGAGGCCGCTTTGTGCGCCGCGATCGATGCGACCGAGCATCGTGACGACGGGATCACCTTCACCGCGATGCGCGCCGCTCTCAAGGCCGCGTTCACAACCAACCAGGACGAGATCCGATGAACGATGACCTGATGCGCCGAATGCGCGGGCACGTCGGATACGACCCCAAGCAGGTGCTCGCCAACCCGGAGAAGTACAACCGGGCTGAGCGCCGTGCGGCTGCGCGCGTGCTCGCGGAGAACGGACGGAAGGCGATCCAGTGAGCGACTACACGCCAACGACCCGTGAGGTTCGTGCTGCATTCGGGGCGATCTTCATCGAAGCGCGCCGGGAGCAGGCATACGCCGAGTTCGATCGCTGGCTTGCCGAGTACACCGCGGAGAAGCGCGCCGAGTGGGAAGCCGAACGCGAGACGGAGCCGAGCGAACAGGTCAATGCCGCGTTGGAGTTCCTACGGGTGGCGATCAACCAGCAGGGCATCGACAACATGGTCGGCCTGGCTGATTGGGAGCTTGTCGAGCTGATCGCGCAGGCGCCGTGCTTCGGGCTCACAGACCCCGAAAGCGAGGACTGAACGATGAGCTACGAGCCGGACTGGTACGACACCCACTGCCCGACGTGTGATGCGCCCGAGCCGACACACACGCCGACGTGCGCGGTCGTGCGCATCGGCACAGACCGCGAGGTTGGTTCCGGGGACACGCCGGGCTGACCTGCTGGAAACGTGTCGCTAGTTCTTGGTACGATTGCATCGCACCTGAACTGGGCCAAAGCCTCGCCGCTACCGGCGGGGCTTTCGTCGTTGGTGGGGGAGCCTCAGAGCGGAGGCGGTCATGTTCCGATGCCGGGAGTGTGGTCAGGAGTGGCCGTCAGAGCTTGTGGCTGAGGACTGCGGAGATCAGGACATCCTCGAAGCCGATGACCGTGCGAACGGGCGGCTGTTCCGATCGAACCGGGATATGTCGTGAGACTTGCCGCCGGCGTCGTGCTCGGCGCGACCGTGATGGTGCTGATGCATATCCTCGGCTGGCCGCTGATGGGTTGGCTGCTGACTCGCGTCCCGCCGCCTACTCACCCGGATAGCCGCCCGCGTTTCCGTAGGTGGGTGAACGGTGTCCCTGTCGAGAGCGGAGAGTGACGATGCCGAAGACGGTCACCATCCTCGTTCACGTTCTCACGGAGCCGGTCGCCGGTGAGTGCCCGGCTTGCTTGTTCGATGCGCTGCGCCGGGCTCACGGCTACCGGCTGAGCGTGCACGGTGTCACTCAGGTGTTCGATCGCATCTATTGCGGTCGGTGTGAGGGTGACCGGCGGCGGGAACCGTGAGCAAGCGCAAGCGCGGGAGCGTGGCGCACCGCGACAGGACCGAGTTCTTCGAAGAGGGCAAGCGGCTCGATGCCGACCCGGACACACGCGAACTCGCTAACTGCTGGCTGTGCCGGACGCGTATCGACTACGAGATGCCCGCCAACACGACATCGGACTCGCACAACCTCGATCACTACTTCCCAGTGTCCACGCACCCCGAGCTGCAGGACGACCCAGACAACTGGCGTCACTCGCACGCCTCGTGCAACCAATCGCGCGGCAAGGGTGATGCGAACGAGAACGGACTCGGGGAACCGATGCCTGAATGGTGGTGAGCGCGATGCCTGAGACGGAAGCCGAGCGTAGCGCCCGCCGCTATTCCGAGGGCGCGTGGGCGAACTCGCCACATGGGAGCGCGAGCAGGTACAACAAGGGCGGATGCCGCTGCGAGCATTGTCGCACTGAGGCGAATCGACGAAAGCGCGAACAGTACGCGCGGAGGCGCGCAGCTGGCGGTCAGTCGCAACCAGGGACGATTGCATGCGTTTGCCGCACATGCGGGACCGAGTTCAAATCGCGGAAGGCGCGATCATACTGCTCGCGAGAGTGCTACCGGAACGCGGTGGGGACCGCACCCGAGCACGACTGGTACATAAGCCGCGGATGGCGCCTGTTCATCTACGACCGCGACGGATGGCGATGCCAGTTGTGTGGTGACCCCGTCGACATGACTGCCGACACGCACGCGCCGACAGCGCCCACCCTCGACCACATCACGCCCCGCTCCCGTGGCGGCTCCGATGACCCAAAGAACCTGCGCCTGGCACACCGAGGGTGCAACGCCCGACGACAGTCCGCAGTGGACGAGTACGTTCCCTCACAGAGCTGACCAGCGTGGGCGGCGGCGTCGAGCCCGACGGCATCCCCAGTGCTTGCGATCCGCTGCCGCCCGCGCCCAATCACCCCCACCCCCTTCCAAAATCCAGGAAACGGGCGGGGGGCTGGACACCGCCCGGGGGAGTGTCGCTCCGTCCCCGCTAATTCGGCGACCTGGGGGTCGCGCGCGCGAGGAGGTGTGTGGTGACGCAGTTCGAGCAGCAGGGTGTGGTCGAGGCGCTGGAGCGGTCGATCAAGAACTCGAAGCATCTGCGTGCCCGGCATTCGGCGGCGATCGCTGCTGCGAGGGCGCTTGCTCGGAAGATCGACGCGTGGGATGTGATCGTCGAGTGGGCGCTTGATGATGCCGCGCAGTCGAAGGGTCGGCCTGCCGTGCCGGCGAACGACAACGTGTCGATCGCGAGCTTCTTGAAGTACCTGGATGCGCTCGGCTTGATGCCCGAGGACGAGGAGCCTGCCGCGACTCGTGGTCGCCCGGCGTCGCGCCCTCCGGCGGCTGGGTCGGTTCCTGCGCCGTCGTCGAACAAGGTTCTCGCGTTTCGGAAGAAGGCCGCGTCGGGGTAGCTCGGAGGGGTGAGGCATGGCGCGTGCGAAGTCTCTCCTGGGTCCCGCGTATCGGGCGGCGGTGGGCGCGGTGGTGCCGGCTGACGGTGTTCCGCAGTACGGGTTCACTGAACCGAGGATCGTCACGACGCCGCTGTGTGAGCTGACCCCGGAGACGTCGCGTGGGTTCGAGGTGATCGACTTCGCCCATGACGTGCTGAACGTGGTGTTGTTCCCGTGGGAGCGGGCGCTTCTGATTCGGATGCTGGAGCTCGACGCGTTCGGGCTGCTGCGGTTCCGGAAGGCGCTGGTCATAGTTGGCCGGCAGAACGGCAAGACGTTGATGGCCGCGGTGCTCGCCGCGTACTGGTTGTACGTCGATGCGGGTCGTTGGCCTCAGCAGCTTCCCGAGCAGAACTTCATCGTGGTCGGCGCGGCGCAGAAGCTCGACATCGCGATGAAGCCGTGGAAGCAGGTGCGCCGGTGGGGCGCGCCGGACGACCTCAAGGTCGGAATCGCGATCGATCGAGTGCCTGACCTGCAGGAGATCACATACCCGCCGCGGACGACGAACGGTGAGACCGAGCTGCGCACGCACAACGGCGCGGCCTACCTGCCTCGAACCTTCGATGGTGCGCGTGGCCAGTCGTCGGCTCGGCTGATCCTCGACGAGCTGCGCGAGCAGTACGACTATGAGGGCTGGTCGGCGATCGAGAAGTCCGCGAACGCGATGTACGACTCGCTGCTCGTGGCGTTCTCGAACGCCGGCACGAAGCGGTCGAAGGTGCTCAAGGGTGTGCGGGAGACGGCGCATGCCGGTGTCGATGATCCCGAGACGCAGTGGTTTGTCGCGGAGTGGTCGGCGGAGCAGGATGCGCCGCTGGATGACCCGCGGGCGTTCGCGCAGGCGAATCCGTCGGCCGGGTACCTGCCGGGCATGACGATCGCCGGGCTGATGCGCGCGGCCGCTGAGGCGCCGGAGAAGAACGTCGAACGGATCGAGGTTCTCGGCCAGTGGGTGACCGCGACGGTCGACAACTACATCGACACGGCAACGTGGAAGTCCCGGCACATGACGCCGGCGGACGTGCTGGCGATGATCCCGAAGGGCGCACGGACGGTCTGGTCGATCGACACGAGCCACGACAGGAAACGCAACTGGCTGGCCGCGGCGGTCTTCACCGAGAGCGGGAAGCCGTTCGTCACGATCCGGGTGAAGCGCCCCGGCTGGGCATGGGTGATTCCGTTCCTGATCGAGCTGGCGCAGCAGTCCGGACACCGCGAGGTTGCGCTGCAGTCCAAGGGTGTCCCCGCGTTGGACTTCCTCAAGCCGTTGCAGGATGCCGAGTTCGACGTCGATGGGCGGATGGAGAAGTTCATCGTGCACGCCGTCGACTGGTCGGCGTTCGCGCTCGCAACCGGGCGGATCAGTGACCGGGTGCGCGACGGCGACATCGTGCTGATCGAGCAGCCTGACGTCGACAAGGCCATCGAGGGCGCCGTCGTTCGGTCGTACGCCGAGAACATCGGCTGGTCGCGAGAGAAGTCACTTCCCGTGGATATCTCCGGTGTGTGCGCGATGACGCTCGCGCTCTACGCGCTGGAAGTGCTCGAACCCGAGCCTGACCCGGAGCCGGTGAAGCCACCGCCTGCGGCGGCTGTCGCGCGTGCTGACGCGGCGCCGTCTGAGCAGAACATCGCCCGCGTCGCATTCTGAGAGGAGGCCGCTCGTGCCAGACGAGATCGGATACGTGAAGGGCTCCCTGCCGGGGTGGAGCGACATCGCCGACGAGGCGCACGAGAAGAACCCGGATCTGCAGTGGCCGTTCTCGATCGAGAAGTACGACCAGATGCGTCGGGAGGACGCTCAGGTCGGGTCGGTGCTTCGCGCCGTGACCATGCCGATCCGTTCGGCGCGGTGGGAGCTCGACCCGGCGGGGGCACGCGACGAGGTCGTGAAGCAGATCGCTGAGGACCTCGGCCTGCCCGTGAAGGGTCAGGAGGAATCACCGCGCCCGCGCCGTGACCGCGGCAAGTTCTCGTGGGATGAGTTCCTGCGCCTCGCGCTGCTGGAGCTTGTGTTCGGGCACTCGGTGTTCGAGCAGGTGTATCGCATGGAGGGTGGTCGGGCCCGGCTCGGCAAGCTCGCCTGGCGGCCACCTCGCACGATCTCGAAGTTCGATGTCGCGAAGGACGGCGGGCTGGTCGCGATCGAGCAGCACGGCGCTTTCGGGCACACCAAGGTGCGCATCCCGGTCGACCGACTGGTGGTGTTCGTCAACGATCGCGAGGGCGCGAACTGGGTTGGACAGTCCCTGCTCCGGCAGGCGTACAAGCCGTGGCTGCTGAAAGACAAGCTGCTGCGCATCGAGGCGATGGTCGCCGAACGCAACGGACTCGGCGTGCCCGTCTACGAGGGCGCACCGCTACCGGACGCGATCGCGAAGGACACGGCCAAGGCCGAGAAGTGGCTTGCTGATCAGCGCGACGAGGGCCTCAAGCTGGCGAAGGACTTCCGCGCCGGGGAGGCTTCCGGTGCGTACCTTCCGCACGGGGCGAAGCTCACGTTGCAGGGAGTGCAGGGCAAGCTGCCCGACCTGAACACTCCGATCCGCCGGCACGATGAGCAGATCGCGCGCGCAGTGCTCGCGAACTTCCTCACCCTCGGCGGCGACGACTCGACCGGTTCCTACGCCCTCGGCGACACCTTCGTCGACTTCTTCACCGGCGCGCTGAACGCGATCTCGAAGCAGTTCGGGGACGTCACCCAGCAGCACGTCATCGAGGATCTCGTCGATCTGAACTGGGGACCGGATGAGCCGGCCCCGCGCCTGGTGCCCCCGCAGCTCGGCAAGGACGCACCGCTGACCGCGGAGGGCATCCGCGCGCTGATCGACTGCGGTGCGTTCAAGGCTGATGCCGAGCTCGAGAAGTACCTGCGGGCGCGGTTCGGCTTGCCGGCCCCTGCCTCCGGTCCCGGCGACGAGCCGACGGAAGACGACGCCGCCTCGGCGCGCAATGCCGCCGAGCTGACCAACGACGAGGCACGCGACCTCATCCGCCGAGCGGGAGCACACCTGGAGGGCAACGGCCCACCGCCAACACCCAAGGAAACCGAGGAGGCCGCATGAACCACATGCCCAAGGCGCTCGCCGCTGCACCGAAGGAGTGGTTTCGGTTCGCGGCCGTCGCGCAAGCAGCCGATGGGGCCACCAGCGCGGACGTCTACATCTACGACCAGATCGGTGAGAACTGGTGGGGAGGTGGCGTCTCGGCGAAGAAGTTCGCTGAGCAGATCGACGCGCTCGACGTCGACACGATCCGCCTGTTCCTGAACTCGCCCGGTGGTGCCGCCTGGGAAGGCCTGACGATCATGAACGCGCTCCGCCGACACCGGGCGCGCGTCGAGGTCACCGTCGACGGCCTGGCCGCGTCGGCGGCCTCGGTGATCACCATGGCAGGCGATCACATCACCATGAACCGCGGATCGATGCTCATGATCCACGACGCATGGGGCTTCGCGATCGGCAACGCCACCGACATGGAAGAGACCGCGGGGATCCTCGGCAAGCTCTCCGACTCGTACGCCGACTCATACGCGGCGCGCGCCGGTCACGATCGCGCGCACTGGCGAGAGCTGATGAAAGCCGAGACGTGGTTCTCCGCTGAGGAGGCCGTCGACGCCGGCCTCGCTGACACCTGGGACGACGCCGACGACGCCGCTGATGCGGCGGCACGGTTCGATCTCTCGACGTTCGGCTTCGCGTACGCGGGCCGTGCACATGCGCCGGCGCCGCCGGTTGCTGTCATCAAGACCCCCGACTCGACCGAGCCGGGCGGAACCAACCGAAAGGAGAACGTCGTGGCAAACGACGACTTCAAGGCTGGCCTCATCGAGCGGCTCGGCATGACCGATGCCGACGCTTCGGACGAGGCGGTCCTGGCCGCTCTCGACGAGACGCTCGCCGAGCAGGCCGATCCCACCCCCGCCGCACAGCTGCCGGAGGGCGTCGTCGCGATCGACGCGACCGCGCTCGCTGAGCTGCGGTCCCAGGCTGCGCAGGGCGTTCAGGCGCTCGCTGCGCAGACGAAGGACCGCCGCGAGCGCATCATCAGCGACGCGCTGGCCAGTGGCCGCATCACGCCGGCCTCCAAGGACGGTTTCCGTGAGCTGCTCGATGCCGACGAGGAGCGTACCGTGAAGGCGCTCGCCGCGATGGTGCCCAACACCGTTCCGGTCGCCGAGGTCGGACACGCCGTCGGCGAGGTGTCGGCGGATGACGCGCTCTACGCGGCCGCGTGGGGCACCGACGAGAAGGAGGCCTGAGATGGCTGACTACCTGCCCAAGTTCAAGCCCGGCCAGGCTGTGACCCTCACCGCTGGTGCGACCGCCGTCGTCGGTGGCCGACTCGTCGAGGTGTCCACCGCGAGTGCGGTGATCCCGGCGACCGCCGATTCCGCGAAGGTAGTCGGCGTCGCCGGCTTCGACGCGGCAACCGGCGAGTCCGTCACCGTCTACACCCGCCCGAGCGGCGTTCACCGTCTGGTGGCGTCCGCCGCGATCGCTGTCGGCGCGAAGGTCATCGCCGCCGCCGACGGCAAGGTCGCGACCATCGGCGCGGGCACCAACCCGGTGGGCATCGCACTCACCGCCGCAACCGACGACCTGGACGTCATCGACGTCCTGTTCATCTGAAAGGAGTGACGAGCACATGGCTTCGTACACGTACCCGGTGAAGCACCCCGAGGGGACGCTCTCCACCGAGCAGCTGCACACGCTGCTCGCCAACCCGCGTCTGATCGCCAAGCGCCTGCACGACCTGACGCAGATGAAGTTCATCGCGGACTTCCTGCTGCAGGCACGGTTCGACGCGTCCGGCGGCGGCATCTTCTACGAGTCGGGCGAAGAGGCGTTCGCCGCCGACGACCCCGAGTCGATCACACCGCTCGGCGAGTACCCGAAGGTCGTCCTCGAATCGGGCGAGGTCGTGTCGGCCCGCACCGTGAAGTGGGGCCTTGACACGATCATCTCGGACGAGAAGATCAAGCGTCAGGGCATCTCGTTCGTGAACAAGGGCATGACCCGCCTCGGCAACACGATCGTGCGTCACGTGGACTCCGTCGCGATGGCTGTCATCGCCGCGAAGGTCACCAGCACCTTCGCCTCGCCGTCCACCTGGACGACCGCGGGCAAGGCTGTCGAGGCGGTCATGTCGATCCAGGCGACGCGCGCGGCGCTCGGCCTCGGCATCGACCTGTCGACGATCGTGCTCACGCCGGCGCAGTACGCCAAGGTCATCGGTCTGCTGATCGATGACAAGGCGCTGCCGCGTGAGTCCGGCGCGACGGCCGTGCAGGGCAACATCCCGGTCGACGCGCTCGGCCTGACCTGGGCGGCTTCGCCGAACTACACCGGGACCAGCCCGCTCCTGGTCGACCGTGAGCAGCTCGGCGGCATGGCCGACGAGCCCCTCGGTGGCCCCGGCTACGTCGGCGCCGGCAAGGTCGGTATCGAGGCGAAGTCGATCCGCAACGACGACGACGACAGCTACACGCTGCGTGGCCGTCGCGTGACGGTTCCCGTCGTCACCGAGCCGCTCGCCGGTGTCCAGCTGACGAACACGGGGCTGTGATGACTGCCGAGCAGACCGCCGAGCAGAAGGCCGCCGCCGCGAAGGCAGCGGAAGAGCAGGCGGCAGCCGAGCAGGCCAAGAAGGACGCCGAGGCGAAGGCCGCCGCCGAGGCGAAGGCCAAGGCCGCGCAGAAGCCGGCCGCGAAGCCGAACGGCCTCAAGGTCGTCGGAGCCGCGGTCGTGCTGCGCGCCGACGACGGCAGCGAACGGTACCTGTACCGTGGCGCAACCGTCGACGCGGCCGCGTTCTCGAAGGACAGCATCAAGCACGCCATCGCGGTCGGTCTGATCGCGAAGGCCTGAGACAGGGGGCGATGGATATGCCGATCACACCAGCCGATATCGGCGGCGACGAGGATACAGCTCGGCGGCTCCTCGTGCTGGCGCGATCCATCGCCCCCTGCATCGACTCGTTCGCCGACAACAGCGAACCGAAGAAGGATGCGGTAGCAGTCCTGCGAGGCGTGCTCGCTGAGCAGCCTGCCGCGGGCTCGCGTCGCACCCGGTCGGTGTCCCGCAACGGCACGTCGATGAGCTTCGCCGACGTCGAGTCCGCGTTCGATACGGATGCTCGGCAGGCTTTGCGGTCGCTGTGCGGTTCGGCGTCGTCGGGCGGGCACCCGGTGGGGAGCTTCCCCACGGCCCGCCCGTTCGCGAACGTCTGGCCGGAAGGTGAATATACCTAGGAGCGGTCGCCGACGTTGTTCGAGAACACGCGATTGCGCGCTTCGATGATCGCCGAGGCCGCTTGATCGATCGTGTCGAACCGGCCTACGTGGATAGTTCGACCTTCGTGGGTGAGCTTCGCGCGCCAGCGCGAGGTCTGGGAGTCCCACGTGACGCCCCGGACACCAGAAGAGTTCCCGCTGTAGCCGGATCTCGCGAGGTTCTCCATGTTCTGCTTGTTCGTGGTCGGGACGAGGTGATCTGGCCGGACGCACGCCCGATTGCGGCAGTGGTGGTCAAGCATCACGCTGTCGGCGAGGTTGCCGTATTCGAGTTCATACGCGAGGCGGTGAGCTCGAACCACGCGGTCACCTACGCGGATCTGTCCGTAGCCGTTGCGCGTAGAGCCCGTCCAGAACCAGCAATCTGTGGTGCGGCTCGTGTAGGCCTCCAGGCGTTCTGCTGGTGTGCCACTCGTGAGGCGTCGTATCGGTGTTAGCTGCCCGTTTCGACGCTGCTGGGCGTAGTGCGAATCGCACAGCCCGAGAGACCTCATCGGGCGATCACACGAAGAGAAAGAGCAGGTGGCCTTCATGGATACATGTTATCAACCGGTAGGTGGTTCCTCGTGAGCTTCCCGGAGTTGCTCTTCTTCCCGAACACGGTCAAGGTGCGCGACTACCGGGCCGGCGGTGGCCTGGGCGGCAGCTACGGCGAGCCGCGCACACTGCCCGCCGAGGTGATCGACGTGCAGGAGCTCGTCCGCAACGCGGCCGGGCAGGAGGTCGTTTCCTCCACTCGGGTCACGGTGCATCTGGATGCGAACGTGCCGCTCGGGTCGCTCGTGACCGTCTGGTCGCAGCAGCTCGGGGCGGAGCGTGAGGCCGAGGTGCTTCGGGTCGGGCGGGACGAGAACCCGCCACCGTTGCCGTCTCACCTGATCCTCTGGCTCAAGTAGGGAGGTCACTGTGGCTGAACTCAAGCCGATCCTGTCGATGGTCGAGAAGGCCGCGCAGGATGCCATGCGGAAGTCGGCCCGGAAGGTGCTGAAGCGGTCGAATGAACTCGCTCCGCGCGACGACGGCGACCTGATCAAGTCGGGCCGTGTGCGGGTCGATGACCTGTCGGTGACGTTGCAGTACACGGCACCGCATGCCGCGCTGCAGCACGAGCGCCTCGACTGGGCGCACGCTGACGGCGGGGGAGCGAAGTTCCTGGAGCTGGCATCCGACGAGATCGACATCGCCGCCGACGTCGCCGACGCGGTGAGGCGGGCTCTTGATGGATGACGAGACACTGACCCGGCGTCTGTGCGCGATCGTCGGCGCTGTGCCGTCGTTCGCGTGGCACCCGGACGGGACGCCCTATCCGGCATCCGCGATAGGGGTCTTCTACGGCGCGGTCGGGGATACCCCGGATCGCGCTGTCGGCATCCGCGTCTACAACGCGATCGACGCCCCTGACCTGCTGTCCCGGCGGGTGCAGTTTCACATCCGCGGTGGCCGGCGTCAGCCGTTCGGCGCGGACCGCATCGCGAACGTCCTGTTCGCCGTGCTGCATGGCCGTGTCCGCGGTGACGGGCTGGCCACGGTTCAACGCACATCTGCCGCGCCGCTTGGTGCGGACAGCAACGGCCGCGAAGAGCGGACCGACAGCTACCTCATCACTCTCGACAACCTGGAGGCTCAATCATGAGTAACCGCGTCCCTCTTCCCGCTGGCACTGTCCTGGGGAAGTCCTACGAGTACGGTCTCGACGTCAACCTCGGAACGTACGCGAACCCCGATTGGCAGAGCGTGCGCCGCATGAGCGCATGGCAGCCGTCCTACCCCGGAACGACCACCGATGTGTCGACCTACGACGACCTCGGGTCGGCGAACGAAGACGTCACCGGTCGCAGCTTCGCCGCGTCCCTCACCGTTCAGGGCAACCGTGCCCTGTCCACGGGCCTGTACTTGCCCGAGCTGGAGGCGATGGTCGCCGCGGCCAAGGGCAAGGGCGAGGGCGCCGTCCTCGACGTGCGCTGGTACCACAAGCCCGAACTCGGCACCCCGAACCCGGACGACGCCGGCCGCTCGTACGTGACGGTGGAGATCACCCGATCGAACACCGACAACACCGGCATCGAGGTCAAGTCGATCACGCTGACCGGCAAGGGCGAGTTCGAGCAGATCCCCAACCCGTTCCAGGGCTGGGGCGCGACGGCGCCGACCATCCAGGGCATCACCCCGTCGGGTGCGATCTCGGGCGAGATGGTCACGATCAACGGCGCCGGGTTCCTCGACGCATCGTCGGTCACCTTCGACGCAATCGAAGCTGGCGACTTCCAGGTCATCAACGGGGCGACGATCGTCGCGCTGCTGCCGACCGACACCGCCGGCGAGGTGCCTGTCGTCGTCAGCACGCCCGGTGGCGTCTCGGCCGCGTACACCTACACGCGCGGGGCGTGACTGGTGGGTACCGCACCTGACTTCGCGGCGTGGGCGGTGCCCGATCTCGTCATCCCGCTGGGTGGCCGGACCTACACGGTCCAGCCGCCCAGCGTGGGCGACATGGGGAAGCTGCTCGCGTGCGCGGTGCGTGGCGAGGTGAACCTGAAGCTCGTGAAGGGGCCGATCCCCGACGAGGTGCAGGAGATCCTCGACACGATCGGCCCGGGCGAGCACCCGGCTCTGGGGGATACCTACGCGCAGATGGTTGCCGACGGGCTGCACCCGACCACCATCGACCGGATGGCGTACTACGCGATCTTCTACTGGGCCCGCGGCAAGGAGTACGCCGACGCGCTCGCGACGCTGCTTTTCACGCCGCGTGACCTCGACGCCGACTCTGACGAGAGCGAGGGGGAGCCCGACCCAAAAGGCTCGTGACGGCCGCCGACTACGCCCGCTGGGGCATCGGTGAGCCGGATGAGGACGGCTGGTACCCCGATTACCGGCCGATCCCGCAGAACCTCAAGCCCGCCCACGACGGCCCGTCCGCGCCGTCGGAGGCGCCGCAGGTGGATACGTCGTGGCTGGCGATCGTGGAGCACTGGCGGATTGTCGTCGCCGACCTCGCTCGCGAGTTCCACGTCGACGTGTACGACGCCGCCGTGCGGGCGCGCCCGTGGCCGGGCGTGCGCACGATGATCTTCGCTCTCCTCGAATCGCCGACCAGGCTGCGGGAGGCGCTCACCCGGAGGTGACACCACATGGCGCTCAAGGTCGCTGAGCTGGAGATGCTCTTCACCGCCAACACCGACCCGGTGGCGAAGGCGGAAAAGCAGGTCATCGCGACGGCGAAGAAGATCGAGTCGAAGCCGGTGAAGATCGACGCCGACGCCAAGCCCGCACTCGACGGGATGGATCGCGTCGAGAACGCCGCGAAGCAGCTCGTGTCGAAGGACACCGCGCTCAAGCTTGACGCCGACATCTCCCGTGCCGAGAAGAGCCTGGAGCGCACGAAGCAGCGTCTCGAAGACCTGCAGGTGCGTGCGCTCGGTGGCCTCGACGTGACCGCCGATGTGAAGCGTGCTGAGGCGCAGCTGAACCGCACCCAGCGGACGCTGGACGGACTCGTCAAGGCGCGCAACGTCATCGAGGTGCAGGCCGACACGTCGGATGCCGAGAGCGCGCTCGATGGTGTCTCCGATGCCGCGGGGGAAGCCGGTGAGGATTCTGGCGAGGAGTTCGGCAAGAGCGTCCTCGCAGCGCTCGCGACGATCCCGATCGCGGGTGCCGTGATCGGGATTGGTGTCGCTGCGGGCAAGGCGCTGATCGACGGACTCAACGACGGCTTGCAGATCGAGGTCGGATTCGACCGCCTCGAGGCGCTCACCGGGATCAGTGAGGCCGCCGCGTTGCGGCTGGGCCGCGCGGCCGGTGAGTCGTACGCGAACAACTTCGGCGACTCGATCGAGTCGAACATGGACACGACCAGACTCGCCCTGCAGTTCGACATCATCGACGAGAAGGCCACGACCCGCGACGCGCAG
Source organism: Microbacterium esteraromaticum (assembly GCF_028747645.1). Taxonomy (NCBI): domain Bacteria; kingdom Bacillati; phylum Actinomycetota; class Actinomycetes; order Micrococcales; family Microbacteriaceae; genus Microbacterium; species Microbacterium esteraromaticum. The sequence continues at coordinate 1,541,386 of NZ_CP118100.1, forward strand.
AAGGTCGTCGAGGGACTGTCGGGAATCGCCGACGTTCTCGGCGAGGACGTGCAGCCGGTCGCGCGGGCCGTGACGACGATGCTCCGCACGGGGCTCGCGAAGTCCGCCGATGAGGCGTTCGACATTCTCGCGGCCGGCGCCCGCAACGGTGTGAACGTCGCAGAGGACCTCCTCGACACGCTCACCGAGTACCCGACCCACTTCCGCGACCTTGGCCTGTCCGGCGAGGAAGCGCTCGGCCTGCTGAATCAGGGCCTCAACGCCGGCGCCCGCGACTCGGACAAGGTCGCTGACGCGCTCAAGGAACTCACCGTCCGGGTGAAGGACGTCGGCGACGAAGCATCGAACGGTGCACTCGCTGAGCTCGGCCTCGACGCCGAGGAGATGGCGCGCGCGTTCGCCGAGGGCGGTCCTGCAGCTCGGGAAGGTCTGGAGCACATCCTGACCGGGTTGCAGGACGTCGAGGATCCGGCAGAGCGGAGCCGGCTGGCTCTGGCGCTGTTCGGGACGCAGTCGGAGGACATGGCTCAGGCGCTCGGTGCGCTGGACCTGTCGACGGCCGTCGCGCAGCTCGACGGGGTGGAGGGCGCCGCGCAGCGGATGTTCGACACTCTCACGGACAACGACGCATCGAAGATCCAGCGCGCGCAGCGGAACATCGAGGTCGCTATGGACGGCATCAAGGGTGCGCTCGCGGGTGCGTTCTCGGAGCCGCTCGGTGACCTTGCGGACTGGGTGTCCAGTAACCGTGGCCCGCTGTTGCAGTTCTTCTCTGACCTGGTCAATGGCGCGATCGACTTCGGCATCACCGCCAACGAGTCGTTCGGGTCGTTTGTCTCGGGTCCGCTGGCCGACATCGTCGACGGCATGAAGCACGTCATCAAGATCATGAATCCGTTCGCTGACACCTCCGATCTTGAGAACTTCATCGATGGCATGCGCGATTTCGAGGAACAGACCGACGTGGTCACCGAGGGACTCGAAGGGATGCGCGACAAGTTCAACGGCTTCGCCGAGGGGCAGATCGCGCTCGGGCACCTCAATGATGCGTCGCTGCGCACGGTCGATGCGATCTCCAAGGTGGGGGTCGCCGCTGACGGCACGAAGCTGTCTCTGTCGGGCGTGGACACGGCGAATCTCGCCGCGTCGGAGTCCGGTGCGCAGCTGAAGGCGCAGCTTGATGCGTCGGTGCAGGCGTTCGAGTCGGAGATCGAGACCGCACGCATCGCGGGGGAGTCGCAGGAGAACCTCACCGATCGGTACAACTCCACGCGGGATGCGCTCATCGAGCAGATGACCGCGATGGGGTTGACCGAGGAGCAGGCTCAGTCGCTCATCGACACGGTGCTGACGACGCCGGAGGAGATGGAGACGGAGTTCTCATCCAACGCGAACTCTGAACGCGCGAAGGTCGAGCGGCTCGGGTACAAGATCGAGACGCTGCCGGATGGAAGCTCGGTGATCACCGCGCACACATCCGGTGCGCAGCGCGCCGTCGACAGCTTCATCATCCGCAACAACGGGCGCGAGATCCGGGTGCGGGTCGCCGCTGACGGCGGGTCGATCAACATGGGCTCGTACCGGGTGGATCAGGCCGCGGGCGGGCTCGTCGAGTTCATGGCGGCCGGGGGACTGCGCGGTCTGAACCCGATGGCGCCGCTCGCTCAGACCGTGCCGCCGAACACCTGGCGGGTGGTCGGTGATCGGTCTGACGTGCCCGAGGCGTACATCCCGTTGGACGGGTCGGCGCGGTCGATGGCGATTCTCATGGAGACGATCCGCCGGATGCCGGGGCTGATGCCGATGGCCGACGGTGGCGTCTTGGGCAGTGGCTCGGCGCCGTCGCCGCAGTTTGTAGGGCTACAGATCGGTGGCCGGTTGGCGCTAGATGCTGACGGTTTCGTGCGGCTGATTGGTGAAGTGCTGAGCACCGAGCTGCCGTCAGCCGGTCAGGTGGCTTCCGAGCTGCCGTTCCACTAGCCCGCTTGTTCGTAGGGGGTCAGCCCATCAGGGCTGGCCCCCTTTGTCGTCCCCGCGTGCCGGGGAGTTTGGAGGTGCACGATGGCGACGAACAACGGCACGAAGACTGACGCATACTCGGGGCGGTCAGCGTTCTACCTGCGCCTGTACGTGTGGCGGTCGTCGCTGGATATCGCGAACAACCGGTCGCGGTACTCGTGGTGGTTGCGGGCGTACAACTCGTCGGGGTCGTCGCTGACGTACCGTCTGGACAATGACCCGTGGGCGGTGAATGTCGAGGGCTCCACCTGGTCTGGTGGGCATCACCTGGACTTCCGGGGTGGGCAGGCGTACATCGAGATCGCGTCGGGTACGACGGGGTGGAAGTCGCATTCGTCGTCGGGTGAGTTGCAGGTCAACTATTCCGCGTCGCATGGTCCGGCTGGTGTGTTCGGTTCGGCGGCACTGTCGGGCAGCTTCTACACGGATACGATCCCGATTCCGCCGTCGGGGTTGACGGTGACGCGTGTGTCGGACACGCAGCACACGTTGCAGTGGTCACGGCATTCGACGTATACGAAGGTTGGGATCAACCGTCGTACGGACGGCGGACCGTGGCAGCGGATCGCGACACCGTCGGGCAACCTGTGGACGTTCACGGATACGACGACGTCGGCTGAGCACGAGTACGAGTATGCGGTGCGTGGTATTGCTGCTGCGGGCGAGTCGGCTCAGTCGAACAGTGTGACGGTGCGGACGACACCGAAGGCTCCGTCTACACCGACCGCGGTCCGCACGTCCGGTGATGACATTCGCGTGGCAGCGTCGATGGGCGGATACGGGACGCATCTGGACCTTCAGGATGACGGCGCCACGGTCGTCTCGGCGCTACCTGAGTCGAGCCTGCCGTGGGACCACGTGGCGCCGAACCCGGCGATCCCGCACAAGTACCGCGCACGGGCCCGGGTCGCTTCGGGCGGCGCTGGTTCGACGACGCTGTACTCGGCGTGGTCGGGGTACTCCAACGTCATCCAGTTGATCTCGCCTCCGAACGCGCCCGTGTCGCTGTCCCCGAACGGTGGCACTGCGCCGTCGGATGAGGACGTGGTGCTGTCGTGGGTGCACAACCCTGTCGACTCCAGCCCGCAGTCCGCATTCGAGGCGCGTCACCGCCCGGTGGGTGGTGTGTGGACGACGATCAGCGGGACGACTGCGGACAGTGTGACCGTGGCCCTGGCGACTGACCATTTCGAGTGGGAAGTGCGGACGAAGGGTGCGCACCCGGACTGGTCGCCGTGGTCAGCGACCGCGGTGTTCGAGGTCATCGACCCGCCCGGCGTTGCGGTGATTCAACCGGCCACGATCTGGGATGCGTCGACGCTGCCCGTGGAGTGGACGTTCTTTCAGGCGCAAGCGCACCCGCAGTCGTCGTGGGAGCTCGAACTGCTCTCTGAGGGTGACGTCATCGAGTCCCGTCAGGGTGACGGTGCTGCCACGTCGATCACGCTGACATCTCGTCTTCCAGAAGGGTTCTACGAGGTGCGGGTGCGTGCCGCGGCTGGGGACGTGCTCTCGGCGTGGACGACGGTCGCGTTTGAGGTCGCGTTCATCCCGCCCGGCCCGCCGGTGATCACTGGTGTCTGGGATGAGTCGCAGGGTGGCGTGGTGCTGTCTGTTGCGGCTGAGGAATATGGCGGTGCTGTCTTCGAGGGCGGCGCCTGGTACACGGAAGTAGGAGTCTGAGATGGCGCGTAGTGAGATCGTGACGACGGGGTTGCATCAGCAGACCGTTGCGGGGGCTGTGACGTTGGGGGTGCAGCACGAGCACGTGTACGAGCTCACCGGGGGGGCGTCGCCTGTGGTGACGCTGGACGGGTACCCGGGCGCGCAGGTCGCGATCGTCTGGGCTGGGACGGCGGGCACGGTTGAGGGTCAGCCGGTTGCTGATGGTGAGACGTGGGTGGCGGTGCGGTTGTCGTCCGGGTGGCGACTGTACGCGGTCAGCAATCCGGTGCCGGGTGACGAGACTGCTCCTACCGCTGGCACGCTGTCGGCTTCTTCGATCAGCGATGCGGGGTTCACGTTGACGGTCACGGGGGCGTCGGATGATGTGGCGTTGCACGCGTCTCCGTTCCGTTTCTCGACCGACAACGGGGTGACTTGGTCGGCGTGGCAGGCGTCTCCGCAGTTGGTGGTGTCGGGCCTGTCGGCGTCTACGACGTATCAGTGCCAGCATGAGGTGCGCGACTCGTCGGGGAAGACCTCGGCGGGGGCGGTCGTGCCGGTGACGACGACGGGTGTGGTTGTGCCGTTGCGTGACAGGTTGCTGTCCTACGCTCCCCAGTACCTTGCGGTGTTGGATGACTCTGCGGGTGCGACGACGGTGCCGAATATCGGCACGGCGGGCGGGACGCTGACGGTCAACGGTACCCCGACGTTTGGACGCCCCGGCATGGCGGATGCCCCTTCTTCGATGGCTTCCTCGACCAGCAACTACGTGAACCTCCCCAACACCACCATTGAAGGGCAGACTCAGGCAACCGTGATGATCCTGGTTCGACGGGTCGACAACACCGTTGCCAGCCCTACGCTTTTGGGGAAGAACCTGGGATGGGGCGTGAAGATGGCCCCGTCCGCGGACGATCTCAGTCACGCCGCCGCCGCGACTCTCTCCGGCACGCATCAGGGCGGATTCGTCCCCTTCGACACCGACCCGCATCTTGTCGGGTTCACCTTCGACAACGGAACGGTAACCGTCTACCTCGATGGGGCACCGGTGAAGACTGCCAGCGGGCTGGCGTCCCCGATCGCTGACCCGCAGCCGACCTGGAAGGCGGCTATCGGCGTCTCGTACGGAAACGCGGGCGACAACGCCGATGTCAACTACGGGTTCGTGCTCGCGGGCACCGCACTCACGGCGGGGCAGATGATGGACGCAGCAGTCTCGGCGGGGGTGGCGTGATGTTGCTGTTGCTCGCCGCGACCGAGGGTACCGCGCCCGACCCGGAGCCGACTGGGCCTTTGCGGAACGTTGCGACGATGCTCAGCACGACCGACCGGCCAGGCAATGTCTCGGCAGGGGGAACCACTGTTGGCACGAAGCACACGGTCGTCTCGGCAGTGGAGAGCCCTGTCGTGCGTTGGGTGCTGTCGAAGCCCGCACTCGGCGGCACTGTCACCTCCACAGCCACCGTTCGCGCGGCTATCCGTGTCGGGGCTGGCGCATTCGTCCCGGTGACCTTCGACGGCCAACCGGAAACGTCGTTCCCGATCACCGCATCCGGGGAAGTCGTCATCATTGAATCCGATCCGATCCCCGTCACCATCCCGGCGGGGAGCGAGGTAACGGTGAACGTGTGGGGCAACTCCGACACCGGAGGGGCAGTGCAAGTGTCACCGAATACCTGGATCAGCGGCGTTGACCCGGGGTACATCCTCGGCGGTCAAGCGACTGTCGTGGACTCCACGTACTCCACCGGCCTTTTGAAGCCTTCCATGCGACCCGCGGCTATCCTCGGGCCAGGAACTTTCCCATCATGGGTGCTCACAGGTGACTCAATCACCATGACCTCGAACAGCCACCTCGAACGGTGGGCGCGAGGAACGGTGCGGGCCGCGGTGAAGTCCGCAATGGGCGGGGAAGGCTGGTACCACTACCCGGCAGTGTTCAACCAACGGCTCGGGCAGGTTCTCCCGTTCGGCACCCACGTGCTGTCGGCAATGGGCGTCAACGACGTGAATACCTCCGCGGCCACAGCCATGCAGAACGCTGTGAGCTACTGGCAACAGATCCGATCCTTCGACGAGATCGAGCAACTGATCGCCTGCACGATCACACCGTGCTTCGTCTCGTCAACGGATGGATTCACGACGCTCGAAGGGCAGACCCCAGCCACGAACAACAGGCCGGAGGTGAACGCCTGGCTGCGTGACGGCGCACCTTTGCTGTCTGGCGTACCGTCTCCCGGTTCGACAGACCCGGCCACGGTGCGCATCGGCCAGGCGGGACACCCGGTCGACCTGCTCGCCGACACGTCATCGGTGATCCAGGACGCCGACGACACTGGGCGGTTCCGGGTGGACGTCGGGCCACTCGGGGGCGACGGGACGCACTTCAACAGTGCGGCGCACGACCTGATCAGCGGGTATCTCGCGTCCATCCTGCCGTAGCGCTGAAAGGGGACAGTCATGCCAACGAACATCGGTTTTGACGAGCACGACCGGCCCTACGTCGAGACGGGCGCCGACGAGGGCCGCATCGTGGAGGTCGGAGACAGGCTCGCAGTCGAGCCCATCCCGACCAGCCCCACCCACTTCACCCTCGAACGCTCCATCGACGGGCAGACGTGGGAGAGCGTGCTCGGCGACACCCCGTCACCTGACGGCGTCACCCTCATCGACTGGGAATCCCTCTCCTACGGGGACACCCTGTACCGTGCCATCGCAACAACGGTGGAGGGTGCGACAGCGGTCACGGAGATCACCGTCGAGGCAAGGTCGATCGCGATCTGGCTGTCCGGCGGTGTCGGGTTCGGCGAAACATGCCGACTGCCGATGAACCCGGACATCTCCCGCGCCCCTGGCCGGGGTCGCGCTCTGAAGCACTACGCAGGGAGCGAAGAACCCACCGCCTACAGCAGCGAGAGACTCACCCGTGTCTGGCAAGTTGGCGGCCGTGTCACCGACCGCACGTTCATCGAGGAGTGCGCCACTCCGGATGAGCTTGTCGAGCTGATCGAGAATCCCGAGGCGCTGTTCCTGCTGCGCACCCCGGATGGGCACCGCCGCTACGGGGCCCCCAAGGACCCGCAGCTGCACCGCCAGCACGCGGGCACTTACGACCCGGGCGAGTTCCGGCCGTGGAACGCGTTCTGGGGATTCAGCTTCCAGTTCACGGAGGCGAAGAAAGAGGGAGCCTGAGATGCTGGTGCGTTGGTCGTTCGAGCTGCTCGACTCCCAGGACCGCAAGAAGGACATGTTGCGGGGTGTGACCGGCGGGCACGCGGAGATCGTCGCACAGTCACCATTGGGCGGCTCAGGAGCGTTGAGCTTCGATGCTTCTGACCCGTCCAAGGTGCCGGACTTCATGTCCAACCGGGTGCGCGCCACCTTCCACAAGGGCGCCGAATCGTGGCCGTTCGGGGTGTTCCTGTTCTCCCAGCCGAAGGAACGCCACTCCGAGTTCGGGGTCGTCGGGTACGACATCACCCTGCTGACGAAGATGAACGTCGTCCAGGAGGACGCCCTCGACGCCCGCCTGACCCTCCCGGCCGGGACACCGGTCGTTCAGGCGGCCGTCGACCTACTCACCTCCACCGGGGAGACACGCATCGCGGCGACCCCGTCGTCGTCGGTGCTCGCTGGTCCGCTGACGTTCGAGGCGGCGACGTCGAAGCTGGAGGTCATCAACACGCTGCTCACGTCCATCGGCTACTGGTCGCTGCGGTGCGACCGCAGCGGGCTCTTCCGGATCGAGCCGTACACGCGACCCGAGGACCGACCCCCGGCACACGAGTTCGAGCACGGTGAAACGTCCCTGCACTTCCCGGACTGGGCGCGGGAGCAGGACCTCACGTCGGTGCCGAACAAGGTCATCCTGATCGGGTCCGCCGCCTCCGATGAGGTGCCGCTGGTCGGCATCGCCCGTGACACCGATCCGACCTCGCCGTTCAGCTACCAGAACCGGGCGAAGGGCTCCCAGCCGGGCCGGTGGATTCCCCACAAGGAAACCGGCGTCGAGGCGGAGTCGCAGGCGGTGATCGACCAGCTCGCCGAGCGGAAGCTGCGCGACCTTCGAGACCGCGTCGCGACGTTGAAGCTCGACCACGCGATGCTCCCACTCGAGGCGCATGACCTGGTCGGGTTCACCCCGGAGGACGGGCGCCGCCGGTTGGCGACGGTGCAGCGGATGCGGTTCACCTTCGACGAGTTCACCGACGTGCAAGCCGAGTGGAGGGAAGTCGGATGAACGCTGGTCTGGCCGAGCTGATCCGTAAGGTGCGGGTGCTGTGGCGGTACTACACCCTCATGCCGAAGCTGATGGCCGGGACGGTCGCGTCCGTGTCGCCGCTGACGGTGTACCTCGACGGTGATCTTGACGACGACGACAACCCGATCGCGACGCCGGCCGTGTCGATGACGGGCACGCTCACCCTCGGCGCAGCAGTGTTCTGCGCGGAGAAGGACAACCGGATCACCGTCATCGCATCCTCGTAGCTTCACGCCCCCCACTCAGACACCTCAGGCCCCGCCGTTGCGTGGGGCCTTCGTCGTACCCGGAAGGAAACCCCATCATGTCCAAGCTCCCGATGCCGTTCGGCAACCCGGCCACCTACGCCGGCCACAGCGGGGTCGACTTCGCGCAGCGGGAGGGCACTCCGATCCCCGCGTCCGGCGACGGCGTCGTCTACCACCGCAACTGGAAGATCAACGGTGGCTTTCAGATCTGGGTGCGCTACGACCTCAACGGCAAGGAAGTCGGCTACGCCCACATGCCGTCGCACGCTCAGTGCCCGCCTGTTGGGACGCGCGTGCGCGCGGGGACGAAGATCGGTGTCGTCGGCAACACGGGCCGCTCGACCGGCCCGCACCTGCACATCGAGATCAACGGTGACGCGACCACCGCCGGCGTATGGCGTGCATTCACGCGTGACGCGGTCGTGGGTGGCTCTGTCGCCGGCGGCATCACATCCGGCGGGTGGAACCAGACTTCCCGGCCGACGAAGGACATTCAGCGTCTCATTGGTGCGGAGCCCGACGGCATCCACGGCCCGGACACGGACCGCAAGATCAAGGCCTGGCAGAAGGCGAACCGTCTCACCGCCGACGGCATCTGGGGTGTGCTCTCCGACGCGGTCGGCTTCCCGATCACGGAGGACGGCGACCCGGGCGTGCGAACGATCGCGAAGCTACAGCACGCGGTCGGCGCGAACATCGACGGCGTCGACGGCCCGGACACGAACCGCCACCTGCAGGAGCAGCTCGGCGTCGTCGTCGATGGCATCCGCGGTGCGGGCACGATCCGTGCACTGCAGGCTGTCGTAGGCGCGAAAGTCGACGGCGAGGAGGGGCCCGACACCTGGCGGAAGACACAGCGGCACCTCAACGCCGGCAGGTCGTTCCGTCCTGCCGCGCCGCCCAGCACACCGGAGGGATCGGTGCTCGACCCGGCCGCCCCGTGGAAGGACCAGCCGGTCGACTACAAGGACGCGAAGTGGGTCGGTTCGCCGAACTTCAACAACGGCCAGGCGCCGGCACGGCGGAAGGACCACATCGACCTGCACTGGTTCGGCTCACCGTCGACCCTTGCGGGCACGGATGCGCATTTCCAGCAGCCGGGGACGATCAAGAACGGCCGCGGCACGGGCGCGTCGTCGCAGTACGGTATCGGCGCCGACGGCACCGTGCACCAGTACGTCCGCGAGGTCGACTACGCGCACACCAACGGTGACACGGACGCGAACGCCACGGGCATCACGATCGAGCACGAGGGCGGCCCCGGCAAGCCGATCACCGACGCCACCTACGAGGCGTCCATCCGCCTGGTCGCGGATATCGCGCGGCGTATCGGGATCAAGCAGCTGGTGTGGGAGCGCAACATCTTCCCGCACCGTCACTACGTCGCCACCGAATGCCCCGGGACGCTCGACCATGAGCGCATCATCGCTGGCGCGAACGCACTGCTCGCGCCCGAGGATGTGCCGGGTGAGACGGTGACGGTGCCCCGGGCTGAGCTGGAAGCGCTGCGCGACGTCGTCGACGGGTGGCTGTCATGACCCGCCGCCGCAACATCCAGCATGGCCAGAAGCGACCCCGGATGTACGCGCGCGGTGAGTTCGTCGCTGGCGGTGTCCTGCTCGCGATCCTGATCGCCGCGATGCTCTCGCCGCTGTTGCCGGCGGTGATCGGGTGACTGAAGGCGTACTGGTCACGATCATCACCGCCGGACAGGCGATCATCCTCGCGCTGATCGGGCTGCTCGGCGTCCGGCTAGGGAAGGTGAAGCGCGACGTCAGCGCAGCACGGTGGCAGGTCGAGAACACCCACGACACGAACATGCGAGAGGAGAACGATTCCCGCCACGCGGAGACGAAGCGGTGGATCGACGACCTCAGCGACAACTTCACCGACCAAATCAAGACTCTCGCCAAGGACCTCGGCGGCATGCGTGCCGAGATCCGCGGCGACCGAGAGACACATCGCGCACTCGCCGACCGTGTCACCCACCTCGAACGAAAGAAGGACTCATGACGTTCACTCTCGATCCGGCACTGGTCATCCAGCTGCTGGTGTCCACCGTCCTCCCGCTGCTCGTCGGCCTGGTCACCAAGACCGTCACCAGCGGTGGTGTGAAGGCCGTCCTGCTGGCGCTGTTCGCGCTGGCGTCGTCGCTGCTCACCGAGCTCGGCGTCGCGATCAGCAACGGCACCGTCTACGACGTCGGCCAGGGGCTCCTGCTCGCCCTCCCGACGTTCCTCATCGCAGTCGGCCTCCACTACGGACTGTGGAAGCCGACCGGCACGTCTGCTCGTGCGCAGCAGATGTTCGATCGCAACACGATCGTCATGCACGAACGACGCTGACGAGCGCCGTCATGCTCCGCGGAGCCGCTATGGTCGGCGGCATGGACTTCACGCAACAGACCATGCTGCTCATCGTCTTGAACGTAACTGTCATCGTCCTCAGCACGCTCATCGGGCTGCTGCTGACGTACCTCGTGATCCGGCAGGGCGTGTTCCATGGCCTGCGGGCACACACCCGATGGATCGACCAAGGCAAGGACGGCCGCTAGCCAAACCTCACTCGTCGTGCACGAGTCACGCTGATACCCGACACGACAAACGCCCCTCACCCTCCATCTCGGAGCGGTGAGGGGCGTTTCGTCGTGTTCTAGGAGCGGCGGACGCTCAGCAGTTGCCACCCGTCCGGTACCAGCGCTGCCATCGCGTCGAGATCTTGCGCTTCGATCTCGCGGACGCCGTCGCGGCGGCTGATCTCACGCGGCCCGGTCCGATCCCACCCTGCAGGCGTGGCTGCGCGCACCGCCGCGTCGAGCGCTTCGAGGGTGTCCGCTTCAACATCGATCGTGCGGGTCTCGATGGGGCGGATGACACCGATGAGCATGATCTCAGATTAGCGGCGGTGTGAAGTGCGACCCTGCCGTCGATCGCTCCCGCCCGAGCGCAACCGCCTCGAGTGTGCTGATCGCCTTGAGCGCGTCGACGAGTGCGGCACTGTCCGGGTCGGCTTCGTTGAACCCTGCCCACAATCCGGCTTCCTCGGCGAGCAACTCGGGGTGTTCGCCGGCGATGCGCTGCAGCTCGGCGATCACCGGGCCGGGGTCGGTGGTGTACCGGTTGCGGGACATCGCCGCCGACAGCTCCACGGAGAGGGTGGTGAGCGGGTCGAGTGGGCGGGAGGACATGGGCGGGACTATACGCCGGGGCGGGGACGCCAGTCGTCGATGTCGGGACCGTCGAACGCTGGCGGCATGCCCACCGGCTCGATCTCGATCCGATACCCGCAGTGCGGGCAGACGGACGCGTCCGGGGTGTCGCGCATCACGATCCCGTCACCTGGGCATCGGGGCTGACCGAACTCATCCATGCCGGCGGGGAGGTCAGTTGGGGGTGGGGCGTTCGACGCGCGCAGCGAGGATGCTCCATCGGGACGGCGGCAGGCCCTGGTCACGGCGGGCCTGCTCGGCGTTCGCTTCGAGAACGCCGGTGCGTACAGCGGAGACGACGAGGCGATAGCCGATCCAGAGCACAAGTGCGGTGAAGCCGAGGGCGAGGACGAGGACGAGCAGGACGTAAGCGATCATGCCTGTACCGTAGCGAACGCGCGCGCCGCGGCGCATCTGGTGATGAGATCGCTTGCGTCGGACGCCCGATGAGTTTGGCCCCCTCGACTGGACTCGAACCAGTAACCGACGGATTAGAAGGCCGTTGCTCTATCCATTGAGCTACGAGGGGATGTGCTCCTAGGCTACCTTCCGCCCGGACCTCTCTGGAACGCGCACGGCCGGGAGGGTGAGCATCGCAGCCTCGATCGCGGTGTCTTTCACGCGTACGTACTTCTCGACGGACTGGGTATCGGCGTGGCGCATCGCTGCGGCGACGACGATCGTCGGGGCGCCGGCGTCGATGAGTTCGGTGGCGTACCAGGCGCGCAGCTGGTGGGGCCGGTGGGCGATGCCGGCGCGCTTGAATGCCTTCGAGAGCACGTTGGAGACGTTGTTCGGTGTGACGTGTTGGCCCTCGCGTGTGGGGGAGGGGAACAACCAACCGGCGGTGCGCCATTTCTCGAGTTCGCTCCACACGGTCGGGTGGATGGGGCGCCACACCTCGACGCCGTTCTTTGCTTCAGCGGACAGGATGCGCCGCCTGGCCCAGTCGACGGAGCCACCGGATACGGCTGCGATCTCGGCGGCGCGCATCCCCTGGTAGGCGTACAGCAGTACCCACATGCGGGTGCGCCGGTAGATGCCTGAGTGCAGCAGGTACTCGATGTCTTCGGTGGTGACCGGGTCTGGCTCTTGGCGGGGGACACGCACCTTGGGGAGCTTCACGGCGGGGTTGTCGAGGCGGAACTCTTCGTCCTGCATCCAGGAGAAGAACCCGTACATGAGCGACTTGTAGGTGGCGCGGGTGGATGCGGCGAGTCCGGGGCGGCCGAGGTCGCGGATGAGGTCGTGTCGGGTGACGGTGAGCAGCGTCTGCCCGGTGCGCTTGAGCATTGCGCGGAGGCTGATAGTGCGTTCCTTGATGCTCTTCGCTGTGGAGCCGGATGCGGTTTGGAAGGCGGCCCAGTAGTCGAGTAGCGCGTCGTCGTCCAAGATGTCTCTCCCTTGATTTTCGGGGGAGACTAGCGACAAGTGGCGAGGCTTGCTCACGACTACCGTTGGTGGGTTAGGTGCTCGCGGATCGCGTCCATCCACGCGAGCATGTCGTCGGCGGGGAACCGGTGGCCGCCGACACCGACTTCGTTGTTCTCCGAGATGAACACGTCAGGGAAGTCGACGCTGAACGCGTAGCCGGGTGCGCCGGGGCGGGTGGTGCTGAGTCTCACACCACGGTCGCCGGGGTAGTCGCGGCCTCCGGAGAAGTCGAACGGCTCGGTGCTGGTCGCGATGGTCATGATGCGGCCTTCATTGCGCGGAACTCATCCAAGCTCGCGATGGGCGAAACTGCGGACTTGTAATCTGTTGGTCGCAGGTTCGAATCCTGCAGGGGGCACCAGCACATCACCGATCAGCGCATCACCGTGCCGCGACGGCGGCTGCCACTGCGGCGTCTGCGGTGTCATGCACGAAGCGGAAGCCGCTGTCGAGAAGCGCCGTCGGCCGCACATCCGCATCGGCGAGCAGCAGCGAGTCGGCCGCCGGTGCGCTGAGCACGCTCCGGAGCGCCCACGCCGGCACAGGCAACCAGAATGGCCGGTGAAGTTCGCGTGCGAGCGCGCGGCCGACGTCATTCGCCGTCGCGGACGCCGGCCCTGTGAGATTGACCGGGCCGTCGAGGTCCCGATCGATGATGTGCAGGAGTGCGCGCACCTCATCGTCGAGCGAGATCCAGGGCCAGACCTGGTCACCGCCTCCCAAGGGGCCACCGACGCCGAGGGAGGTGAGCGCGATCAACGGACGCAGCACACCCCTGCGGTGGATCACCGGTGCAGTGCGCGCGAGCGCCACCCGTGTGACGTCCTCCGCCTGCCGAGCGGCACCCTCCCACTCGATGCACACGCGTGCCAGGAACGTGTCACCGGCGGGGGAGGACTCCGTCAGCATCCGACCGGGCGCAGAGCCGTAGTACCCGACCGCGGATGCTGACACAAGCGTCGGCGCACCCCTGCCGAGGTCGTGCAGGGCCGCCACCAGAGTCGTCGTCGGAGCGAGCCTCGACGAAAGCAGCTTCCGTCGGTAGGGGGCTGTCCAGGGCATTCGTCCCACACTGGCGCCGTTCAACGCCACCACTGCGGATGCGCCCTCCAAGGCGCGCGGATCCAGCACGCCGTCCTCCGGTTGCCACTGGACCTCTCCCGGGTGCGCCGGGGGACGGCGCACCAGCCGGGTCACGCGATCCCCTCGCGCGACGAGGGCGTCCGTGAGCGCGGTTCCGATGAGCCCGGAACCGCCCGCGACGACGACGTGTGCGCTCATGGCGCCTCCGGCTCGTGGCTCTCAGGCTGCGCGTGCTTCGAGAGCTTGGACGGCCACCAGATCACCCGGCCGAGGTCGTACGACAGGGCCGGTACGAGCAGGGTGCGCACGACGAACGTGTCCAACAGAACACCGAAGGCGACGATGAACGCCAGCTGCACCAGGAACAGGATCGGGATGACCGCGAGCGCCGTGAAGGTTGCAGCGAGCACGAGGCCGGCCGAGGTGATCACCCCGCCGGTGATCGCGAGCCCGCGCAGCACTCCCTTGCGCGTGCCGTGCTGGAGCGACTCCTCGCGCACGCGGGTCATCAAGAAGATGTTGTAGTCGATACCGAGAGCCACCAGGAAGATGAACCCGAACAGCGGCACGGCCGGGTCAGCGCCGGGGAACTGGAACAGACCGTTGAACACCAGAGCAGAAACGCCCATCGCGGTGCCGAACGAGATCACCGTCGTGATGATCAGCAGCACGGGCGCGAGCACCGAACGCAGCAGCACCATCAGAATCAGCGTGATGACGGCAAGGACGAGCGGGATGATGAGATTGCGGTCATGGATCGAGGCGGTGTTGGTGTCGACGGCTGTCGCGGTGACACCGCCCACCAGGGCGCTCGGCGCCGCATCGACGAACTCCGCCCGCAGGTCGGTGACGGTCTGCCCCGCGGCTGCCGAGTCTGCGGCATCCGTCAGCGTCGCACGAAGAAGAACCTGACCGTCGACCGTGGTGGGACTCGGTTCGGGGGTTCCGGGTGGGCCCACCGGGGTGATGCCCTCCGCTGTCACTGGCGCGGATCCGCTCGGGCTGTCCTCGGTGGTGACCGCGACGCCATCGATCCCGTCATCGGCGAGCAACACGGTGACCGCGTCGTCCATCTCGCTCTCGTCCACGATGATCAACGCAGGGCTTCCAGAACCACCCGGGAAGTGCTCGCCCAGTGCCTGCTGACCATCTCGCGCTTCGGACTGCCCGAGCACCAGTTCGGATTGGGCGACGCCATCCGCCTTCAGCTGGGTCACGCCCAGCGCTCCGATCAGCAGGACGAGCGTGGTGGCAACCCAGATGATGCGCGGTCGCCGCTGCACGAGGTGCGCGAGCTTGGTCCAGAGGCCGCGATCGGGCATCCCGTCTTCCGCGGCGACAACATCCGGCTCGAACCGCGGACGTCGCGGCCAGAAGGCCGCGCGTCCGAACGCGAAGAGCATCGCCGGTAGGAGTGTCAACGCCGAGAGCATCGCGAAGATGATCCCGATCGATGCCACCGGGCCGAGTGCGCTGTTCGACTTCAGGTCGCTGAGCAGCAGGCACAGCAGGCCGGCGATGACCGTTCCACCCGACGCGAGGATCGGCTCGAACGAACCCTTGATCGCCGACATGGTCGCGACCCACTTGTCGTTCTCGACCCGGAGCGCCTCGCGGTATCGGGCGACGAGCAGCAACGAGTAGTCGGTCGCGGCGCCGATCACGAGGATGAAGAGGATGCCCTGCGTCTGGCCGCTGAGCAGCAGGATGTCCCACTTCGCCAGCCACCACACCGTGAGGAGCGCGGCGCACAGGGCGAACAGACTGGTCGACAGGACCGCAATCGGCAGCAGGAACGATCGATACACGAGCAGCAGGATGACAAGCACTGCCAGCAGAGCCACGCCGAGTAGCAGCCCATCGATCCCCGCGAACGCCGAGACCAGGTCGGCGCTGAACCCCGCCGGCCCAGTCACGAAAGTCTCGATGCCTTCGGGTGCTGTGGTGGCGAGCTCTGCGCTCAGCTCTGCGACGGTGTCGCCGACCTCGGCGCTGCTGAGGATGGGCACGAATGCCTGCGCGGCGAGGCCGTCCTCAGAGGGGATGAGCGGCGACACGTTCGCACCGATCCCCTCGATCGTCGCGACCTTCGTCATGACGTCCGCCAGCGACGAGAGTTGCTCCTCGCTCAGCTGCTCGTCCGCGACGAAGACGACGAGAGCCGGTATCGCCTCGGAGTCGTCGAAATCACCCAGCATCTCCTGCACACGGGTCGCGTCGGCTGACTCGGGCAGGTAGCTCGTCTGGTCGTTTGATGAGACCTCGTCGACCTTGCCGAAGTAGGGGCCGCCGATGCCCGCGACGGTCAGCCACGTCAGGATGAGTGCGGCGGGCAGAAGGATCCGCAACCATTTCGGAACGGCGGGCCGATCGGCGGCCGCGCGTCGTTCGCTACGGGTGGTGTGAGTCATGCGCTGTTCCATTCCAGGATCAGGAGGAGGGTGACGAGAAAACCAGAGAAGTAGTTGAGTGCGATGAACCGACGCCAGGCCCGGTTGGACTCTGTGGAGCGTTCGTCGGTGAGCGACCAGAACGGCGCGCAGTTGAGCAGGTAGGGCACGGCGATGATGGCGGCGAGCGGACCGGGCCATGGCACGGCGAGCATGAGCAGGCCGGCAGCCGTCCACAGCGCGAGTGCCACACGCACGGTCGCCTTCGCGCCGATCACCGTGGCGATCGAGTGGATGCCCGCAGCACGATCCGGCACGATGTCCTGCACCGCGCCGAAGGCGTGCGCTGCCATACCCCAGAGGAAGAAGGCCGACAGCAGCAGCAGGATGCCCCCCGTGAGATCTGCGCCGGCCAGAAGCAGACCGACCACCGCGGGGCTGACGAAGTGCGTGCTCGAGGTGAGTGAGTCCAGGAAGGGGCGTTCCTTGAACCGAAGTCCCGGCGCGGAGTACGCGACGACGGCGAAGGCGCTCACGGCGAGCGCTCCCCATACCGCGGGGCCACCCGCGAGCGCGAGCAACACGAGGAAGGGGATGTTTGTGAGGGCGGCGATCCACAGCGTCGGCGTATGGAGCCTCCTGGGCAGCAAAGCCCCTTCCACACCGCCCTTGCGCGGGTTGGCGACGTCCGACGCGTAGTCGAAGACGTCATTGATGCCGTACATCGCGAAGTTGTAGGGCACCAGGAAGTACAGGAAACCGATCAGGAGGACAGCGTCGATCTCGCGTGTGGTCAGCACGTACGCCGCCGCGAAAGGGAACGCCGTGTTGATCCAGCTGATCGGACGAGAGGCAACGACCAGTTGCCGGAAGTCCTCACGGCGCGCCGAGCCGCCCTTCTGCAGCGCTACCCAGGCGGCCGGCAACAGCAGCGCCCCTGCCAGCGGGTAGGCGAAGTCCTCGACGGGCGCGACACCGATCGACACGCCCAGCAGGTGTGACGGTGCGTAGTGGAACAGGCCGGCCGAGATCATGAGGTTGTCGAACAGCGCCGTCAGAGCCAGCATGAGCACGGTTGTGAGCAGCAGGGCGATGAGCACGCGTGAGCGGGGAACACGCGGTGCGCGGCGGAACGCGACGGCGAGAAGGGCGATCGCCCCACAGGCGGCGATCGCAAGTCCGAGAGTGGCGATCAATGGATACGTCACGACCGGTCCGCCGTCCGTGTGCGCGTCTGCTGCATCCAGCCGAGGATCCGCAGGGTGCCGGTGAAGACGACCATCGTGCACAGCACGAGGAAGATCAGGAAGAACGGTTCCTCAAGCGGCAGCTCGGGGGCGAGCACGATCCCGGTGGCGATCGGGCTCTCGCCGCGAAGGAAGACGCCCGCAGCGATGCCGGCGACATCCCACAGCAGGAACAGCGCGGTTCCGATGACGGTGATCAGCAGAGCGATTGCGGGGCCGTGCCAGAAGAACAGCCGAAAACGGTAGTCGATGAGAAGCATGCATCCGATCACGAGCAGCAGTGCTGCGAGGTACAGCATCCCCATCATCGTTCCGCTCCCGCCACGCGTGCATCCGCCGAGCGGGCGGCGCTGCTCAAGCGCGTCGGAAGCGGGCCTGCGCTGTGGTCGCCGCGGATGCGCTTGAGCACGAGCTCTGCGCTGATGAGGCACATGGGCACGCCCACTCCTGGGGCCGTCGTGGACCCCGCGTAGTAGAGGCCCTCGACCTTTCGCGATGCGTTCTGCGCGCGGAACATGGCACTCTGGCGCAGAATGTGCGCGGGGCCGAGCATGCCGGCGTGCCAGGAATGGTAGTCGGCCGCGAAGTCCGCAGGGCCGATGGATTCGCGCACGACAATCCGTTCGCGCAGGTCCGGAACATCGGCCCACGACGCGATCTGATCGATCGCTGCATCGACCGCGTTCTCGACCGCTGTGGACGGCGAACCGTGAAAGCTGCCGCGCCCGATGCTCTCATCGGCCGGCACCGGAATCAGGACGAAGAGGTTCTCATGCCCGGCAGGAGCCACTCCGGGATCGGTCGCGCTCGGACGGCACACGTAGATCGACGCCGGATCGGGAACACGCGCGTCCACACCGAAGATGGCGTCGAAGTTCGCCGTCCAGTCAGTCGTGAACAGCAGCGAGTGGTGGGGGAGTGCGGGCAGCTCGCCTCGCACGCCGAGCAGGGCGATCACAGCGCCCGGCCCGCTGGTGCGTTTGTCCCACCACCGTTGGGGGAAAGTCCGTTGCCGCGGTGGCAACAGCTGTGTCTCGGTGTGATGCAGATCCGCACCGGAGACGACGATGTCGGCTTTCTCAAGATGCTCGGCTCCGTGAGCATCTCGCCACGTCACGCCGGTGACCGTGTGTCGGCGCCGGCCGCGGCCGCGCCGGGGGGCGGTCTCTATGCGCTCGACGCTGGCATCCGTCACGATCTGCGCCCCGCCAGAGCGGGCGAGCGTTTCCAGAGTCTCAACCAGGTGCCAGAACCCACCCATCGGGTACTGCACGCCCTCATCGAGATCGAGCGCGCTCATCAGGTGGTACATGGCCGGTGCGGCGGATGGATCGGTTCCGAGGAAGACCGCCGGGTATCCGAGCACTTGCCTCAGCACCGGATCGTCGAAACGCTTCCCGACGTACGACTCCAGGGAAGAGGCGAGCAACCGTGTCAGCGTCGGCAGTCCGCGGATCACCTCGCCGGCGAGCAGACTCCGCAGCCGCGTGAACGGGTTGTAGAGGAAGTAGCGTTCTGCGAGGTCGGTCGTACGGGTCGCGGATGCCAGATGCGCACGCAGCGCTGCAGAGCTTCCCGGCTCTGTGGCCTCAAACGTCTGCAGTACTCGGTCGGCGCCGAGCGGAACCGTGAGCGGTTCCCGCTGTCGGCCGTGCTCATCCGGCTCGCTGAAGACCCGGTACGCGGGGTCGAGGAAGCGCAAGTCGAGCTGCTCCTTGGCGGACGTGCCCAGCATGCCGAAGAAGTGCTCGAAAACACGCGGCATCAGATACCAGGACGGTCCGGTATCGAAGCGGAACCCGTCACGCTCGAGGGTCCCGGCGCGGCCGCCGACGCGCGAGTTCTTCTCGAGCACGACGACGTCGTGGCCCTCCTGGGCAAGCAGTGCCGCCGTCGCAAGCCCTGCGACACCGGCGCCGATGATCACCGTGCGGGTCATCGATCTCGCTCCTTCACTGTCGTGAATAAGGCACGCGCCACCAGGACTGTCTTGATCGCATCAGGAACACGGATGCGCTTCTCGTAGAGCTGTTCGGCCGGGGTGCGCGCGATGCGGTCGGTGAGGTTGCCGAACAATGCGTGGGCGCTGCGCACTGCGGCACGCGCGTCGCGTGGCAACAGTGGAATCACCGCTTTGGCATCAGCGAGCTGCCCGCGGATTCTCGCGACCCAGGCGAGTACCTCCGCATCGGAGAGCCTGCGATCGTTGCCGAGGTAGCTGCGTCCGAGGCGTTCTGTATCGTCGGCGAGGTCACGCAGGAAGTTGACGTTCTGGAACGCCGCACCGAGCTGACGGGCGCCGTGCTCCAGACGCGTCCGCGTGCTCTCGGTCACCTCTTGCCCACGCAGGAACACGCGCAGGCACATCAATCCGACGACCTCGGCCGACCCATGCACGTACGCGGCATGTGCGCGCGGATCGAACACGGTGTTCTCGGTCCCGGCGTTGAGCAGATCGGTGCGCATCGAGTCGAAGAACGGTCGGGTCAGCGTCTCGTCGATCCCCGCGGCTCGGGCGGTTGCGGCGAACGCATGGATGACCAGGTCGCTGCTGTAGCCGGTCTGCATCGCGCGATGGGTCTCGACGACGTAGGCATCGAGCACCGCACGTTGATCCGCCCCGGACAGCCCCGCTTCGCTCGCTACGCCGTCGACAATCTCGTCGGCGACGCGCACCAGCGCGTAGATGTTGCGCACGTGTGTGCGGTGACGGCGTCCCAGGAGCCGCGTCGCGAGGCCGAACGATGTTGAGTAGGCGCGGATGACGCTCTGCGATACGGTCTCCGCCATCCTCGTGAAGCGCGTGAGCGAAGGAGTGCTCGATGCGGTCCGCGCCGACATGCTCATGAGCGGCGCCCTTCGATGCGCTCTGCGAGGGCGAGCAGGACTTCTCGGACCGCCGACGGTACTGCTCCGGTACCCGTGGCCGCGAGCACGTCGTAGAAGCCCGCGAGCTGCTGCTGCACCAGGCCGCTCACGAACTCCTCTGCGCCGCACTCGCGCAGGCGATCTCGCAGGCGCTCGGCGCTGGTGAGCGTCAGATCCGGGTCGCCGAAGTCCTCGGCGATGTACGGCCACAGCCCACTCAGGCGGGCGAAGCAGATGATCGCCGTCTGCTTGCCCTCGCGAAGATCCGAGTACGGGTCCTTTCCATGTTCGTGCGCGTCACCGAACGTCGAGAGCAGATCGTCCTGCAGCTGATAGGCGAGGCCCAGATGCGACCCCGCCGCGCTGAGCGCGTGTTCGAGCTCCGGCGCGGCACCGGCCAGGATCGCCGCCGCACGCAACGGCAACTCGAAGCTGTAGCTGGCCGTTTTCCGGCGGGTCATGGCGAGCACAGTATCGAGATCCGGCGCCACGAGGCCGTCGCTCAAGCCCACATCGGTGAACTCGCCCGCCGTCGTCTCGAAGACGGTGTGGTCGAGAAGATCCAGCAGACGGATGCGCTCCACAGCGGGGGCATCGATGCGCGCGAACACCTGATGGGCGCCCGAGAGCAGCAGACTTCCCGCGAGAATACCCCCGGCCTGCGCCCAATGGGATACGGCGCCGGCACGCGCCTCATCCGCTGTCGTGCGCGCGAGCTCGCCGATCAGGTTGGGGCGTCCGCGTCGGTACAGGTCTCCGTCGATCACATCGTCGTGCAGGAGGAACGCGTAGTGCAGCGCCTCGACGGCTGCAGCGACACGCACAGCGCTGCGGGTATCGGCCCACCCGCCCCGGGTGCTCTGACTCAAGGCCATGTACGTGTCGAGCAGCAGACGCGGTCGAACCAGCTTTCCGCCCTGCATGTGCTCCCCGGCGAGCGACCAGAGGCGGGAGAAGTCGGCGCCGTAGGCCTGGGCGGTTCCCGAAGAGCGCGAGAAGAGCGCACGGATCTCCGCCTCGACGGCGTCGTGCGGGTCGGACGTCTGGCGCGGCTCGCGAACGGTACTGGTCATCTCGCTTGTCCTTCCGTCTCCATCATGCGCGCCAGTGCGGGCACCTGCAGGATCATCCAGGGGCTGAACGCGAAAGGCGTCAGCTCTGCGGACCTCAGCAGCGCCTCCGGTGCAACCCAGGCCCATTGCATCACCTCGTCGGGGTTCGGCGACAGGGGGCCGATCACGGTTGCTCGATGCACGGGGCAGACCTCGTTCTCGACGATGCCCCCGGCGTCGACAGCGCGATAGCGGAAGTCCGGATCCACGAGACGGACGTCGCGGATCTGCGCCCCGAGTTCCTGCAGCGCCCTCCGTTCGACGGCCGACGTGAGATCCTCGCCAGGCTCGGGGTGGCCGCAGAAGCTGTTGGTCCACACTCCGGGCCAGCTGCGCTTGCCCAACGCGCGCCGGGTGATGAGCACGTTGCCGTCTGCGTCGAAGAGGTAGCAGGAGAACGCCAGGTGCAAGGGCGTCGCGCGGTTGTGCACGCCTTCCTTGTCGGCGGTGCCGATGGCCTGCCCAGACTCGTTCAGCAGCACCACTCGACCCTCGGGGTGAGCGCTGCCTTCCGGGGACGTTCTGTGGACCGCCATGTCTCGCCTCGCGTTCTCTCCGACCGTAATATCGCTAGCCTAGCGAATAACTCGCCAAGCTGAAAACACCTACTCCGCTATCATATGAACATGTCGAAGCAGGAGAAGGGCAACGCGACTGTTCTGCCGAGCCTTTACGACGTCGAGAAGAACGACCCGGATTCCGCTCTCATCGACAGGACTGGGGTGTCTCCTGATCACATGCAGGAGATCGCCGCCGTGATGGCCGCACTGGGGCGGCTGCGCGAAGCCGAGCAGCGCCTGTCCGAGGCGTCTCAGCGCTACATGAAACTGGGGCGGTCGGATATGCGCGCGCTGCACATGCTGATCGTCGCGCAGCACGCGCAGACCGTTGTCACGCCCAGCGCCATCGCAGCGCACCTGAACATCTCGACCGCGTCCACGACGAAACTGCTCGACCGACTTGAAGCGGCAGGCCACATCACGCGTTCACCGCATCCCAACGATCGCCGAGCGTTGGCCATCTCGATTACCGAGGAGACCAAAGAGGCGGCGAAACAGACGGTGGGGCGCCTGCAGGCCAAGCGTTTTCACGCGGCAGCGCGATTGACATCCGAGGAACGCGCCACCGTCGTCAGGTTCCTCGAAGACATGACCGAGCAGATCACCCTGCGCAACGAGGCCTGGGCGCAGGACGAGCACACGGGGGCCGCAGCCCATCGCGCGTAAGGCTAACGCCGCCCCCGCCAGAGCGAGCGACTTCACTGCCGTAGCGAGGTCACTGCGTCGTCGGCGCTCCAGAACTCACCGACGAGGCGGAACGTGCGAGAGGCAAGGTGCAGTCGCTCAGCACGGTAGCGAATGCCGAGTGGGTCAACGATGACGCGCAGGTGTCCGCGCACGTTTCCCCGGGCGTCGATGACGCGCCACAGCGCATCCCCCGCGCGATCAAGGTGCTCGGTACGCGCCCGCAGGCGTGGCGTCGGCCACTGGAGCCGGGGCAAGGTCCCGGACAGGGTGTCGGTGCTGTTGGACATGGGGACTCCTTCCGCTGATTCGAACATACGGACGGGCACCGACATCGCATCGCGTAGACTCGTGCGCATGCCCGTCTCATCCCCGTACGCCGCCCGGCTCAGCGAGATTCCGGTCGCGCGTCATGAGGTTGATGTGCTGGGATCGCCCACGGCCTACTGGGTGTATGGTCCGGCCATTGACGTGCCCGACGTACCGACCGTGGTGGCCGTTCACGGGTTCCGCGGCGAGCATCATGGGCTGGAGCCGATCGTCGCGTACCTGCCGGGCGTTCGCGTCATCTCGCCGGACCTCCCCGGCTTCGGCGAGACGGTGCCGGTCGCCGAGCGAGAGCACGACCTGGGGTTGTACGCCGGCTGGTTGTGCGAGTTCGCTCGCACCGTGGCGCCGGGCTCCGTCGTCCTCGGACATTCGTTCGGTTCGATCGTTGCGTCTGCGGCGGTCGCCAGCGGACTCGAGACGCCACAGCTGATCCTTGTGAACCCGATCGGTGCTCCGGCGCTGGAGGGGCCGAAGGGTGTGCTCACCCGGCTCGCGATCTTCTACTACACGATGGGTGCGCGACTACCCGAGAAGCCTGGGACCGCGCTGCTGCGGCATCCTTGGATCGTGCGCGTCGCCAGCATCGCTATGGCGACCACCCCTGATCGTCATCTACGCCGGTTCATCCACGATCAGCACGACACCTACTTCTCGAGCTTCGCGGACCGTGACGTGCTGCACGATGCGTTCGTGACGAGCGTCTCGCACGATGTGCGTGCCTTCGCCGGTGTGATCGACGTGCCCACCCTGCTGATCGCCGCCACGCGAGACCAGATCACACCGATCGAATCCGAACGGGCCCTGGCAGGAATGTTCCCGCAGGCGCAGCTTGCCGAGATTAGTGGCGTCGGGCACCTCATCCACTACGAGGCGCCGGCCGAAGCGGCGGGCGCGATCCGCCGGTTCCTCAGGCTTCCCGTCGCGCCAGGCCGATAAGACCTGCCACCCGGAAGGGGATCACCTCTCCCATCGCGAGCGAGGTCTCGGTACGCTCCACGCCGTCGATCGCCAGGATGCGGGCGTCCGTGTCGAACAGGTGTCGCGCATCGCGACAGGCGACCCTGGCGAGCAGATCGATCGGACCACTCAGGCCATGGGCCTGCACGATCTCGGGCACTCGGGCGAGCTCGGAGATGATGCGCGGCAACTCGGTCTGGCGCACGCCGATGCTGATGAAGGCCTGCAGGGGAAAGCCCAGCACCTCCGTCGAGAATGAGCGCTCGTAGGACTCCAGTACGCCGGTCTGCTCGAGGCGGGCCATCCGCGCTTGAATCGTGTTGCGCGAGAGCCGCAGGCGCTCCGCCAAGGCGACGACCGTCATGCGAGGGTCTTCGGAGAGGGCCGTGAGCAGTTCGAGATCGACACGATCGAGAGCGGGCATAGTGCCACACGTTAGCAGGTGGAGAACACCTCTGAATGCGCAACATGCTCAACACACCCAGGCATGCTTGAGCGTCGTGTCATGCCGACGTACGCTTCAAGAAGCCCCGACTGAGCCGTCGGGAACGCCGTGAACGCCCCACAAGGGCCCCACGTCAGGAGGACACCGATGTCACCGCACACCACACCGATCGTCGATACAGAGAACGACTTGACCGAGCGCATCATCGCGCCCGATGGTTCCCGCCTGTCGAATCCGCAACTCGACCGCTACGTTGAGGACGTCGACTTCCAGACGCTGCGAGACTTGCACCGCGACATGGTCGTCGTGCGCCGCATCGACTCCGAGGGCGTCGCTCTTCAGCGGCAAGGACAGCTCGGTCTCTGGGCGCCGTGCAACGGGCAGGAAGCCGCACAGGTCGGCACCGCCCGCGCCCTCGAGAAGCGCGACTACGTCTTCCCCAGCTATCGCGAGACCGGCGTCATGTATGCACGCGGCGCGGCGCCGGGCGACTACGCCCGCATGTGGCGAGGCGAAGAGGGATCCGCGTACGACCCGGATGCCCTGCGCATCGCGCCGCTGCAGATCATCATCGGTGCGCAGACTCTGCATGCCGTCGGCTACGGGATGGGCATTATGCACGACGGTGCCGACGAGGTCGCCGTGAGCTATTTCGGTGACGGCGCGACCAGCCAGGGTGACGTGAACGAGGCGATGGTGTTTGCCTCGTCGTACCGTACGCCGGTCGTCTTCGTCTGCCAGAACAACCACTGGGCCATTTCCGAGCCGGTCGGCCTGCAGTCGCAGTACCCGCTCGCCGGGCGCGCCCCCGGCTTCGGCATTCCCAGCATGCGCGTCGATGGCAACGACGTGCTCGCCTGTCTCGCCGCAATGCGTTGGGCCCTCGAGCACGCGCGTTCTGGCAAGGGTCCGGCGTACCTCGAAGCCGTCACCTATCGGATGGGGCCGCACACCACGGCGGATGACCCCAAGCGCTATCGGGACGACGCTGAGCTCGCCCGGTGGCGCGAGCGCGACCCGATCGCCCGACTGGAGGCACACCTGCGGGCTGCCGGTGAGCTGCCCCAGGAGCACCTCGATGCCGTGCAGGCCGAGGCCGACGCGGTGGCACGCGACATGCGGGCCGCGACGATCGGGATGGTGACCCGTCCTGCGCTGGCCGTGTTCGATGGCGTGTATGCCGAGCCGCACTCGGGCATCGAGCGTCAGCGCGCCGAGTACGCCGCCTACCTGGCCGCATACGAGGAGGCGTGAGCATGGTGCAGATGACGATGGGCAAGGCCCTCAACGCTGGTCTTCGCCAGGCGATGCGCGATGACGACAAGGTCGTGCTCATGGGTGAGGACATCGGAACCCTCGGAGGTGTGTTCCGCATCACGGACGGGCTGCTCGACGAGTTCGGCAAGCAGCGCGTGATCGACACCCCGCTCGCCGAGTCCGGCATCGTCGGAACCGCCGTCGGTCTCGCATTCCGCGGCTATCGACCGGTCGTCGAGATCCAGTTCGACGGGTTCATCTACCCGGCATTCGACCAGATCGTGTCTCAGGTGGCCAAGCTGCACTACCGCACGCAGGGGCGGGTGAAGATGCCGATCACGATCCGGGTGCCCTGGGCGGGCGGCATTGGGGCGGCCGAGCACCACTCGGAGTCCAACGAGGCGTATTTCGTGCACACCGCAGGTCTGCGCGTGATCGCCGTCTCAGATCCGCAGGACGCCTACCGCTGCCTGCAGCAGGCCATCGCCAGCGACGACCCGGTGATCTTCTTCGAGCCGAAGCGGCTCTACCACCACAAGGGCGAGGTCGATCTGGATGCGTCGCTGGCGGATGCGCCGCCGATGGGACTGGCGCGCATCGTGAGGCCGGGAACGGATGCGACGGTCATCACGTACGGCGCCATGGTGCGCACGGCGCTCGACGCCGCCGAAGCAGCGCAGGACGAGGGGATCTCGCTCGAGGTCATCGATCTGCGTTCACTGTCACCCATCGACTACGACACCGTCGCGGCAGCTGTTCGTCGCACCGGCCGTGTCGTCGTCGCGCACGAGGCATCACGCGAGGCGGGAGTCGCCGCTGAGGTGATCGCCAGCATCACCGAGCGCTGCTTCGAGTATCTCGAGGCGGCCCCGCTGCGGGTGACCGGGCACGACATCCCGTATCCGCCGGCGAAGCTCGAGAAGTTCCACCTGCCCGATCTCGACCGCATCCTCGATGCCGTCGATCGTGTGATGGACCGACCGAACAGCCTCAGCGAAGCCACCGACGCGAAGGGGACAGAGCGTTGATCACCGAATTCCGACTTCCCGACCTGGGTGAGGGCCTCACCGAAGCCGAAGTGGTGCAGTGGCTGGTGCAGCCGGGCGACACCGTCGCGCTGAACCAGACCCTCGCCGAGGTCGAGACCGCCAAGGCCGTCGTGGAGCTGCCGTCGCCTTACGAGGGCACGGTCGCTTCGTTGCACGCGGATGCCGGCGAGACCGTCGCCGTCGGTGCCCCGCTGATCGCGTTCGACGTCGCCGGGGCCGAAGGCGAGTCCGCGCCGAAGGCCGCAGAGACTGAGGAGACCGCTGAGAAAGCTCAGCCGAACCTCGTCGGCTATGGTGCGGCGCCGTCCTCGGGCGCGCGCCCGGCACGCCGTGCGCGCAGAAGTGCGGCATCCGCGGCATCCGCGGCATCCGAGTCGGCAGCGGACGCGGCCGTCATCGAGGCCGCACCGCACGATGCCGTTCCGCCGAGCGCGGCGGAGCCGGCGACGGGGGAGCGGCCCCGTTCGACACCGCCGGTGCGCGCATATGCCAAGCGTCGCGGCGTCGATCTGGTGCTGGTCGCTGCGGAGGTCGGCGATCGAGTCATCACGCGTTCCGACGTGGATGCCTACGCCGATTGCGTCGGCGCGCCCGAGGCGGAGCCGAAGGCTGTCGCGACAGAGGTCAGTGTGCCCGCGGATGTCGGCGCACCCGCTCGCGGAGAACGCGCACAGACCCGCGTACCCATCAAGGGCGTGCGCAAGCACACGGCGCAGGCGATGGTGCAGAGCGCCTTCACAGCGCCGCACGTGACGACGTTCCACAGCGTCGACGTCACCGCGACGATGGAACTGATCGATCAGCTGCGCGCTGACCGTTCGCTGGCCGAACACCGGATCGGCCCACTGGTGCTCGTCGCGAAGGCGGTCTGTCTCGCGCTCGGGCGTAACCCGTCGCTGAACGCCACGTGGGACGAGACTGCGGGTGAGATCGTGCACAACCACTACGTCGACCTCGGCATTGCCGCGGCGACGGAGCGAGGGCTGATCGTGCCGATCATCCGCGACGCCGAGCAGAAGTCGTTGACCGGTATGGCAGACGCCCTCACCCAGCTCACCCAGACGGCGCGCGCGGGCAAGACCAGCCCGGCCGAACTCGCAGGCGGCACGTTCTCGATCACCAACATCGGTGTGTTCGGGATCGACGCGGGTACGCCGATCCTGCCTCCGGGCCAGTCCGGCATCCTGGCGGTCGGCGCTGTGCGCAAGCAGCCCTGGGAACACAACGGCGAGATCGCGCTGCGGCAGATCATGACGCTCAGCGTGTCGTTCGATCACCGCCTGGTCGACGGCGCAGAGGGGGCACGGTTCCTGAAGGACGTCTCGGATCTGCTCGAACAGCCGGGACGCGCGATGCTCTTCTGAGCACTCAGTCGGCGGCGGTGAGCAGCGCGCTCAGCGCCATAGCGGTGAGCAACTCGGCGGTGGAGCGTCGAGTTCTCAGCGCCGCGCTCGTGCTGTGCGGCGTCGAGTTGAGCAGACCGAAGCACGCCTGCACGCGCAGGCGTGCTTCGTCGCGCGAGGCGGGCACGATGTCGCCGAGCACATCGATCCACAGCTCGATGTACGCCCGCTGCAGGCGTCGCACTGATGCGCGCGCGTCGGCGGTGAGGTGGGCGATGTCGCGGTCCTGCACACGGATGACATCGGCGTTGCCGAGCGCGAAGTCCACGTGGAACTCGACCAGCGCGCGCATCCGTTCCGGCGCGGAGTCATGTGCGGCGGAGACCGCTTCGCCGCCGGATACCAGACGTTCACTGACGCCGATCAGCAGCGCCGCCAACAACGCCTGCTTTCCGGCGAAGTGCCGGTACACGGCGGGGCCGGAAATGCCGACCGCCGCTCCGATGTCCTCCAGGCTGGCGCCGGAGTAGCCGCGTTCGGCGAACAGGCGAGCGGAGGCGACCAGGATCGCGTCGGTGCGCTCGGCCTTCGCTCGATCGCGGGGCGTGGAGGGCATTGTCATTTCGGTTAATCCTCGCTAACCTGATTTATCGGGTTAGTGAACACTAACCAATCTCGTACGAGTTGTCAGCACTTCGCTGCCACATCCGCCGTGAGTCGAGGAGGACACGCGATGGTCGTCACCCAGTCGACGCTCGCCGAAGAACTGCGGCAGCGCCTTGCCGAGACCGCGCTGGGCGGCCCCGAGCGCTCTCGCGAGCGTCACGTCGCAAGGGGCAAGATGCTCCCGCGCGAGCGCATCGCGCGCCTGCTCGACCCGGGTAGCCCGTTCATCGAGGTCGCCCCGCTCGCCGCGCACGGTCTGTATGACGACCAAGCGCCCGCCGCCGGCGTCGTCGCCGGGATCGGCCTGGTGCATGGGCGGCACGTCATGGTCGTCTGCAACGACCCGACCGTGAAGGGCGGCACCTACTACCCACTCACCGTGAAAAAGCACCTCCGTGCCCAGGAGATCGCACTGGAGAACCGGTTGCCCTGCCTGTACCTGGTTGATTCGGGAGGTGCTTTCCTGCCCAAGCAGGATGAGGTCTTTCCCGACCGCGACCACTTCGGTCGAATCTTCTTCAACCAGGCCCGCATGTCGGCCGAGGGCATTCCACAGCTCGCCGCGGTGCTGGGATCCTGCACCGCCGGCGGCGCGTATGTTCCGGCGATGAGCGACGAGACCGTGATCGTGCGCGGGCAGGGCACGATCTTTCTCGGCGGTCCTCCTCTGGTCAAGGCCGCCATCGGCGAGGTCGTCACGGCCGAGGAACTCGGCGGCGGCGAGCTGCACGCGCGCCGTTCCGGCGTGGTCGACCACCTGGCAGAGGACGACGAGCACGCTCTCGAGATCCTGCGCGACATCGTCGCGACCCTGCCCGGGCCGCACGAGTCGGCCTGGAAGGTCGCCACGGCCAAGCCTCCGCAGGCGTCCGGCAGCATGTACGACGTCGTTCCGGTCGACGTGAACGCCGCCTACGACGTGCACGAGGTGATCGACCGACTGATCGACGCCGACACGTTCCACGAGTTCAAGCGCGAGTACGGCACGACTTTGGTCACCGGATTCGCCGTGCTGCACGGGCATCCGATCGGCATCGTCGCGAACAACGGTGTGCTGTTCGGTGAGTCCGCGGTCAAGGGTGCGCACTTTATCGAGCTGTGCGACCAGCGCGGTATCCCGCTGCTGTTCCTGCAGAACATCACCGGCTTCATGGTCGGCACCGACGCCGAGGCCGGCGGCATCGCCAAGGACGGCGCCAAGATGGTCACGGCTGTCGCGACCACCCGCGTGCCGAAGCTGACCGTGATCATCGGCGGCTCGTTCGGCGCCGGCAACTACTCGATGTGCGGTCGGGCGTACTCGCCGCGCTTCCTGTGGAGCTGGCCCGCCAGCCGCATCTCGGTGATGGGCGGTGCACAGGCGGCATCCGTCCTCGCGACGGTGAAGGAGGATCAGCTCACCGCCGCCGGTTCGTCCTGGAGCGCCGAGGAACGCACCGCGTTCGAGGAGCCCATCCGCGCGCAGTACGAAGCGCAGGGCGAGCCCTACTACGCCACCGCCCGACTGTGGGACGACGGCATCATCGACCCCGACCAGACCCGCGACCTGCTCGGACTCGCGCTCGACGTCGTCTCGCGCACCCCGCTGCCCGAACCCCGCTTCGGCCTCTTCCGGATGTGATGCACATGTACGACTGGACACCAGAACTGCTGCACCGCGTCGAGAGCGTCCTCGTCGCCAACCGCGGCGAGATCGCCCGACGGATCATCCGTACGCTGCGCGAGCTCGGCATCCGCAGCATCGCCGTCTACAGCGACGCCGATGCCACGGCGCCGCACGTGCGCGAGGCAGATGAGGCGGTGCACATCGGCGCGGCTCCCGCGGCGGAGTCATATCTCGATGTGGCGGCGATCATGGCGGCTGCGCGCACGACCGGGGCGCGCGCGATCCACCCCGGCTACGGCTTCCTGTCCGAGAGCGTCGCCCTGGCCGAGGCCTGCTCCGACGCCGACGTGATCTTCATCGGCCCCGAGGTGCGCGCCCTGCAGATCATGGGTGACAAGGCCCGTGCCCGCGCGCATGTCACGCAGCACGATGTGCCTGTGGTGCCCGGATTCGACGCGACGGGTCTCGAGGACGCGCAGATTCGCGCCCGGGCCGATGAGGTCGGCTACCCGCTGCTGGTCAAGCCCAGCGCGGGCGGCGGCGGAAAGGGGATGGAGGTCGTCGCGTCATCCGCTGATCTTGCATCCGCCCTCACTTCGGCGCGGCGCATCGCGACGGCCGCGTTCGGCGACGATGCGCTGGTGCTCGAGCGCCTGGTGCGGCGCCCGCGGCACATCGAAGTTCAGGTGTTCGGTGACGTCCACGGCAATGTCATCGCGCTCGGCGAGCGCGAGTGCACGCTGCAGCGTCGGCACCAGAAGGTGATCGAGGAAGCGCCTGCGGCCCACCTGCCGGAGCCCGTCCGGCAGCGGCTGTGGGATGCGGCCGTCGCCGCCGCGCAGAGCGTGGCGTATGTCGGCGCCGGAACGGTGGAGTTCCTCGTCGAGGCGGATGCCGTCGATCAGATCTTCTTCATCGAGATGAACACGCGGCTTCAAGTCGAGCACCCCGTGACTGAAGAGGTGACCGGCCTCGATCTCGTGGCCCTGCAGCTGTGGGTGGCCGCTGGGGGAGCCCTGTCGCCGGCACCCGAGCTGCGCGGGCATGCCGTCGAGGCGCGGGTGTACGCAGAGTCTCCTGAGCGCGGATTTCTGCCGTCGACGGGTCGGGTGCTGCGTTTCGACGCACCGGCGGGGGTCCGTGTCGACGCCGCCGTCGAGACCGGTTCCGAAGTGACCGGATTCTACGATCCGATGATTGCGAAGGTGATCGCCTCGGGTCCTGATCGTGCGACGGCGCTGCGCCGCCTGGATGCCGCCCTCGCCCGGACGGTGGTGCTGGGCGTCGAGACGAACATCGCCTTCCTGCGCGCCCTCTGCGCCCACGACCGGGTCGCATCGGGCGATCTGGACACCGGGCTGATCGACACCATGCTCCCGGTGTCGCCCGGTGAGCCGACAGAGCGGATGCTGGCCTCGGTCGCGTCGATCGCGCCGACGTCGAGCGCAGAGACCGGCGCGGTCGGGCCACTCTGGCACGAACTCTCGGGGTGGCGGCTGGGGTCACCCCGGCCGACGGACCCCGCAGCGTTCCTGACGGATGACGACGAGATCGTCGTCGCGCCCGCGGCCGGCGCGCCGAGCGCCGCCGTCGCCCGCGACGACGACGGCGCGGTCTGGGTGTCGGATCACGGGGTCACGATGCGCCTGCGCCCGCTCTCGCGACGCGAGCGGATGCGTCGCCGGCTGGCGGATCGGATGCCCGATGCCGGGCCGAGCGAGCCCGAGGGGCGTGCGCCCATGCCCGGCAGCATCGTCGCTGTTCATATCGCGGACGGTGACCGCGTGCGCACGGGCGATCCGCTCGTGTCGATCGAGGCGATGAAGATGGAGCACCCGGTGCTCGCGCCGCACGACGGCATCGTGCATCTGATGGTCGCGTTGGGCGACCAGGTGCGGCGCGACCAACCGGTCGTCCGTGTCAGTGAGGAGGAGACAGCATGACCGATGAGATGCGCTACGCCGATCTCGACGAGGACCAGCGCGAGCTGGCCGCGATGGTGGCCGACTTCGCCGAGCAGGTGGTCGCACCGCAGGCGTACGAGGCCGACCGCACGCACACGCTGAACCTCGACGTGGTGCGACAGATGGGTGAGATGGGCCTGTTCGGTCTGCCGTTCAGCGAGGAGTACGGCGGGCAGGGGGGTGACTACCTCGCGTTGGGCATCGCGATCGAGGGACTCGCCCGTGTCGATCAGTCGATCGCCATCACGCTCGAGGCGGGCGTGAGCCTGGGTGCCATGCCGATCTACCGGTTCGGTACCGAAGAGCAGAAGCGCGAGTACTTGCCGTCGCTGCTCGAAGGTCAGGCCCTTGCCGGATTCGGACTGACCGAACCCGAGGCCGGCAGCGACGCCGGTGCCACCCGCACCACGGCGCGTCTTCACGGCGATGAGTGGGTGATCGACGGCACGAAGCAGTTCATCACCAACTCCGGCACCGCGATCACGCGGTTCGTCACGGTGACCGCGGTCACCGGCGAGCGCGAGGGGCGCAAGGAGATCTCGACGATCATTGTTCCCAATGGCACCCCGGGTTTCACCGTCGAACCGGCCTACGACAAGGTCGGGTGGAACGCATCCGACACCCACCCCCTCACCCTGCAGGGTGTGCGCGTGCCGGAGGAGAATCTGCTCGGCGAGCGCGGAGCGGGTTTCCGCAACTTCCTCAGCATTCTCGACGAGGGGCGCATCGCGATCGCCGCGCTGGCGACGGGAGCAGCCGAGGGATGCCTCGAGGCCGCGGTCGACTACGCGCGGCAGCGCACGGTGTTCGGGGCGGCGCTCAGTACCCGGCAGAACGCGCAGTTCACTCTGGCGCGCATGCGGGCTCGGGTGCACACCGCCCGTCTGGCCTGGCACCATGCGGCGCGACTGCGTGATGCGGGCAAGCCGTTCGCCGAGGCGGCGGCCATCGCCAAGCTGGTCGCGGGCGACGCGGCGATGGACAATGCCCGCGACGCCACGCAGATCTTCGGTGGCAACGGGTTCATGAACGAATACCCCGTGGCACGTCACTACCGCGACTCGAAGATCCTCGAGATCGGCGAGGGCACCACCGAGGTGCAGCTTCTCGTCATCGCGCGAGCGCTGGGCCTGGCCGGGTAGCGTGACGTCATGACCGATATCCTCCAGCGCGGCCTGTACTTCGAGGAGTTTGAGGTGGGTGCGCGCTATCTGCACCGGCCGGGTCGCACAGCCACCGAGGCCGACAATGTGCTGTTCACGACGCTCACGATGAACAGCCAGGCGCTGCATCTCGATGCGGCGTTCGCACAGGTGCAGCAGCCGTTCGGGCAGCGACTGATGAACTCGATGTGGACGCTGTCGACGATGGTCGGCGCGTCGGTCGGACAGCTCACCCAGGGCACGCTGGTCGCACAGCTCGGCTTGGGCGACATCGCGTTCCCGCATCCGCTGTTCCACGGCGACACGCTGTACACCGAGAGTGTGATCGTCGACAAGCGGCTCTCGTCGTCGCGCCCCGGGCAGGGCATCTGCACCGTGGCGCACACCGGACGCAACCAAGACGGCACAGTGGTCGCGACGGCGAGCCGCACGGTGCTGGTGCACTGCCGACCCGAGGGGGCGTAGATGTCACTCGATATGGGCCCTGCCCTGCTGTTCTGCCCGGCCGACCGCCCGGAGCGTTTCACGGGTGCGTTGCAGAAGGCGGATGCCGTCATCCTCGACCTCGAAGATGCGGTGCTCCCCGCGGCCAAGGCGCAGGCGCGTGAGAACATCGCCGCCGCCGACCTTGACCCGGAGCGCGTGATCGTGCGAGTCAATGCTCCCGACACGGCGGACTTCGCGAAGGATCTCGACGTGCTCGCGCGCACATCGTTCCGTCGCGTGATGGTCGCCAAGAGCGAGGATCCCGGGATGCTGGATGTCTTCCGCGCGGATCAGCAGGTCATCGCGCTGTGTGAGACGGCATTGGGCGTGCACCGCGCGGGCGAGGTCGCGGCGCACGAACGCACGGTCGCGCTGATGTGGGGGGCTGAGGACCTCGTCGCCTCGTTGGGTGGCCTGTCCAGTCGGTTCGCCGACGGTCGCTACCGCGACGTGGCCCGCCAGGCGCGAGCGCAGGTGCTGCTGGCGGCCGGCGCGTACGGCCGCACGGCGATCGACGCGGTGCATCTCGACATCGACGACGTGCAGGGACTCGCCGAAGAAGCAGCGGATGCCGTCGCCTCGGGCTTCGGCGCGACGGCCTGCATCCATCCGAAGCAGGTGGCTGTGATCCGTGAGGCCTACCGGCCGGACGCTGACACGGTCGAGTGGGCCCGTGCCGTGCTGGTCGCCGCAGAGGGGGAGCGTGGCGTGTTCCGGTTCGAGGGCCGCATGATCGATGAGCCGGTCTTGCGGCACGCACGCGCTGTAGTCGAACGAGGTATGCGTATCGACGGATGACGTCGACAGCGGCCTGGTGTCAGGTGCTGCGCGGCATCATGCCGCGACTGATTCCAGCAGACGAAGGCTGCCGCGCTCGGCAACGAAGCGATGCACCGAGCCGTTGCGCAGCACGTCGCCCTCGCGGGGCAGCGTTCCGCCCGACGCGTGCAGCAGCAGCGCCCGCAGCACGCCGCCGTGGCTGACGACGACGATCGACTCGGCGCGCGGCGCCGAGCGACGTCGGGCAGCGCGGGCGATCCGCTCGAGCGAGTTGAGTGCCCGCTCGCGCACCTGGTCGAGTGTTTCGGCACCGGGTACGGGCGCCGTCCAGTCGCCCCAGCGCTGTAGGTACTCGTCGACGAGCAGCCCCTCGCCCTCGCCGAACTCGCGTTCGCGCATCCCGCGGGTGAGCAGGGGATCGGGCAGAGCGAGTTCGTCGGCGATGATCTGCGCGGTCTCGCGTGCCCGCATCAACGGGCTGGCGTAGACGGCGTCGTAACCGGATCCCGCGAGCACCGCCGCTGCGCGGCGGGCATCCGCGCGTCCCGTGTCGTTGAGGGGGATGTCGGTCGACCCCTGGATGCGTCGATCGAGGTTCCAGTTGGTCTGGCCATGGCGCACAACAGTCAGCAGGGTCACGGCATGAGCCTACGCGAGCCGGCTCAGAGAGCGCCGAGCGCGCGGGCAATGCCTGTCAGCACAGGCGTGGTACCGCCGCTGACCACCGCATCGGCCCACCGGTCGGCTCGGGTCGGTTCGTGGTTGACGATGACCAGGGGCATTCCCCGCCGGCGCGCGCGCTCGATCACGCGGATGCCCGAGTTCACCGTCAGCGAGGTGCCCGCCACCAGGAGGGCATCCGAGCCGTGCACGAGGGCCTCAGAGAGTCGGAAGCGCCCGGTGGGGACGAACTCTCCGAAGTAGACCACCTCGGGTTTCAGCATCCCGCCACAGACAGTGCACGACGGAATCATGAAGCCGTCCGCGCTCTCGGGCGTCACGTCCCCGTCGGGGTTGAGCACGACGTTCTCCGGCACCGCGATCCACGGGTTGAGCTCGTCGATCTGCGCGCTGATGGCCCGCCGGTCGAAGACCTGTCCGCAGTCCAGGCACCTCACGCGATGCATCGTGCCGTGCAGTTCGACGACCCGCCGGCTGCCCGCACGCAGGTGCAGACCGTCGACGTTCTGTGTGATCACACCGGTGACGTCCCCATTGTGCTCCAGAGCAGCGAGTGCGCGGTGCCCGCCGTTGGGATCGGGCGAGGTGAACCGGCGGTAGCCGAGGTGACCGCCCATCCAGTAGCGCCGGCGGGCCGCTTCATCAGACAGATACGTCTGGATCGTCATGGGCGACACACGCGGCGGTGCTCCGGCGCCCCGATAGGCGGGAATACCCGAGTCGGTCGAGATGCCCGCGCCGGTGAGCACGGCGGTCCGGCGGCCGCGCAGCAGAGCGGCGGCACGATCGATGGCGTCGGGATCCAGGGCTTGCGGTTCGATCGACGTCACGGGGGCAGTCTAGGACGCGCGACGAGGTGATGGGGCGGCTGGGGAAGGTGGAAGAGTGGAGGGATGCGCTTGCTGCCCGTGACCGATGCACACGACCACGTGCTCGATGACTACCGTTCCCTCACCGATGCCGCGTTGCGGCGCGTGCAGGAGCCGGCGGGCGGGCTGTACATCGCCGAGTCCGCGAAGGTCATCGAACGCGCCCTGGCGGCGGGGCACGTGCCGAGATCCGTGCTCACCCAGCAGCGTTGGCTGGACGACGTCGCCGCGCTTCTGGACGGACGCGATGTGCCGGTGTATGTGGTGTCGGATGCCGTGGCGCACGAACTGACCGGCTTCGCCGTGCACCGGGGTGTCATGGCAGCGATGCGGCGTCCGGAACTTCCGGCGCTGACCACGGTGCTCGAGAACGCACGGCGGGTGCTCGTGCTCGAAGACATCGCCGACCCGACCAACATCGGTGCGGCGTTTCGCGCCGCGGCAGGACTGGGAGCGGATGCTGTGTTGGTCACGCCGCGGTGTGGCGACCCGCTCTACCGTCGGAGCGTGCGGGTGAGCATGGGCACGGTGTTTCAGGTGCCCTGGACACGTATCGGAGAGTGGGCCGATGCCGCACAACAGCTGCACGCGCACGGCTTCGAGATCGCCGCTCTCGCGTTGTGCGATGATGCGGTGCCGCTGGATGACTATGCCGCCTCGCGTCCCGATCGGATCGCCCTGGTCATGGGCACCGAGGGCGAAGGGCTCTCGGCGGACGCACTCGCGGTGGCCGACCGCGTCGTCACGATCCCGATGGCCGGCGGTGTCGACTCGCTCAACGTCGCCTCGGCCGCGGCGGTCGCCGTGTGGGCGATCACCCGCTGATCAGGGTCGCGGTCAATTCTGGCCCGTTTCCGAATCGTCGAGGTGGACGTATGGCACGGCCTCCGGGCGCTTCGCCGTGACGTTGTCACCCGAGGACTGGTGGCGCAGACGCCGCAGCACCCAGGGCACGAGGTGTTCGCGTGCCCACCCGATGTCTTCGGCCCGCGCTTCGCGCCAGGTGCGCATCGGCAGCGGTTCGGGTTGCATGGCCTGCAGGTCATTGGGCACGTTCAGTGCCCGCAGCACCATGCGTGCCACCTCGTGGTGACCGAGCGCGTTCAAGTGCAGGCGGTCATCGTCGAAGAAGCGCATGTCCTGGATCGTCTTCAGCGCCCACTGGTCGGCGACGATGCAGTCGTGGCGTTCGGCGACGGCGCGCACGTTCTCGTTGTAGATCGCGACCTTGCCGCGGAACGGGCGGAACACCGGGGTGAAGCCCGTGTCGATGCCCGTGAAGAGGACGACGGCAGCACCGGTGGTCGACAGCCGGGTCACTGCGTCATCGAGCTGGGAGGCGATCTCGTCCGGATCGGTGCCCGGCCGGATCACGTCGTTGCCACCGGCGCAGATCGAGATGAGGTCGGGGCGCAGGGCGACAGCCGCGTCGATCTGGGTCTCTGCGATCTGGGCGATGAGCTTTCCGCGCACGGCCAGGTTCGCGTAGGCGAAGTCTTCCACGTCCTGGGAGAGCACCTCGGCGACACGGTCGGCCCAGCCGCGATGCGTGCCGACGGCGACGGGATCGGGGTCGCCGATGCCCTCGGTGAACGAGTCGCCGACAGCGACAAAGCGGCGCCACGGGTGGGGACCTTCGTTGGCGACGTACGGGGTGCGCGATGAGTCGCGATCGGTCATCGTCTTCTCCTTGACAGCGGCGCCGCAGGGGTCTCCTGTGCGCGGTTAGAGAGCCTACCGCGCGTTGTCAGTGAGCTGGCCTATCGTAGTGAGGATGCTCTCTCCGTCCTTCCCTCAGCGCGCCCCGTGGGGAACCGCAGACAAACTCAGGGCATGGCAGCGCGAGGCGCTCGAACGCTACTTCGCCGCCGATCAGCGCGACTTCCTCGTCGCCGCGACGCCCGGCGCCGGTAAGACGACGTTCGCGCTCACGCTGGCGGTTGAACTGCTGCGGATGGGCGAAGTCAACCGCGTGATCGTCGTCGCGCCTACCGAGCATCTCAAGACGCAGTGGGCGAATGCCGCGGCGCGCGTCAGCATCCGCCTCGATCCGCAGTTCAAGAACAGCCACTGGGCACCGTCGCGTCAGTATCACGGCGTGGTCGTCACCTACGCGCAGGTCGCTGCGCGCTCGTCGGTGCACCGCCACCTCACCGAGGACGCGAAGACCCTCGTGGTCCTCGATGAGGTGCATCACGGCGGCGACGCGCTTAGCTGGGGCGACGCGATCCGCGACGCGTACGGCCCGGCTAAGCGCCGCCTGCTGCTGTCGGGAACGCCGTTCCGCAGCGACACGGCCCCGATCCCGTTCGTCGAGTACCACCCCGACGAGTCCGGTGCGCGCATCTCGACCACCGACTATGCGTACGGGTACGGCCGCGCGCTCGAAGACGGCGTCGTGCGGCCGGTGCTGTTCCACATGTACGCCGGCAAGATGCGCTGGCGCACCAGCGCCGGTGACGAGCTCGAAGCGCATCTGGGCCAGGACAACACCAAGGACGTCACCTCGCAGGCGTGGCGCACGGCGCTCGACCCCGAGGGCGAGTGGATGCCGGCGGTGCTGTCGGCCGCCGACCGCCGGCTGAGCGAGATCCGCCATCATGTGCCGGATGCCGGTGGGCTGGTGCTCGCAACCGACCAGACGGTCGCCCGTGCCTACGCGAAGATCCTGCACCGCATCACGGGCGAGCAAGCCACCGTGGTGCTCTCGGACGACGCCTCGGCGTCGGAGCGCATCGAGCAGTTCAGCGGCAACACCCGTCGCTGGATGGTGGCGGTGCGCATGGTGTCCGAGGGCGTGGACGTGCCGCGTCTGGCGGTGGGCGTGTACGCGACGTCGTCATCGACGCCGCTGTTCTTCGCTCAGGCGATCGGTCGGTTCGTGCGCGCGCGGCGTCGCGGCGAGGCCGCCAGTGTGTTCCTGCCCAACGTTCCGGTGCTGATGACGCTGGCCAATGAGCTCGAGAAGCAGCGCGATCATGCGCTGGACCGTCAGACCAAGGACGACGACGGTCTCGAGGACTCGTTGCTGGAGAGCGCGAACCGTGAGGACGATGCCTCGGATGCCCTCACGCAGGAGTTCAGCTACCAGGCGATCTCGTCGCTGGCGCACTTCGACCGTGTGGTCTTCGACGGCAAGGAGTTCGGTCAGCTCGCTGAGCCGGGAACCCCCGAGGAGGAGGAGTTCATCGGCATCCCGGGCCTTCTCGAACCCGAGCACGTGCATGAGCTGCTGATGCAGCGCCAGGCGCGCCAGGGCCGCCTGCGTCAGGAGCGAGAGGCGGCGGCGCCGCCGGAGGCGACGACGACCCTGCCGGCGCCGCTGCACCGCACGCTGCGCGAGCAGCGTCAGTTGCTCAACAGCTTGGTCGGTCTGTACGCGCGTCAGAGCGGAGAGGCACACGGTCAGGTGCATGCCGAGCTGCGTCGGGTCTGCGGCGGGCCGGCGGTCGCGCAGGCCACGGTGACCCAGTTGCAGTCGCGCATCGACGTGCTGCGTAAGCGCGTGCGCTCCTGACCGCCCGGCCGTCACCGGCGTCGCGCTTCGGCGCTCCGAAAACCTGTCAATCCTCGTCCTGGTGCGGTTCCAGCGCCCTCTGCTCGGTAGCGTGGAGCGTTCGCTCACGACACCGGAGGATGCATGACCACCCCCGTCCAACCCACCGCCGCTGACCGCAAGCGGTGGGCTCGGTACCTTGTCGAAGAACGTGCGGAAGGCGCGGTTTACACCCGCTTGGCGGCACGGCGCACGGGGGAGGAGCGTGAGATCCTGCTCGCCCTCGCCGAGGCGGAGCGCCGTCACGAGCAGCACTGGCTCGACCTGCTCGGCGGCGAGGAGCCGACGCGCCTTCCGCGCGCCGGAGTGCGCTCTCGCATGCTGGGCTGGATGGCGGGCCGGTTCGGGTCGATCTTCGTGCTCGCACTCGCGCAGAGCGCTGAGGCGCGATCGCCCTATGACGCCGAGCAGTACGCCACTCCGGCCATGCGCGCCGATGAGAAGGTGCACCACGAAGTGGTGCGGGGTCTGGCGGCACGGGGGAGGAGGCGTCTGTCGGGCTCATTCCGCGCCGCCGTGTTCGGCGCAAACGACGGATTGGTGTCTAACCTCGCCCTCGTACTGGGAATCGGCGCGACGGGCGTCAGCTCGTCGTTCGTCCTGTTCAGCGGAATCGCGGGGCTCCTCGCCGGAGCGCTGTCGATGGGCGCAGGGGAGTTCGTCTCAGTGCGCTCGCAGCGCGAACTGCTGGCGGCGACCGAGGCGAACGACGATGCGGATGCCAATGCGGGCGACCTGGACATCGATGCCAACGAGCTCGCGTTGGTCTACCGCGCACGCGGGGTCGACGAGCTCGAAGCCCTCGCACGCGCCCAGAAGGTTGTCGCCGCGGCACGTGTCGGTGTGCGGCGCACCTTCCCGACGCCCGTCGGCGCTGCCGCACGGTACGACTCCGATGATGTGGTCGGCAGCGATTGGATGGCCGCGATCTCCAGCTTCCTGCTGTTCTCATCGGGGGCGATCATCCCGGTGCTGCCGTGGATCTTCGGCCTCAGCGGCATGACGGCGATCCTTGTCGCGCTGGCGCTGGTCGGGATCGCCCTGCTGTCGACCGGCGCGATGGTCGGCATCCTCTCGGGCGGGCCACCCCTGTCACGCGCGCTACGACAGCTCGTGATCGGATTCGGTGCTGCGGCCATCACCTACGCACTGGGACTGGCCTTCGGCGTCGGCGCGGTGTGAGCGAGGTGCGCCTGCAGATACAACAATGACCCCACCGTCGGCCACATGGTCTTCGGT
The DNA here is from genome assembly GCF_028747645.1 of Microbacterium esteraromaticum. Lineage (NCBI taxonomy): Bacteria > Bacillati > Actinomycetota > Actinomycetes > Micrococcales > Microbacteriaceae > Microbacterium > Microbacterium esteraromaticum. The sequence continues at coordinate 1,582,559 of NZ_CP118100.1, forward strand.
GGGCCCAGGCCGCGGGCGACGAGGTCGGTGAGAGAACGGCTTTCATGGGCACGGCCTCTCGACCAAGGAAGCCGGCGGCGAAGTCCGAGGATGGCAGCCCGCGCCCGCATATCGTAAAGGCATGTCTACGCTCCAGACACATACGAGGTTCTGGCAGATTGCGCGAGTGGTTGTCGGCGCCGCAGTCCTTGTCGTGCTTGCGTACACATACTCGCTTGGGGCAGACACCGCCGAGCGAAACCCTTTCAACTACTTTGGGTACTTCACCAACCTCACGGCGCTGCTGACGGCGTCGTTGCTTGTAGTTGCTGGCACGTTTGGTGTCACGCGCTGGGCGCGACACGACGGCATTGTGGTGGCGAGAGCAGTATCGACCACGTGCATGGTGATCGTTGGCGTGATCTACAACACGCTCGTTCCGGGAACCGGTTCTGCTCCCGCCTGGGTCAGCGTCACCTTGCATCTGGCACTTCCGGCCTTCATCGTTGTCGACTGGATCGCGGGTCCGGGGCGACGCGCTCTTCCCTGGCCGCGAGTCTGGTGGGTGCTTCCGTATCCAATCGCGTGGGCAGCAGTCGTCCTCCTCCGCGGGGTGACCGATGGGTGGGTTCCATACGGCTTTCTCCTTCCTAGCCGAGGGTTGGTTTCGCTCGTCGTCCACGTGGCGGGGCTTCTCGCGGCTCTCACTGCGGTGGGTGTGCTCGTCTGGTGGACGAGCCGTCTTCCGCAGGTCATCAGCGAAGAACAGCCCGGTCTCACACCTTCGTGAACAGAGTGACGGCGACAGCCAAGTCCCCGGCAGTGGCGTAGCGCCGTGTCCTTCGCGGTGATGGTTAGGCGCTGAGCTCGAGGATGGTGTCGGTCACCCCCTCGGCTGCGGTGCCCGGGACGAGCCGGAACCCCCATAAGCCCACGTTGCTCGTGCAGACAAAAATGACCCCGATCCGGTTTCCCGGTTCGGGGTCATTTCCTGCTGTGCGCGAGGGGGGACTTGAACCCCCACGCCCTTATCGGGCACTAGCACCTCAAGCTAGCGCGTCTACCTATTCCGCCACCCGCGCAGGTGTTGGTTTTTGTCGTTGCCGACCGAAGAATGACATTAGCACGATCCCGAGGTCGGTACGAACCCGCATGACGCCCGGGCGTGGCTGAGCGTCTTCGATACTCTGGTGCCATGCCCGACTCATCCGTTCCCGAGGTCGCCCGGATCGCGCGCGACCTGATCCGCATCGACACGTCCAACTACGGCGGCGGCAAGGCCAACGGAGAGAGGGAAGCCGCCGAGTACGTCGGTGCATTCCTGAAGAGCCTGGGCCTGGAGCCGGAGTACTACGAGCCGATCCCACGGCGCACCAATGTCATGGCCCGCGTTCCCGGTCGCAATCCGGATCGGCCGGCGCTTGTCGTGCACGGCCACCTCGACGTCGTCCCGGCCGTCGCCGAGGACTGGACCGTCGATCCGTTCGCCGGCGAGATCCGCGACGGGATGCTGTGGGGCCGCGGCGCGGTCGACATGAAGAACATGGATGCCATGATCCTGGCGGCCGTCGCCGACCTGCTGCGTGCGGGGGAGCAACCCGACCGCGACCTGATCCTGGTCTTCTTCGCCGATGAGGAGAACGGTGGCGTCGAGGGGTCGGCGCTGGTCGTTCAGGACAAGCCCGAGTGGTTCGCCGGCGCGACCGAGGCGATCAGCGAGGTAGGCGGATACTCGATCACGGTTGATGACCACCGCGCGTACCTGCTGCAGGTGGGCGAGAAAGCCCTCATGTGGCTCAGGCTCGTCGCGAAGGGCCGCGCCGGGCACGGCAGTCGGTTCCACGAGGACAACGCCGTCACGCGCCTCTCAGAGGCCGTTGCAGCGATCGGACGCACCCGGTGGCCCATCCGGCTCACTCCGACGACTCAGGCCCTTCTCGAAGGGCTCAGCGAGCTCACCGGACGCCCTGTCGACGACCCCGACGCCCTCGCCGCCGCCGCGGGGCCGGCCGAGGCCTTCCTGCGGTCGACCTTCCGCACGACCGCGAACCCGACAGCGCTCAGCGCCGGCTACAAGCACAACGTCATCCCCGAGAGCGCCGAGGCACTGATCGACGTCCGTGTGATCCCCGGTACTGAGGACGACGTGCTCGCCGAACTTCAGCGCATCGTCGGTGAAGACATCGAGATCCAGACGGTCGTGCGCGATATCGGCATGGAGACGCCCTTCGCGGGCGAGTTCGTCGAGCACATGGTGGCCGCACTGGGCCGACATGACCCCGGTGTGCCCGTCATCCCGTACCTGCTCGGCGCCGGCACCGACAACAAAGCGCTGGCGGCTATCGGTATCACCGGCTATGGCTTCGCCCCCCTGCAGCTGCCCGCCGACCTCGACTTCACCGGGATGTTCCACGGTGTCGATGAGCGCGTGCCCGTAGACTCGCTTGTCTTCGGCCAGCGCGTGCTGGCCGATCTGCTGCGCGTCTGCTGATCAGCATCCGCCGCTTCTTCCGCACCATCTGAAAGCACCGCATGAACCTGCTCGAAGCGCTCATTCTCGGCATCGTGCAGGGACTCACCGAGTTCCTGCCCATCTCGTCCAGCGCGCACCTGCGCATCGTGGGTACGTTCCTGCCCTCGGGTGAGGACCCCGGCGCCGCCTTCACCGCGATCACCCAGATCGGTACCGAAGCCGCCGTCGTGGTGTTCTTCTGGCGCGACATCGTGCGGATCATCGGCCAGTGGTTCCGATCGCTCGCCGGGCGCGTGCCGCGCAATGACCCCGACGCCCGGATGGGCTGGCTGATCATCATCGGAAGCCTCCCGATCGTCGCGCTCGGACTGCTTTTCCAAGACAAGATCGAGACCGTCCTGCGATCGCTGTGGCTGGTCGCGATCATGCTGATCGCGTTCGGCATCCTGCTGGGCATCGCCGACTACGTCGGTGCGAAGAAGCGCAAGCTCAACCAGCTGACCTACCCGGACGGCGTCGCCTACGGATTCGCCCAGGCGCTCGCACTGGTGCCAGGCGTCTCACGCTCGGGCGGGACGATCACCATGGGCCTGTTCCTCGGCTACGAGCGCGCAGCCGCCGCGCGCTACGCGTTCCTGCTGGCGATCCCCGCCGTGTTCGGCAGTGGCTTCTACCAGCTGTTCAAGCACTGGGGCGACCCGAACCAGCACTTCACGCTGGGCGAGACGTTCGCCGCGACCGGCATCGCCTTCGTCGTCGCCCTCGGCGTGATCGCGTTCTTCATGAACTGGATCTCCAAGCGCAGCTTCCTGCCGTTCGTGATCTACCGGGTACTGCTCGGCATCGCCATCATCGTGATGCTGTCGACGGGCGTGATCCCCGCGATGTGACGATCAGCGCTTGTCGGGGCCATCGCCCCGACGGCGCAGGTAGCGCTCGAACGCCTGGGCGATCGCATCCCCCGAGGCGTCGGGGGAGTCCCAGGTGTCGCGGGTTCGCTCGAGCTGACGAATGTACTCGGCCATATCGTCGTCCTCGGCGGCAGCTGCGTCGATCGAGGCCTCCCAGGCGGCCGCCTCGGTGCGCAGATGCTCGCGCACGGGTCCGACGCCGGTGAGCTCCTCCAGGCGGTCGAGCAACGCGAGCGTCGCCTTCGGAGACGGCGCTGCGGATGCCACATAATGCGGCACACTCGCCCACAGGCTCGCTGTGGGGATCTCGGCGCGGGTGGCGAAATGATCGAGGACGCTGAGAATGCCCACCGGCCCCTCATAGGTGGACTTCTCCAGCCCGTGCGCCTCGCGCACCCGCTCTTCCTGGCTGGTGGCGAACACCGAGATCGGCCGGGTGTGCGGTACGTCCGACAGCATTGCCCCCAGGGTGATGAAACCGGTGATGTCGTCACGCAGGGCGACGTCGATGAACTCGTTCGCAAAGGCCTGCCAGGCGCGGGCCGGCTCCGAACCCGTCAGCAGCCACAGTTCCGGACCCTCCGTCGCGCTCGTGGGCCGCCAGAGCGACGCCTCGGGCCACACGAGCTCGCGCTGCCCGGTCGCGTCCATCCGCGTCGCGGGTCGGGTGTACTGGTAGTCGAAGTACAGTTCAGCGTCCACGGAGTGCACGCGCTGGTAGTCCGTGGACTCGCGCAGCGCCGAAATGGCACCACTGGCTGCCTCGCCGGCGTCATTCCAGCCGTCGAACGCGGCGATGATGATACGAGAGCCGAGGGCGTCCACCGAGCTCCTCTCCGTCGGCTTTGGGTATCCCTCCAGGTTAGTGGGGGCCCGCGCGGAGCGGGCTCTGACACGGCTAGCATGGTTCGGTGAGTGATAAGCCCAGCGCAGTCCTGTGGGACATGGACGGAACCCTCGTCGACACCGAGCCCTACTGGATCGCCGTCGAGACCGAACTCGTCGAGTCGTACGGCGGCACGTGGACCCCTGAAGATGGGCTGCAGTTGGTCGGCAACGCCCTGATCGACAGCGCGAAGATCCTGCGCGCGGCCGGCGTCGACATGGAGCCGGAAGCGATTGTGCAGTTGCTCACCGACCGCGTCTCGGAGCGCCTGCGTGTTCAGGGTGTCCCGTTCCGCCCCGGCGCGCGCGAGCTGCTCGCCGACCTGCGCGCTGCGGGCATCCCGACCGCCCTGGTGACGATGTCACTGCGCCGCATGGCACTCGACGTGGTGAGCCTGATCGATTTCCCGGCTTTCGACGTCGTCGTCGCCGGTGACGACGTGGAGCGCCCCAAGCCGCACCCGGATCCTTACCTCGCCGCCGCGACTCAGCTGGGCGTCGACATCGCCGACGCCGTCGTCATCGAGGACTCACCGACCGGGCTGGCCGCGGGACTGGCATCCGGCGCGACGACGCTCGGAGTTCCGCACATCGTCGCTCTCGACGACCTCGGCGCGCACGAGCTCTGGCCGACACTGGACGGACGCACCGCCGCCGACATCTCGGATCTGCGCACGCGCGTCGGAGCGGGGGTGGCACGATGACCGCCGCACGCCCCAGCGGCCCTTTCCGCGAGGGGGATCGCGTCCAGCTCACCGGCCCGAAGGGGCGGATGCACACGATCACCCTGCGCGCCGATGGCGAGCTGCACACGCATCACGGTGTGCTGTTCCACCGAGACCTGATCGGGCAACCCGACGGTTCCGTCGTCACCAACAGTTCCGGCCACGACTACCTGGCACTGCGGCCGCTGCTGCGCGACTTCGCCCTGTCGATGCCGCGCGGCGCCGCCATCGTGTACCCGAAGGACTCGGCGCAGATCGTCATGCAGGCCGACATCTTCCCCGGCGCCGTCGTCGTCGAGGCGGGCGTGGGGTCCGGAGCGCTCTCGCTCGCGCTTCTGCGCGCGATCGGGCACGACGGTGCGCTGACCTCGTTCGAGCGCCGCGAGGACTTCGCCGAGGTCGCGAAGGCGAACGTCGAGACCTTCTTCGGTGAGACGCCCGACACGTGGGACGTCGTCGTCGGCGACCTCGCAGAGGAGCTCCCCACCCGCTTCGAGCCCGGCACCGTCGATCGTGTCGTACTCGACATGCTCGCGCCCTGGGACTGCATGGACGCCGTGGCGGATGCCCTCACGCCGGGCGGCGTCGTGATCTGCTACATCGCGACCGCCACGCAGCTCTCGCGAGTGGCCGAGTACATCCGCGGAACCGGACTGTTCACAGAACCCGATGCGTCCGAGACGATGGTGCGCGGCTGGCATGTCGAGGGTCTCGCGGTCCGCCCGGACCATCGGATGGTCGCGCACACCGGCTTCCTGCTCACGGCCCGCCGCCTCGCACCGGGTGCGATCCCGCCCGAAGTGCGTCGCCGTGCCTCGAAGTCCAGCTACGGGGATGAGGACGTCGAGCTGTGGACACCGGGGGCTGTCGGCGACCGGGAGATCACCGACAAGAACCTGCGCAAGCGCGTACGCGAGGCGCAGAAGGCAGCCGCCGGCGCCAGGATCGCCGCCTCGTCGCGTGAGGTACCGCCCGCTTCGGAATAGACTGGGGCGCGTGCGTAAAACGACCGCTGCTCTCTCGGCCCTGGCCCTGTCCGCCCTTGCTCTGACCGGCTGCTCTGCGGCGCCGGGCAACGATGCCGCGGACTGCGACCGTGTCTCGTCGACCGGCCTGGCGGCGTCCGTCGAGGTCGTTGGCGCCTTCGGTACGCCGCAGGTCGCTATCGACATGCCGGTTCGCGCGTCGGAAGTGAAGTACACCGACCTCATCGTCGGTGACGGCCCCGCGATCGCCGCGTCGAACCAGAACGCCATCATGACTCGGATGCTGGTCAACGGCGACACCGGCGAACCGATCCACTCCGCGCTGAGCGTCTGGAGCCCGGACTCTGCCGCGGCAGAGTTCCCCGGCGTCGAACAGGCGCTGGAGTGCGCAACCGAGGGAAGCCGCGTCGCCGTCGCGATTCCGGCCGCCGATCTGCCCGAGGGCCTGGCACCGCAGATCGGCCTCGGCGCCGACGCCAGCCTCGTCGCCGTCTACGACATCCAGTACACGCTGCTCCCGAAGGCTGAGGGTGATGACGTGTTCAACACCACCCGCGGGATCCCCTCGGTTGTGCGTGCGCCCGACGGTCGCCCCGGCATCATCGTGCCCGGCAGCGCCGCGCCCGAGACGGTCGTCGTCGAGACCCTGATCGACGGGCGGGGCGAAGCCGTCGCGGACGGCACACCGATGTTCCACTACACGGCCGTGGACTGGGCGAACCGCTCGGTCGTCGGCAGCTCGTGGGACGGCCCCGTGATGCTGAACGCGCAGTCCCTGCCCGAAGAGGTCGCCCAGGCGATCTCCGAGGCGACGATCGGTTCACAGGTGATGGTGATCGTGCCGGACGAGACCGGCGACGCGGTGACCTACGTCGTCGACATCCTGGGTGTGATCCCCGAGGAGCTGGCACAGGGATGACCGTCACGATCCCCGCGGAGGAGCGTCTGACGAATCTCGTCGTGGCGCTGATGGCCACGGGGATCGGCCTGACCAAGCAACAGATCCTCGACAGCGTCTCCGGCTACCGTCAGCGCGCAGAAGCCGGCGCCAAGCCCGACGCGCTCGAGAAGATGTTCGAGCGCGACAAGGACGAGCTGCGCGCCCTGGGTATCCCGATCGAGACCATCGGCGACCCGACCGACCCGCATGATCTGCGCGAAGCCCGCTACCGCATTCCGCAGGCCGATTACGATCTGCCTGCCGACATCGAGTTCACGGATGCGGAACTCGCCGTGCTTCGTCTGGCGGGCAGCGTCTGGAGTGCAGAGTCCGTCTCGGTCGACGCGCAGGCGGGTGTGCGAAAGATCCGCGCGCTGGGTATCGACGGCGACGAACCGATCATCGGCTTCGCCCCGCGCATCGCGGCGCGCGATGCTGCGTTCCCCAAGCTGCAGGAGGGCATCGAGCGCAGTCGAGTCGTCGTCTTCGAGTACCTCAAGCCCGGCGACGTCGCGGCCAGCACGCGGCGAATCCGACCGTTGGCGCTGGTCGAGTACGAGGCGCGCTGGCACGTGTTCGGCATCGATCTGGATGCCGCCGCCGATCGGACGTTCCTGCTGAGCAGAATCGTCAGCGATGTGAAGGTCACAGGCCAGACGTTCGACGCGTCCCTGCGCATCGGGGCGGGGGAGCGCGCGCTGTCGGGACTCGCAGCGGTCGCCGCGGCACAGAGCGCCCTGCTCGAGGTGACCCCGGGCACCGAGGCGGCACTGCGACTCGGGCGCCGTTCCACGGCCGCCGCACAGGGCATCCGCGTGCCCTACGTCGACCGACACGTCTTCGCCGACGAACTCGCCGCCTACGGGCCAGAAGTGCGCGTCGTCGAACCTGCCGACCTGCGCGATGCTGTGATCGACCGCCTCCGGGCGATCAGTCGCGTGCACTCCGACGGAGGTGACTGACGATGACAACCCGTGCACCGTTGCTCGCAGCGGATCGTGTGCGACTGTATCTGACGCTCGTGCCATACCTCCTCGAACGTGGCCAGGTCACCCTCGACGAGGCCGCAGCCGACTTCGGCGTGACGCCCGTGCAGATGCGACAGATGGTCGAGAAGCTGACGGTGATCGGCCTGCCCGGTGATTCCGGATTCTGGCAACCGCCGCAGGAGATGTTCGACATCGACTGGGACCTGCTCGACGAGCACGGCGTCATCGAGATCACCAACGACGTCGCGCTACGGCGTGTTCCGCGCTTCACCGCGCGTGAGGCCGCGGCCCTGCTCGCCGGCCTCCAGATGGTCGCGGCCGTTCCCGCGGTCGCAGACTCGGGCCTGGTCTCGGGACTGATGACCAAGCTGTCCCGAGGATCCGCGGACGCGCCGCCTGACCTGGTGGTCGCCCCGGTCGAGGTCAGCGCCGTGCAGCACGTCGTCTCGCGTGCGCTCCACGAAGGCGTCGCCGTGTCGTTCCGCTATCACGCGCCGGATGCCGAACCGACGGTGCGTACCGTTGACCCGATGCAGATCCTGCTGACGTACGGGCAGTGGTATCTGCAGGGCTGGTGCCATCTGCGCCAGGCGATGCGCACGTTCCACCTCGATCGTGTGAGTGATCCCGAACTCACCGACATCGCCATCACGCACACCGACGCCGCCGCACCGCTCGATTTCGGCGCGGGAACGCAGGCGGGGCCCGTCACCGTGCGTCTGCCGGAGCGGCTCGTCCCCATGCTCGGCGCCTTCTCGCACGATGAAGTCGCACGCTCCGCAGGCCTGGTGACGCTGCGGTTCCACATGGCCGATCCGCGGGGAATCAAGCGGATCGCGGCACGATTCGGTGGCGCCGTCGAGGTGCTCGACCCACCCCCGGCGCGAGCAGCGACGCAGGAATGGGCATCCGCCGGACTCGCGTTGTACGTCGTCCCCAGCACCGATTCGTGACGATAGACTGAACCAACCTTGACCCATCCAGAGGAGACATCCATGGGCAATCTCTTCGCAGGACCACACCTGTGGATCATTCTGATCATCATCCTTCTTCTCTTCGGCGCGGCGAAGCTGCCGGCGCTGGCGAAGAGCCTCGGCCAGTCCGCTCGTGTCTTCAAGGGCGAAATGAAGGCGATGAAGGAGGACGACGCAGACGCGACGACCACCGACGCCGCCGCCGACGCGACGGCAACGGGCACTTCGGCTCCGGCAAAGCCATCCGCGGAGCGTCCTGCTGATCAGGACACACCGCCTCGCGCTTCCTAGGCCGTGACTGAACTGAACGTCGAAGCGCAGCCCGAGGACGGGAAGCGCGATCGGCGCATGTCGCTCGGCGAGCATCTGCGCGAGGCTCGCAAGCGACTGATCATCGCGGTGATCGGCCTCGCGGCCGGTATGGTGATCGCATTCATCGTCACCGACCCGATCATCAACTTCCTGACCGAGCCGATCCGCATCATCGATGAAGAGCGCGGCGGCGACTTCGCGGAGTTGATGTTCACGGGCATCGCTTCTGGATTCAACCTGCGAATCCGCATGGCTCTGTCGATCGGTCTGTTGTTGTCGGCGCCGGTCTGGCTGTGGCAGATCTGGGCGTTCATCATGCCGGGGCTCACCAAGAAAGAGATCCGGTACACGCTCGCGTTCGTCGGCGCGGCGATACCGCTGTTCTTCACCGGTGGGTACGTCGCCGTGCTGGTGGCACCGCACGTGATCGAAGTGATGTCGAACTTCGTTCCCGAGATCGGCGTGAACTTCTTCGATTCCGACTACTACTACGACTTCATCCTGAAGTTCGTTCTGGTGATCGGTGTCTCGTTCGTGCTGCCGGTGTTCATGGTGGCGTTGAACCTCGCCGGTGTGATGTCCGGTGCGGCGATGCTGAAGGGGTGGCGGGTTGCGATCCTTGTCGCCTCGCTGTTCGCGGCGATCGCGACGCCCGCGGCCGACATCGGTTCGATGCTGCTGCTGGCCGGCATTCTCGTGGTGCTCTACTTCGCCGCGGCCCTGTTGTCGCTGCTGTTCGACCGCCGCAAGAAGAAGCGCGAGATCGCCGCAGGTCTTGACCCGGACGCCCCGGCAGCATGACATCACCCTCTGAGCGCTACGCGGCAGCCCGATCGGCCGTGGAGCACCCGCAGACACAGGCGTTCTCGGCCCAGCAGCGCTTCGACCTGGACCCGTTCCAGGTCGAAGCCTGTCAGGCCCTCGAGCGCGGGCGCAGTGTGCTGGTCGCAGCCCCCACCGGTGCGGGCAAGACGATCGTCGGCGAGTTCGCGATCCACATGGCGATGCAGACCGCGAACGACAAGGCGTTCTACACCACCCCGATGAAGGCGCTGTCGAATCAGAAGTTCCGTGAGCTGGTCGATGTGTACGGCGCGGACCAGGTCGGTCTGCTCACCGGCGACACCAACATCAACGGCAACGCGCGCATCGTCGTGATGACTACCGAAGTGCTGCGCAACATGCTGTATGCCGACTCCGACGCCCTGCGCGGGCTGCGCTATGTCGTCATGGACGAGGTTCACTACCTCGCCGACCGGTTCCGCGGTCCTGTGTGGGAAGAGGTGATCCTGCACCTTCCGCAGGATGTGCGACTGATCTCTCTCAGCGCCACGGTGTCGAACGCCGAGGAGTTCGGTGACTGGCTTGACACGGTCCGCGGTGACACAGATGTCATCGTCTCCGAGATCCGCCCGGTACCGCTGGAGCAGCACGTGCTGGTGCGCGATGACCTGCTGCCGTTGTTCGACGACCGCGCCGGTGTCGCCACTGCACAGGTCAATCAGGAGTTGTCACGCCTGCGCTCTTCTTCCGGTCCGCGACATGAGAGCAATCGTCGGGCGCAGGAGTACCGCAGCAACCGCCACGCCGGCCGTCACGCTCAGCGTCCGCCGCGCGGTGGAAAGCGTCCGAACAGGGGTGCCGACGAGCGCCGCATCGAGCGCATGGATCGTCCCGACGTGGTCCGCCTGCTCGAACGGTCGAACCTCTTGCCGGCGATCTTCTTCATCTTCAGCCGCGTCGGGTGCGATGCTGCCGTGCAGCAGATCAGACGCGCCGGAGTGCGACTGACCACAGCGGAGGAACGGGCCGAGATCAAGGCGATCGTCGACGACCGCACACGCTCCTTGCAGGACGAGGACCTCGATGTGCTCGGATTCTGGGAGTGGCGCGACAATCTGGAGCGGGGTGTCGCCGCCCACCATGCCGGCCTCCTGCCCGCTTTCAAGGAAGTCGTCGAAGAACTGTTCCAGCGAAAGCTCGTGAAGGCCGTCTTCGCCACCGAGACGCTCGCGCTGGGAATCAACATGCCCGCTCGCACCGTCGTCCTCGAGAAGATGGAGAAGTTCAACGGCGAGGCGCGGGTCGCGATTACCTCAGGGGAGTACACCCAGCTCACGGGGCGCGCCGGCCGCCGCGGCATCGATGTGGAGGGCCACGCGGTCGTGCAATGGACCGCGGGCATGGACCCGCAGGCGGTCGCCGCGCTGGCTTCGCGGCGCACCTATCCGCTGAGCTCCAGCTTCCGCCCCACCTACAACATGGCCGTCAACCTGATCGACCGGTTCGGTCGGGAGCGGGCGCGCGAGATCCTCGAGTCGTCGTTCGCGCAGTTCCAGGCGGACCGCGCCGTGGTGGGCCTGGCACGCAAGGTCAAGGACGCCGAGGAATCCCTGCAGGGCTACCGCACCGCGATGAAGTGCGAGCACGGGGACTTTCCCGACTACGCGGCGATCCGCCGCGAGCTGAGCGACCTCGAGAAGAAGAACCGCAAGGACGCGGCGGCGCCCCGAGCCGTCCGCGAGAAGCGGATGAAGAAGATCCAGGGTCTGCGGACGCGCATGCAGCGCCACTCCTGCCACGGATGCCCCGATCGGGAAGCCCATGCGAGGTGGGCAGAGCGGTACTACTCCCTCAAGCGCGAGACCGATCGCACACGCCGGCAGATCGAGACCCGCACCGGCACCGTTGCCCGCACTTTCGACCGCGTCATCGATGTGCTGCAGGTGGTCGGCTATCTCGAAGGTGAGGGCGATGACCTCGCTCTCACTGAGGCCGGCCGCACGATGCGTCGCATCTACGGAGAGCGCGATCTGCTTGTCGCAGAGGCGCTGCGGAACAACCTGTGGCGCAACCTCGATGCACCGTCGCTGGCGGCCATGGCGAGCTGCCTGGTGTACGAACCCCGCCGCGACGAACAGAACCTCGGCGAGCGTGGTCTGCCCCGCGGGGCGTTCCGCATCGCCTACGACCAGACGATGCGGTTGTGGGTCGAGCTCGATGAGCTGGAGCACGACTACGGCCTGCCGCGCACCGAGCCGCTGGCTCCTGGACTCGCTGCGGCGATGCACAATTGGACGCGAGGCGGTTCTCTCGATCGGGTGCTGGTCGATGCCGATATGGCTGCGGGTGACTTCGTGCGCTGGTCGAAGCAGACGATCGACCTGCTCGATCAACTCTCGATCGTCGCCGAGGACGACCAGCTCGCCCGTACTGCACGGCGTGCACTCGATGGTGTGCGTCGCGGCGTCGTCGCATACTCGGCGGTGTGACCCGGATGCCGGCATCCGCCACCGCGGCTCCTGTGCGCCCGCTCGTGCCCCTGTGGCTCGCCGTACCGATGGCCGCGGCCGCAGGTGCGCTGATGAACTTCGCCTTCCCCGCAGTGGCGGCATGGCCCTTGGCTCTCGTCGCACTTGCCCTGCTGCTGCCCGCCCTGATCGGCCGGCGTTTCGGCGGCGCGCTGCTGGTGGCCGCGGTCTACGGACTCGTGCTGTTCGCCCTGCTCGTGTCGTGGACCGCCCGCTATCTGGGCCCGATTCCGTGGGTGGCACTGTTCGTGCTCGAGGCCGCACTGACGGCGATCGCGCTGGTGCCCATCACGCTGGCGTACCGGTGGCTTCCACGCGCCTGGCCGCGGAGCAGGTCCGTGGTGCTGCCACTCACCGTCGCAGCGCTCTGGACGGTGCACGAGCTCTTTCTCGGCAACTGGCCGTACGGCGGCTTTCCCTGGGCACGGCTGGGCATGACCCAGTCGGAAGGACCGTTCGCCCCGGTCGCCTCGTGGGTGGGGGTGAGCGGCCTGACCTTCCTGATGGTCGCGGCGGTAGCCCTGCTGATCGAGGTCGTACGAATGCGCACGTGGCGGCATCCGTTGCGCCTGATCGCCCCGGCGCTGACGGTGCTCGTTCTCGTGTTCACGCCACTGTTCCCGACGACGCCGTCCGGAGCGATGAGCATCGCCGCGGTGCAGGGCAACGGTGCGACCGGGTACTTCGACGATCGCGAACCCTACGGTGTGATCACGGCGCAGACCGAGGCGATGGATGCGTTGCGCGGTGAGGATATCGACCTCGTCGTCTGGCCAGAGGGCGGGGTCGACTACGACCCGTTCCAGGATCCCGCGACAGCACGGCGGCTCACCCGGCTGGTGAACGTCTTCGACGCGCCATTGCTCGCCAACACCGCGACGCAACGCGGCGAGGAGTACTTCAACACGTCGTTCCTGTGGACCGACGAGGGCACCGCGACGCAGAGTCACGACAAGCGCCACCCGGTGCCGTTCGGCGAGTACGTGCCGGACCGTGACTTCTACTACGCCATCGCTCCCGACCTCATCGGCCTGATCGGCAGGGAGTACACCCCGGGCGTCAACCCGCCGTTCGTCGACGTCGACGGCGTGCGCGTGGGGCTGGCCATTTGCTTCGACGTGATCTACGACGAGGTCATCCGCGAGAGTGTGACCGCCGGTGCCGAAGTGCTCGTGTTCCAGACCAACAACGCCGACTTCCGTGGCACCGACGAGAATCTGCAGCAGCTCGCCTTCGCGCGCATGCGCGCGATCGAGACGGGGCGCAGCGTCGTCAACGTCTCTACGGTGGGCACGAGTCAGATCATTCGTCCGGACGGCTCGACCGTCTCGTCGCTGGACGCAGATGAGGCCGGAGCGTTGCTCGAGGATGTCGAGCTACGCTCCGGCCTCACGGCGGGTGTCATGCTGGGCCCCTGGATTCAGCTGGTGCTGCTGGTCTCAGGCTGCGTCACGCTGATCATCGCCGGCGTGCGCGCCCGGCGCGAGTGATTCAGCGCCGGTGCGTCATGCGCCGATGCGCTCGTGCGACGGGTCGTCACCGTCGCCACGACGTGCCCGCACGTAGGCGAGCCGGTCTGCGAGGAGCTCTTCGAGCTCGTCGCGGGTGCGACGCTCGAGAAGCATGTCCCAGTGCGTGCGGGCCGCCTTCTCATCGGCCTCTTCGAGCTTGACCGATGCGCCGTCGACCTGCAGCACCGCTTCCGCGCCGCACGCGCGGCACTCCCAGGTCTGCGGAGACTCCGCATCCGCGGCGAACATCAGCGTGGTCTCCTGACCGCACGACTCGCACTTGTACGTCGTGGCGCGACGTTCCATGAAAACGACGCCCTCTTCGCTCTGAAGGCTCTGCGCACCCAATCGGATGCCGCGAAGGCTGCGATCTGCCATTGTGTGGTCCTCTCGTCGCTGTTAGGTATAGCGCGCGCGCCTGTGCGCTTCATCCATGGTCGCGAGTTCTGCGCAGAAGACTCAGGATATTCTCAGGTTAAGGACGACGTTTTGGGTGTATCAGGGTCGACCGAGCGTATCCAGCGCGAGATCCGCACGATCGGTCACGATTCCATCGACGCCCGCATCGACGAGGCGTTGCATCTCGGCGGGATCGTTGACGGTCCACACATGCACTTCGACCCCCAGCGCGTGCGCCGCCCGCACGAGCGAGGGCGTCAGGATGCGCACGCCGGCATGACGTTCGGGGATCTGCACGGCGTCGACGCCGAGCAGTGCGCGAGCGGGGGAGAGGCGGGCTCCGGAGAGTGCGCGCAACGCCGCGATGACGCGCTTACCGCCGGAGGTCGCCGGTGGCATCTCGGCGCCCGCGCGTCGAACGGAGTCCAGCGCCGCCGCGCGGTTGCGGTCTGAGAAGCTCGTCAACAGGACGCGGTGCGCGTGCGGAGCGATCTGCGCGCCGATCGGTTCGGCTACGGCGGCAACCTTCACATCGATGTTGAAGCGCGAGCGCGGAAAGGCCTCGAGAGCTTCGGTGACCGTCAGCAGCCCGCCGTGGTCGGCGAAGAGCTCGACGAGCTCGGCGGTGCGCACCGAAGCAATCGGCCGAGGGTCCCCGGCAATGCGCTGCAGCGTGCTGTCGTGGAACAGTACGACGTCGCCGTCAGCGGTGACTTGGCAGTCGGTCTCGATGTAGCGCGCTCCGGCAGCATCCGCCGCCGCGAATGCTGCCGCTGTGTTCTCCCAGATCGCGGGATCCTGCCCGGGGGCGGACGCCAGACCGCGGTGCGCGAAGACCCTCGGACCGTCGATTCCCCGGAAGTACGGGTGCGTCACGCGTCACGCTGTGAGTCGGAGCCTGGGCGGGGCGTGAACGCGCTACCGATGCCCTTGAGCGCCTCGGTGAGCTCGCTCGGGATGATCCAGAGCTTGCTGGACTCGCTCTCGCTGATCTTCGGAAGCATCTGCAGGTACTGGTACGCGAGCAGCTTGTCGTCGGGACGGCCCTGGTGAATCGCTGTGAAGACGTTCTGGATCGCTTCGGCCTCACCTTGCGCTCGGAGCACAGCAGCCTGCTTGTCGCCCTCGGCCTTTAGGATCGCGGCCTGACGCTGACCCTCGGCTTCGAGGATCTGCGACTGCTTCGACCCCTCGGCCGTCAGGATCGCAGCGCGACGGTCACGCTCGGCACGCATCTGCTTCTCCATCGAGTCCTGGATCGAGACGGGCGGGTCGATCGCCTTCAGCTCGACCCGCGAGACGCGGATGCCCCACTTGCCGGTCGCCTCGTCGAGCACGACCCGCAATTGGCCGTTGATCTCGTCACGGCTGGTGAGCGCCTCTTCGAGGTTGAGTCCGCCGACGACGTTGCGCAACGTCGTGGTCGTGAGCTGCTCGACGGCGCCGAGGTAGTTCGCGATCTCGTAGGTAGCGGCGCGGGCGTCGGTCACCTGAAAGTAGACCACCGTGTCGATCGAGACGACGAGGTTGTCTTCGGTGATCACCGGCTGCGGGGGAAATGACACCACCTGTTCGCGCATGTCGATCAACGGGCGCAGCCGGTCGATGAACGGAACCAGAAGGTTGAGGCCCGGCGTGAGTGTCTTGTGATAGCGACCGAGCCGCTCGACGACGCCGGCTGTCGCCTGGGGGATGATCCGGATCGCCCGCGCCAGGGTGACGAGGACGA